>JAALKD010000045.1 GCA_011088215.1 Sphingomonadales bacterium | reverse complement strand
CCACCCCCCCCCCCCCCCCCCTCCCCGCCCCCTCCTCCTACCCCACCCTCTTCCGACCTAAGGCCGTACCAGTCCGACAGCGGGTTAAAACTTTTAAGGTGCAGCACCGCACCAGCATCGTAGCGTTGTTTCTTGCCCAGCACATGCTGCTCGAACCCGGCGGCCAAACCATCTGCCCCTTCGATCACCTTCATGGTATCCGGGCGCATCAGCCACAGCTCTTTGGGCTCGCCGCCATCCGGCCCCACTTTCAGAGCGTAGGCATTGCCAGCGATCATGTAGTAACCAACAAAATTATAGAGAAAATTTTCACCCTTTAGGCGCGGATTTGGTCGCGCCAGCAAGTTCAAGAGCGGATGTTCGCTCAACCGTTCATCGCCGCGCTTCAGAACAAAGGGGATGCTGGCCACTGCTTTGGCCACCAGATTAACCGCGCGGTAGGCCACCACATTCTGGCGATAACCTTCCTCAGCCAGCCGGTCGTAACGGCGCGGGGTTGAAACCGCATTGCCGGGGCCAACCCGCGCCCACACCGGGCGCTTTTGTTGCTTACGAGACAGTTTGGGCTCTCCCGTTTGCTCAGTCGGCCTCCTCCCGGCGGCATCATCTTTGGGGCCAAACAGTCTGTCGAATATCGCCATCAAAATGTCCTCAGGTTGGGAAGGGGTTTGCGGCCAAGCATCAACTCGGTCAGCGCCCATACCGCCGCGTCCAGCCGGTCAGGGCTTGCACCCGCGGCGGTTTGCGCACCGGTGAAATTACACATTTGGTCTTCAAGTGCCTCGAATGCGCCCCAGTGGGAAACTCTGCCCTGCTCATAAAGGGCCGCAACCGGTTCAGCGCGAGCAATTTTTGCACGTGTGGCATGCACGCCCCTGTAGGCCACGCTTGCGTCCACCTCGCGGATGATAGCTTCAACCATCGCGCCACCCATATTCACTTCAGCCACAATGCGGTCAGCTTGCAGCTGGTGATACAGGTCCACCGCACGACTGGCCCAGCTGTGAGGGCTAAGACCGCGTTCGCTGGCGTCTTTAACAATGATGCCCTGCCCTTCATGGGTGATGCCAGCAGCAACAATGCCGCATTCGTCGGCCTTCTCGCCGATGCTGGCAGGCGGGTCCACCGCCACCACGATGCGGGCAAAGTCAGGCAATTGGTGCAGCCGGTTCATCTTTATCAGGCTGCGTGTCCATAGCGCGCCGGGCGTATCTTCTAGAATTTCCGCATTCAGTTCCTGCCGCCCTAGCCGCGTACCGCGGTAGCGAGCGACAATATCGCGGGCGAAGCCGGGGGCCAGGTTTTTCAGATTATCAAAGGTTGTGCCTTTGGTGATGCGGGTTTTTGGGTTGGTAACCAACCGTTTTAAAATTGGTATCGGTTTCGGTGTTGTGGTTATCAGTGCCTTGGGCGCGTGACCAAGCCGCAGGCCAAAAAGCATCATATCAAATGTAGTTTCTGCCTGCTTCCAAGCGCACAGCTCGTCACACCAGGCCGCATCATGCTGCGGACCACGCAAGCGCTCGGGCTCTTCAGCACCGAACAAGGTTGCAACCGCACCGTTTGGCCACGTCAGGGTGCGTTTGGACGGCTCATAAACCGGTTTGAACCACGGCGGAGATACCGCCAGCAAACCGCTGTCGCCTTCCACCATGACCGCGCGGGCATCATGCAACGTCGGTGCTATCAGCGCGATGCGTTTTGCTCCCCCGCTTTCTGCCAACCCGCGTACCCATTCAGCGCCCGCCCGGGTTTTGCCGAAGCCGCGCCCGGCCAGCATAAGCCAGTATGTCCAGCGGCCTGATGGAGCGCGTTGGTTGGCGCGTGCCCAAAAACTCCAGTCATAATAAAGCGTCGCCGCTTCAAGGCTCTTAAGACTAGCTAGAAATTTTTTCCGTTTTACTGCCGAAAGTGACCGCACCGAATTTGCTGATAAGCGCATCGCGGGCCCCTTCCAAATTCAGGTCTTCTATGGTTTTGCCGGACGCTCCTTTTGCAGAAACCCCGTAGCGCTCCGGTCTGCGCGACTTCAGCAGGAACATCAACATGGCATCAGAATAGTCAGCCACATGGCCGACAATTTCACCGCCGCGGTACACTGGTTTTTCAACCCCGGTGACGGCGCGGCGAAAGGCTTCCTCTTCGATAATATCAGTGCCTGCCTCTTCGGCTGCTGACCATGCCGCTGAAAACCCATCGTCTAATTTGCGCCAGCTATAGAGTAAACGGGGCTTTACACCAATCGCAGCGGCGGCGGCGCGAACGCTTTGCCCCACGGCAATATGATCAAGAAATTCTGCTTTGGCTGCATCTTGGTCCCCAGTGTCCCCTCCAGAGCCCCAAGGCTCCAGTGGTTCGAACTTGATGGCCATAGACATGCTCCCGGCAATAACAATCAGAGACGCCCAAATAAAAACGCCGCCAGACATATGTCTGCGGCGTCAATGCATAGTTTCTCAATTTGACTGTCCCTATGGTGCACTATGATGCATCAGGGTGCAAGCTATTTTTTCGATTTTCGTAATTTTTTATAACGCCTGCAATAACAGTGAATTAGAACAAAGAAAAAGCCCGCTCCGAGGAAATACCCCGAGAGCGAGCTAATTCAGTCACTATGGCTTGAATCAGACTGCATCAAACCGGCCTCCGGTGCAAGTACTTTTTTTTCCAGACACCGCATCAATCTTGGCTTTCTGGTCAAGATTATACACCGCCTATCAACGAAAGTGAGAGTCTGTTTCGCTGATGTCACGAATATCGCCCGGCGTTTGTTTGATAAAATTAAACTGGAATTATCTGCAAATTGGGGATAAAGCTATTCCCGGCTAGGGGTGACGGAGAACGGGGGTTCCTGCATCCGGGCGTTTTGATTGAGGGAGACGATCAATATGCAACAAGATTATACAAATGCGAAAATTCGCCACGGCGTGGCATGTTGGGCTGCAATGGTCAGCTTTTTTGGCGTTATTGGTGGTGTTCTTTATTGGAGCCTATCGGTTTCAGTTTAACAGCTTTTCAGCACTAACCTGACGCTTCAAATTGATGTTTCGGTACGCCGAACCCAATATCAATGTAAGTTAGATCGCGCAGTACCGAGTGCGACACACCACCGTTATTCATATCATCTGATTTAAATTGCCTGGCCGGAAGCATCAGGCCAATGCTGTAAGTCAACTTACCCTCGTCGTTTGCCATCGGATAGCCTAGGCTGGAAAGCGAATAATTCTTGCCGTTCTCAAAAGTAATGTCACGCACCACCAAGCTGGCGCATGGCAGGGCGTGTAAACGCTCATTTATCGCCATATAAAGCGAAACATCTTCCGGGGGACAAACATCAAAATAATTGAGGCCAGTGACCGGAACGCCCGAAATTTCGTCCAGCGCCGTTCCCATCAAACGAACTATCATCTCCTCTGGAGACTTATGCTCAAGAAGATACACATACGGTAACAGCATGGTTATTTGGCTTGGGTCAAACTGCGATCGAGCAGGTAGCGGCCCTTCGGACTCGGCTTGCAGCATTTTCCAATAAGCGGTGAATTGATCAAAGTTCTCAGCACTGACCATAACAGGAAACCCTATCTCTACCCTACCGCGCCCTCCCAGCCGCGCAGGCAAGACATGAGCATTCAATCGGCCCCAATTGTGATCGACACAGCCGAACCCTAGCACAAACTATCTTTGAGCCAAAATAATGCTAGCAAGCCAACGTAAACCATTGTCATAGCGTCGCTTCATCGTCCAACGGGACAGATTGCTGTCCATACTGCGCCGCACCTTCGCCCACGGAATTTTTACCTGTAGCTCACCGTCCTGATGCCAGCTGGCCCAAAACAAAAGCTTGCGATCGGCAAGGTCCGGCAGCAACTGCAACAGATCAAGTGCCGGCTGCATCTGGTCAATTTCCAGCGGAGTCAGGCGAACGTTGCGCCGTGCCTGCAAGGTGGTCATATCCTGCGGGGCATAGGTACCAGTGTCCGCTGCAGCCTCGGGCCACAACATTGTACGCATATGCAGGAAGCCTTTTTCCCGGTCAGGCATGCGGCGCAGGGTCCAGGTGGCTCCCACCAGACGTCCCTCAACCCGGTGGACAAGCGAAACCAGCGCCTGCTCGTGCCTATCGACGGTAGAACCAGATATCAACACCGGGCTGTCGGAGGGATTATCGTGGTCTGCGTTCTTGGTGAATTGGGCTGCAGCGATGGACGCTGGCTGGTGGATTCTGGAAGTTTGGGCGGAAGAGGATTGAGCCGGGCAGGTGGAAACGGAATTGTAACGCATATGGGCGAGCCTTTCTGATGAACGTAAAAAATTAAAGGGTTGTGTTGGAGAAGGCCGAACACACTGGGGTCAACGACATGTGGCTAGAGCCACAGCCAAACGCCACCGTATATGTCGCGGACAGGCTGCGGGATATGTGAAGTGGTAGTTAATCGTGGGTTGGCGCCCAGCCCGCGCGGCTTGAATAGCGGATGATCACTGGAGATGAACCAGTTGCGTGCCATTTGGTCGCCGCGAAACCGGCTGCCCGGATCGCCAAGCAACATTTTCCAATCGTCAATACTTGCCGGATCAAAGGTGCGTTTTTGCGCCAGCGCCACCTTGGGTGATTGCTTTTTATTCAATCCGCTCAGCTCGGCCCTCTGCCGCGCAGTCGCGGCCTCAACAACCGCATCGCGGTAATAGCCGAGACTACGGGGCGTGCAGCCTGTGCGGGCAATCTCTCTCTTGCAAACGGCGGCAATGGTTGGACCAACATCCATCGCCAAGTCAACTCCGGCAGCGTGCCAGTAATGGATAACTGCATCGTCCAGCATTGTTCCGTCAGCGCATACAGCAGCGATCCGGGTTCGCCAGGCAGCAATATCAAAGGCCAAGAGTTTTTGATCAACTCCCTGACCTTGCCTGTCAGATAAACCAGCAGCAAGCGGCAGCTTCTTTTTGGTTTTGGATTTGGCTTTGGTTGTTTGGCTGGTCGCTTCAAAATTGCTACCTGCTTTGCTTGTACTTCGGACATCTGCTTTTTGTCTGCCGGGGTTTTGAGACTCATTATTGTCGGAACGAGTAACCGCTTTGGCAGCTCGGGCACGGCCACCGCGTGCACCGTTGGCCTTATTTCGCGCCACCCGCGACGCCACATCACCGTAAACAGTTTGTAATTTTTTCTGTCGCCAAACCCCATGTCGGACAGTGAAGAATTTCGTCATCACCGGTTTTAGCCGTCGCCATCGTGTCGGGCTCAGGCCCGCAATACGCGCCAGCGTTTTGTCATTGTCTTCCAGCTGGCACTCATCGCTACGCCAGGCGCACATAAGCAATAACAGGTAGGCTCCATGCTCCTCAGTTGTCAGGTGTCGGGTGTCGGGTGTCGGCAAGATAGGCGTCAGTAAATAAGGGCAGTGCCGGGTATAAAGCCATAAGGTCTCCTATAAGGTATTTAGCTATTCACATTTTATTTCGTTTTTCGTAATTTTAAAAGAAAAATAAATTTGAAATTTTGTTGCATTTTTTTACTAAATTCGTAATAGTAACACCATGCCAGCGCAAACTTGGATACGGGCTTCCTTGAAAGAGAGAGGCCTAAAGCTGAAGGATGCCGCGGCGGCGCTTAACATAACGCCGCCGCGCGTAACCGATATTCTCAAAGGAATGCGCGAGGTTCAGGCGGATGAAATATTACCGCTTGCCACCCTGCTTGGTATGTCATCCAAGTCGTTGTTAAGCAGCCTTGCAGCAGGCGAGAAAACCAAAGCCGGGCTGGAGCTTGAAGGGCCGGTTCTGCCTGTTCTTGGCTCGCTAACCGGCACCGGAGACTTGATCGAATTGCCAAATGGTGCACCGATTACAGCTGTGCCGGTTCCGCCCGACGCAGAAAGCGACGAAGGTCTTTTCTGCTATCTAATGGGCGATGACAGCCTTGAACAGGAAATCCGGCAGGGATCTCTAATCATCGCCGGTGACCCCCGGGTACATTTTTTTCCCATGGTGCCAGGTTCGATATTCATAGTGGATATGGGCGATAGCAAATTGACCGCACGACAATATTTCAGAAGCACTACCGGCGAAGACTGGCTGGTACCCCTGCCCACCAACCACAACCCTCACTATGAAAGCTGGCGCTTTTCTATGTTACCTATTGAACTGGAACGCGGTGGTGTTGCAGCTATGCCAGGAACCGGCAGGGAAACGCCGGCTCATAAAGTCGTACGCACCGCAGACATCGCTGCGGTTGTAATGTGGGTACATCGTCGGTACACACCTGAAAAACAGCCTCATACTGAATAGTTAATTGCTGCGATGTCAATTGGATTGGCGAAGGAATAGATGGCAGGCGTTTCTCTGTTAGCGCGGCCCTGCCGGACGAGTTGATTTTATCGGAGTTGAGACCGAACCCACCTGCAACTTTTGGCGCACGATCAGGCGCGGGTGCGGTCGGACCTAAAGCAATTTTTATCTTGCCAGCTCCTACATCACTCATTCTCCCCCCAATCCTCTACTTTTAGTATAATTACCTCGTCTGCCCCTTAGACTGTTAAATACCGTATTGCTTGAATCGCGGCGCTCTGCCTTCCTATCGCGCCTTATGTGGCACGCCCGATACATCATAAACGTGTATTTGCGGCGACAATTTGACGATAGTGTACTTAAGTTACCATCTTCGTAACTATTTTACAGAATATAATTACGATTTTCGTTATTTATGTAGACATTAATTACATTTTACGTAATAATTGTCTCGCACCGACAAACAGATCGAAACGTGCTTACCGGTTCGCCGATATGGCCGAACCCACCAGCACCAAGTCCCCACCCGCATGGGTGCGGCCATCGAAAGGTGGTTAGTCTTGTCTGCCCGGCAGCAACCCACAAGCTTCGCGCGCAACAGCCGGAGCGGGACAGCACACTGTGCTGATACATAACAGGAGAGCTGATTGTCTCTTCGTGCTTTGCCTAAAGACCTGTGCATCCCTTCGCACCGGCAGGTTCCCCGCCCTCCCCACTCGTCCGGGACTGGGGGCACAGGCAGCAAGGCAAGGTTCACAAGGCCCTCTAAGCCTGATGAATTTTCTGCTTTGCTTGCGGTGGCGCAAAGGCAAATTAGACAAAAGAGACGCTTGCACCATTGGCAGCATGCGCGTCAGCTCTCCTTATGTATCAGTGAACCAGAATGTATCATTAAAACGAGCCACCCGAACCAATTGCGGCGTTTGCTGGCGCATCAAACAAGTTGCAACCCAACGGCCAGATTGACGAATGAAACACGACACCGCCAGCTCATTGAGACCATGAAAATTCTGGTGACCAGCCGTGCCCAATTGTTCCACCAGTGCGATCCGGTCGGGGTTCTGCATGTTAACGCCTGCTTGCTTTACACGGGTCGTCGCATCAGGGCTATTAAAACTGACGGCTGAAAAACGATCTTTGGGCCAGAAAGGCCGAGACTGCACGACTGACCCAGAAGGGGAATGGTGCATCCGATCACACGCACACTCTATCAAGCTTGGGGTTTTTCAACGACCGCGTGCATGCTTGCCGTGCAATCCCGATAAACTTGATACGCTACAACGAACTTGCCGGATCAAAAAAACATCAAAATCTTGCTCAATATTGCCGCTATCCCAGCCCCTTGCCGCGCGGCTGATTTCACCAACAACAAAATGAAAAAAGGCTGCCAAAATTGGCAGCCTTTTAAGCCCTGACGGCAAGAAGGGGGGGATGTCAGGGCATAGAGTTCGCACTAATCATTTAGCCAGGCGACAAGGGGGGATTGCCGACTGATGATTGGCGAAATTCGGGCGTAACTACCGAATATCCCCGGCAGCCCAAAATTTAGAATATCGCTGACAGTGGATCACAATCGACTGAAAGGTCGCAAGGTCAGTGCCGGCGGGCAATTTGTATGCTTGCGCGCCCTTGTGACTTTTAAGTTCGGCAACGAAGACACCGTCAGTCGCATTATCACCGTCAACATCTGACGCTGGCAGTTTCGACAGGAATATCTTCAAATCCGGCGCTTTACGCGCCTTAAAGTCAGACGCCAATACAGCATAAACACCGTCTGCACGAGTCTCGAACGACCAAGTGCCAGATGTCCTCATGTCCACATTGGTAAAACCGCCTGTCGCTACAGTTGCCGACTGCGCAGAAACGGATTCGGCACCAGCAACACCAACAATCAAGCCGAGCATTACGGCAAAAGATTTCAAAATAGTCATTTTATCGCCCTCATAAATAAAATTGCTCTGTAACTCAAAGTAACTCAAAAAAATCCTCGGCCATTTCTCGCTGACCTGATCAGGATATGAGGGCCCAAGGCATGATTACCAATAAAGCCCGGGTCACGTGTCGGTGAGCAGGCTGTGAGGCCTTTGAACAACCTGATAGGCGCGCAAAATTGCCGCTCTATCAGGCCGATTTAACAGGTTATTTGATTGGGGTTAAACCGCAGGAAAACACGGATTGCGGCCTAAGCCGCGCGGTAAAATCTCTTGCCCGGTGAATAATTCAGCGCATCCCGCTCTCCGAATTTGAACAACATGAACATATCATCGTCGCCGTCATAATCGAAGAAATCCGGATCAAGATGCAGCCTGTAGCCACCAGAAAAGCTGAAAACAAAACAATCGTCAGTCTCATCGTGATCTACCGCAATCAACATTTCACCATTCAGCATTTCCAGCACAGCACCGGCAAGCGCATTGTCGCTTTCGCGCCGCCACAAAATACGGCTGTCGGTTTTGTACAGGTCCCAGTCGCACATATAAACCCACAAATGCCAGTCAAACTGAGGCTGTCGGGTAATGGTATCACGACCCTTTTGCTCGCCCAGATCAAGGGTGATGTAACCACCGATGCCCCGACGTGCCTGAACAACCTTCAACGGCAGCGCTGCCCTGAAGTCATTGAACTTATCTGATCCCGAGCCAATCCTCGGCAAATATACAACTGCGCTCATAGTTTTGTCCTTGCGGCACCGAACATTCTCGGTGCCTTTATACTATATCATATAGTGCATTTTTATGACAGGGGCAGTGACCCATTGGTTGCAGCCCCTGTCGGTTAAACACCTAACGCTGGCCCTTTTTCGCCAGAATTTGTTCTCTGGCATGGTCGCGCCGCAACATCTGCTCAAAGGCACGAGCCAGCGGTTCGCCGCTGCTGGCTGCACGGTGGCGGGCACCCATCTGATCCAGAACAACAAACAATGTCTGCTGCGCCGAAACAGTGGGTGCCGGCCGCCCTGGGGGGCGGTGCGACATAAGGGGAGATGCCGCACTCTGGGGGTTCTGAACCTGGGGGCTTTGATCGAGTACCTTTACAGTCAAACCAGATGCCGGACTGCCAGTACCTGACCTTCTGCGCTGCCACCAAAGTGCCAGAGGTTTGGCAATGGGAAGCAACGGCCTCAACCATCCAGCGGGTTTTCTCGCAGACCGCTTGAATCCATGATGCTTGGACACAGGGTGCACAATACCTGCCATCGCAAACATGGTTTGCAATTCATTGCGGTCATAGGCGGTATCAATCGCTGTGTGTCTCATCATCGTGCCTTTCCTTTAGGCCTTGTCTTCAAACTGGCAGTTACAAAATAAAAAACCCTCCGGGACTTGGGTCCGGGAGGGGTGAAAAAGATCAATAATCGGTAGGTTAGATTATGAAACTTTGCTCCTGTCCCCCTGTACAACACAAATCGCCGTGACGCGACGCATGAATAGCTGCGCTGCGGCTGTGGCGTGTGGTTTATATGTCCAAAGGTTGGTCATCAGTTTCTCGTAGTCTTACGTGTCTTATTAACTTGGCCAGCGCGCCGAATCACATTGGTGCGCCAAATTCGACGAATCTATCGCAATGATTTCCGAAACTGTCAACAGGCTAATTGAAAATTACAAAACCAGCGAAACATTGAATGTTAGCGTCTTGCTCCAAATGACCTTTCAGTGCACCGGGCAGCGCTTAATGCATAGCCCGGCACAATATCTGGTTCCCGCACGCTGGGGGAAACGAGATTAGCGCACGGGAACCAGGAACCAGAGACGGCACGTTATGGAAGCAACGGCGGCCGGCCCTGCCTTTGGTGTATAGTTTGCGCAGTACACCAAAGGAACTTTAGATATCCGATAGGGCTGGTTACCCACCTACGCTGCCGGCTTCTGCCACTCACGACTAAGGAACTTTAGATATCCGATAGGGCTGGTTACCCACCTACGCTGCCGGCTTCTGCCACTCACGACTTTTGAACGCCGCATCAAGCGGGGTGTCGGCGATATGGTTGGTATAGTTCGACAGTACCTTCATGCTCACGATTACGATAACCGCCAGCGCATCGGCATTGGTGTAGCCTGCCGCGTAAAACGTCTGCCTGTCTTCCTCTGATACCCAGCCCCGGTTTGTCACAACCAGTCGGGTGTAGTTGGCCAGCGCATTCAGTTTTTCATCCGCCAGTGGCTTACCTGCCCTCAGCGCTTCGGTCACATCTGCAGGCACTTTCTGGCCGTCCGAAATCACGCTGTGCGCTGCCACACAGTACGTGCAGCCGTTCTCATAGTTAGACACCTGAAACGCTACTTGCTGCTCAACCGTCGACAGACCAGTTTGTGCAACAAACCCGCCCATGGCTTTGTAGGCATCCAGCAAAGCTGGTTGCTCCGCCATCACGGCGTACAAGTTGGGGATAAACCCTGTGGCCTGTTTTGCCGCTGTCAAACTTTCGCCCGCCTCGCCTGGTGCTGTCTCGGGTGTATGTACTGTAAATTCGGTCATAATCTTGCTCCTAAAAAACACGGTTAACCATTTTCTGGCCAGCGCCGAAAGGGTCATATGGGTAGAAATTTCTCACAGGAAAGGCCATTTTGTACAAACCGGTATAAAATCAAGTGATTGTGAACACCGCGAGAGCGAGAGAGGCAACAGCAGCGCCGAGCATAAACAAGCGATTGATCTTAACCTTTTACGTGTTATGCAATATTTGACTAGCACCGTCTCGGCTGGAGATGCGGTCAGTAAGGGGACCACTATAGGGCAAAAGGGTTCGAGACAATTGGAACCGTGGGGGAATTATGCGGCAACGCACTGGGCATCACGTAACAAACAAAAGCAATGGCAGTTTTATGCCACAGAGAATGCAGGACATACGATCGATACGAGGTCCCCTATTGGGCTCGCTCGCTGTTTGTGCACTGCTAGTTACGCCCGCGCTGCCAATTGCCACAGCGTCAGCCACTACAAACAATGCCCTGCAGGAAATTAATATTGATAACAAGCCTGTGCAGGCAAAAAAGCCCAAGAAGAAACAAGATGGTATTCTTGATGCCGTAAACACCGACGGCGGTAACTCGTCCTACAGCGCCGAATTTTTTGACCAGTTTGCCCCGCAAAATGCCCTGGAGATGATTCGCCGCGTACCCGGATTTAACCTGCAAGGCGGCCGCGACGCGCGCGGTTTTGGTGGCACCGCAGGCAATGTTTTGCTCGATGGTGCTCGCCCCACTTCAAAAAACGGTCTCGAAGATGTGTTGAAGCGAATTCCGGCTTCACAAGTTGAGAGAATTGAGGTGCTACGCGGCGGCGTGGGTGCATCTGCCACCGCTGGTCAAAGTGTGGTCGCCAACGTTGTACGTATTGAGGGCACAAGCACCGGCACAGCGCGTTACTCGCTGGAGCGCGGAGCAAACGGAACACTGCGACCGCGCCTTGAGCTAACCTACTCCACCACTCTGGATGGCTGGGAAACCAGTTCGCGCTTGTCGACCGGCATTCGCAGCAATCCGCGAACTGCGGTGTTCCAGGATTTTGACGTGGACGGCAACCTGACATCCAGCACCACCGAAGAACGGGACGGCAGGGGAAAATGGGCGTGGTATACCGGCGAAGCAGGCAAAAACCTGTTTGGCGGCAAGCTTATTATCAACACCCGTTTTGGCGGCGGCGCGCCCGGCGATTTCACCACACGGGAAATATTCAACGACCGCCTGCCAGACGCCCGGCCTGACGAATTTACCGTGATTGAACAACCCAGAAGTGACTACGCCTTTGAGCTGGGTGCTAACTGGACCAAAACCTCGGCGAAAGACTGGAAGCTTAGCCTGATTGGTCTCACCGAATTTGAAAGCCGGTCTAACCCCTCCTTGCTGACCGAAGAAAACAACACTGACGTGCAAACATTCCTGTCAGATTCGCAAGCGGAAAGTGACACGATCGAATCGATCTTGCGCACCACATACGCCAAAGTAGGCTCCAGCAAATTAAAGCCCGAGTTCGGTGCGGAAGTGGCCTATAACCAACTTATCAGCACACTTGATCTGTTCGAGGAAGATGAAGACGGTGTTGTCGACATCGATGTACCATCTGCCAACGCCAAGGTTGCAGAGATCAGAGCGGAAGCTTTCACAAATCTTGTCTGGCAAGCAAGTGACAAGCTGACAATCGACGGGGGCCTTACTTGGGAAATTTCGCGCCTGCGGGTGACCGGAGACGCCAATTCAACTCAAACTTTCAAATTTTTTAAACTGACCCTGACTGCCACCTATAATTTTAACAACAGCTTGCAATTGCAGGTTCGCGGTGTACGCCAAATTGGCCAGTTGGATTTTGACGACTTTGCGGCATCTAATGATGTGGGAGTTGACCGGGTGCTGGCCGGCAACCCCGAACTGCGACCCGATAAAACATGGCGTGCCTCAACCCGGCTGGACTGGCGCTTTAGCGAGCGCGGCTCGCTCAATATTCGCGCCTTTGTCGCCCACCGCGATGATGTACTGGAACAAATTATTCTGCCGTCTGGCGGATCAGGACGCGGCAACGCAGGCTCTGCCAACTTCACCGGCCTCGACGTAGAAGTGGTTCTGCCGCTTGGGTTTATATTGCCGGGCGCACAAATTGAGACCAACTACCGTCGGCGCTGGACCAGCTTCTTTGACACGATCATTGGGGAAGAGCGCAACATCAGCAACCGGAACCGCCGCAAGTTGAATTTCCGGTTCCGTCAAGACATTACTGCGCATCAGATTGCCTGGGGTGTAAACCTGGAAGGGCGTTTTTCCGAGCCAAAGTTCTTTGTCGATGAAGTTAATTTCTTCCGTGGCAACGACCGGTTTACCGCCTTTATCGAAACAACCCGCTATTTCGGCGTGAAAATCCGACTGGAATTCGAAGACCTGAACGGCGCACGTTTTGAAAGCGACCGCTTCTTCTTCAATCCAACACGTGCCGATGCACCTGATGGGTCACAGGAACGCCGCTTCTCACCAGGGTCTGCCATACAGCTTCAAGTCACTAGTCAGTTTTAGTTTCACCGCCATTCTCACGCGCCAACACCTTCTCGCTCTTAACATCACGAACATGTGATAACGCAGCTGGTTTGCTCGATTGAACGCTTCATCCTGTGGGCTGAACGGTTCATCGAATAAGACCTAGCTTATGACGGTAAAAGTGCAATTGAGGCTTTATGTAATTTTATAACATTAGCAAACAAGCGATTGACCAACCGGGGGTTGCTGGCTAAGCACAGCGCAAGTTTCACTTAATCAAATTTAGGCGATCACCGAACGGGCAATCGATTAAAAAACCTCAGCCGATCAACGGCATGGGAATAAAGTCTGGTAGACAATGCGACAGCGAAGTAACACTCTTAACAGCTTAAACCGCGCGGTAATTTGCAGCACTCTAGCGCTTTCGGTTTCATCCATAGCGCTGGTATCGGCGCATGTAAACGCCGATCAAATCAGCGACGAAGACGATCAGGCGCAAACTGAAACGGTTGCATCCGGCGCATCTTCCCGGTCGTCTTTTAACTCAGCCTTTTTTCAACAATTTGCTCCACAGAATGCCTTCGATATGGTTGAGCGTTTGCCCGGCTTTTCTTTCGACGGTGGCAGCGACGCGCGCGGCTTCGGCGGCACAGCGGGCAATGTTCTCATTGACGGCGCACGCCCCGGCTCCAAAAATGGTCTGCGCAACGTGCTGCAACGCATTCCAGCAGCGCAAGTTGAGCGCATTGAGGTTATTCGCGGCGGTGTTGGTGCCAGCGATTCAGCGGGTCAAACTGTGGTTGCAAACGTAATCCGCATCGCCGGTGCCAGTACCGGCACGTCAATTGTCAGGCTAGTGCGCAAAAATGATGGTTCGATCCGCCCGCAAACTGAAACATCCTATTCAACCACGCTGGACGGCTGGGAAACCAGTTCAAAGCTTGATGTCGCGCTCAGGCGTCAGCCCAGATCCACCAGCTTTCGCCGTTTCGACGCTGCCGGCACACTAACCTCAAGTTCCGAACAAGCCCGCCCGGAAAACTTCAAATGGCTTTGGTACACTGGCGAAGCAGGCAAAGACCTGTTTGGTGGTCGCCTCGTGATCAACACCACGATTGGCGGCGAGACGTTTGATGCCACAGCCTCGCGCGAAACATTTGACGACCGTCTACCTGATACATCACCAGACAGTTTGTTGGAGATCGATTCCACCAATGATTATTCAGAATTTCAACTGGGCGCAGACTGGACCAAAACCGGTACTAACAAGTGGAAAATCCGCCTGCTAGGGTTTACCCAGCTAAGCTGGCGCGACCGAACCAGTTTGCTGACCGATGAAATACCCGTCGGCAACCAGGTATTTTTATCTGATTTTGAGACCTCGCAAGACCGGATCGAATCCATCTTCCGCGGCACTTACAGCAAGGTGGGCAGCTCGCGGCTCAAGCCGGAATTTGGGGCCGAAGTAGCCTTCAATCAGCTAAAAAGCACCTTCAATCTGTTCGAGGAAGACGAAGACGGCGCAGTTGAACTTGATGTGCCATCCGCCAACGTAAAGGTGGCTGAAATTCGCGCAGAGACCTTTGCCAATCTGGTATGGCAAGCTGGCGACAAACTGACCATCGACGGCGGGCTGACCTTTGAATTTTCTCGAATCAAAGTAACTGGAGACGCCGACAATACTCAAACCTTTAAATTCGTGAAGCCGACGCTGAATGTTACCTACAACGCACGTGACGACCTACAGTTTCAGCTACGCGCCAGCCGCAGTGTTGGCCAGTTGAATTTTGACGACTTTGCTGCGTCAAACGGTGCCGGTGATGACCGGGTTCTGGCAGGAAATCCGCAGCTTAGCCCCGACCAAACCTGGCGACTTGAGGGCTCGGTTGACTGGCGTTTCAACGCCAAGGGGTCGCTTGTCATTACTCCGTTTTACGAGTGGCGCAACGACGTACTTGAGCAAATTGAGCTACAACCCGGCTCTTTCGGTCTCGGCAACGCAGGCTCAGCCACCTTTTACGGTGTAGAGGGCGATTTGGTGTTGCCGCTGGATTTCATGTTACCCGGTGGACGGTTCGAAGCCTTTTACGTTTGGCGCAAAAGCAGCCTGTTTGATGAAATTATTGGGCGCAACCGCCCCTTGAGTGACATCAACGAAACATTTTTCCGCTTTGAATTTCGCCATGACTTGATCAAGCATAAGTTCTCCTGGGGCCTTGATATGGAAGGCGGATTTGAAGAAGGTAACTTCTTCGGCAACGAGCGCTTGGATTTCAAAGGCCCCTATCGCTTCAATGCATATGTGGAAACCACACGGTTTTTCGGGGTAAAAATGAAGCTGGATGTATTCCGTTTCACCGGCAACACCTTTAACCGCGACCGTTTCTTCTTCGATCCCAACAGGGGCGGCGACTTCACCGGTTCAGAGTTGCAGCGTCGGGCGTTCGGCTCAACGGTTCGGTTCGAGGTTACCACCCAGTTCTAGTTAGTTAATCACTTTTTCCTGCCACCGCACACAAAGCGTAAATCCATCTTTACTCCAACTTCGTAGACAGGCTATTGATGACACCATGGCCGGATATGCGAAACTTGTGACTGCTAGAAGAATCATTGTCTTGTTGCTCGGCGCTGCGCTGGTGGCTTCATGCACGGTTACTCCGCGTGATATTGCGCTTGAGGACGCACCGGCGCACCATACCACCCGCGGCTTCAAGAACACCGTCATCACAGACCCTAATAAAACTTTTTTCTCTTTCATTTGGCTGCGTCTATTCGGCGACGAAAAATGGGCTGACCATGAAGCAACGGCTAGCGACGTGCCTTTTCAAATGCTGGAGATTGACCGGGTGAACAACCCGCCTGATGCGCTGCAGGTTAGCTGGCTGGGCCACTCAACTTTCCTGATCCAGTATCAGGGCCTAAACATTCTGACTGACCCTATCTTCAGCGATCGGGCGTCGCCGGTTTCCTTTGCCGGCCCCGAGCGGTATGTACCGCATGTTGTTGATTATAGCCTGTTGCCGCCAATCGATTTCGTCATCATCAGCCACAATCATTTTGACCATCTAGACGATACCGCAGTCAAATTGCTGGGCAATCATCCTTACTATTTTGTGCCGCTAAAACTTCGCGGCTGGTTTCTTGATCAGGGGATAATGCCAAACCGGGTGCAGGAACTGGACTGGTGGCAAATGGCCGACCCGGTTCGCACCGGCCCTAACTTGCGCATTGAAGCCCAACCCTCGCAGCATTGGTCTGCTCGCGGCCTATATGACCGACGCAAGAGCCTGTGGGCCAGTTGGCATCTAACAATTGGTGGTAAAAGCCTGTGGTTTGCAGGAGATACCGGCTATAACCCGGTACAATTCAAGGAAATAGGCGCGAAAAATGGCCCGGTTGACCTGGCGCTTATCCCCATCGGGGCATACGATCCGCGCGCCTTCATGAAGACCTATCATGTTGACCCAGACGAAGCAGTGATGATTCACAAGGATATCGGCGCGCTGCAGTCCATAGGCATGCATTGGGGTACCTATCCGCTCACTGCCGAAGAACCGATGGACCCACCGCGCCGCCTTGCCGCTGCCCGCACCCGCGAAGGGCTGGCACCGACTGCATTCCGTGCGATTAACATCGGCCAAACCATTACATTGCATTAAGTCTGTTTATGGCTTCAGCGTACCTTATTCGTTCCTGACCCACCAATCATGCATAGCTTCAAACACCACGGTTAGGTCGCATCCTTTTTTTGTTGCATTATATTCAACACGCGGCGGCACCTCAGGATAAACCTTCCTGTTAACCAGCCCGTCACGCTCCAAAGCGCGCAATTGCTGCGTGAGCATGGTTTGCGTTACACCCTCAATTGCCCGTTTCAATTCGCTAAACCTCTTGGTTCCCTGGAAGATCAGAATTTGCAGAATTATCAGCTTCCATTTACCGCCAATCAACTGTGCAATATCCGGCATAGGACACTGTGGGTTGTTGCTGTCCTGAAAATCATTTGTTGAACTTACTTGCCTCATTTCAATTATTTTATCCATTAAGTTGTTGTTTAAAAACAATAGTATGAAAAAACATACTATATACGGAAATTCTGCCTACTTGTGAAATCATACCAAAACGTCAATTTTTGACCAATCAGAAAATTCGATCGCAAGAGTTAGGACAGAAATAATGACTATAATCGTTCACACCGTTAGCGGCGCCCCTCGCGCATGGCGGGTTCTACTAGGCCTTACATTCAAGGGACTACCCTATGACATCCGGTATCTAGAAGCGTCAAAAGGCGAGCATAAATCGCCTGACTTTCTAAAATTGAACCCACGCGGTACCGTGCCTGTAATGCAAGACGGCGCCATCACCGTGCGCGATTCAGTCGGTTGTCTTGCTTGGCTCGACGCCGCATATCCTGAAAAACCGCTTTTTGGCCATACTCTGACGGAAACTGCCGAGATTTGGCAAACAACGCTGGAATGCTGCGACTATCTGCGTGCGGCAGGCAACGGCTTGTTATTTTCTATCTTGGTGGAAAACAAGCCCCTTCCAGCGAGCGGCACAGACGAACGAAACGCACTAGACACCTCTGCCCGCGCAATGCACGCCGAGTTCAGTTTTCTGGAATCCCTGCTTCGTGGGCGAAACTTCCTCACCGGCAACGGGCCCACGGCGGCAGACGCGGTTGCCTTTCCTGAAGTGCGGTTGGTCGAACGGGCGGTTGATAAAAAGCCCGACATCATGGACGCTCTCGGATTCAGCGATACCGACAACCACTATCCGCACGTCGCAGCATGGAAAGCACGAATTAACGCGCTGCCGGGGTACAGCAAAACCGCGCCCCGGCATTGGTAACCCCGCTCAACAAGCAATAGGAAATCACAATGACTGCATTCAGTCGCACAATCGCTGTAAAGGCAGATGCCAAAGCTGCATACGCGGCGCTGACAAACGGATTCAAACACTGGTGGACCAATCCCCAGGGCACAATCCAACAAGTTGGAGACCGCGCCAAATTTGGCTTTCCACCGGGGGTTTCTTTCTGGACGTTCGAAGCCGTCAAGCTGGTACCGGAAAAGTATGTTGAACTTTTATGCGTCGAGGCCTCCCACAAGCACGAAGGCCAGCCAAAAGAGATTGAAACGGAATGGCTTGGCACACGGGTTATCTGGAGCATTGAGGAAACGGACGGCACCACCACCATCACAATGAGACATGTCGGGCTAACCCCTGACCTTCTGTGCTTCGATATCTGTGTTGCCGGGTGGGATCATTTCTATACCGATAGCTTGAGGGCTTATTTAAACAGCGGCGCTGGCACACCGCACATAAGCAACTCTTAGGCGGACGGCCTGCAATTCTCCACAAATTGCGGGCCGTTTTGAAATCTGTTGACATCTTCGTAATCTTTATATAACAATATTGTTATGGAACAACTTAGTTATATACAAAAGCAACCCAATCTGGATGCGGTTTTTTCGGCACTCGCTGACCCAACCCGGCGTACCATTTTGATGCAGCTAACCAAGGGCGAGGCGTCGGTAAACGAACTAGCGGCACCGTTTGAGATTAGCCAACCGGCGGTTTCCCGACACCTAAAAGTACTGGAACGCGCCGGATTGGTGGAGCGCGGTATTGACGAACAGCGCCGACCTGCGCGCCTGAAAGCGCGAGAGATGATGGCCGCTGTCGCGTGGCTAACCGAGTTCAGAGCCTTCTGGGACAATAGCTTTGACCAACTGGATGCCGTGCTGGCGCAGATGAAGCAATCACCTGATAAAACTTAAAGAAATAGTGAGGAACTTATGACAGGTTTACCCGAGTATAAATTTGATCGCGTTTTTGATGCGCCGGTTTCCATGGTGTGGAAAGCATGGACCGACCCTGAAACTCTGGCACGCTGGTACGGCCCCGGCGTCGAAACAATTATTCATAAATTTGACCTGCGCCCCGGCGGGGTTTGGCTGAATGAAATGAAGTGGGCTGACAAGTCCATGCGTAGCAAAGTGGCGTTTCTGGAGGTGGTGGCCGAACAGAAAATGGTCTGGCACCATTATTCTTTAACTGACAGCGAATGGAACACCGCCTCAAACCCGATGATGCCCAATTGGCCGCGCATTTTGCTAACGACAGTGACCTTTGAGGAAGCTGACGGCAAAACTACGGTCAGCCTTTCGCAAATCCCGCACGAGGCTTCCGCCGAGGAAGTCGAATGCTTTGCAGGCGCGATGGCGGGCATGAGTAAAGGTTGGGGTGCAGGATACAAAATTCTCGATGAGATTTTCGCCGAACTGCAGGCATAGACCAAACGCAAACACCGGCATCATTATCTGATGCCGGTGCTAAAATGCTGTTGCTCAAAAAAGCCTTAAAGGGCGGCAAATATCCCGAACGAGATCACATGGTTAGTGGTGTTAGACGGCCCGTCACGGTTGATGTGGTTCAAGAGATATCCCCCTTCCAACCGAATGTTTTTCGCCACTTGCCAACCGGCACCGACAAAAGTTCGGTTTTGGTCGTAGCCGCTACGAGCACCCCAATCAGTGTCGTTGAAACCAACAAACAATTCATTCCAGGCAATGAAGGAATATTTGGGGTCGTCAAAAGGCCGGGCAAAGCGCACGAACTGACGGATGCGCCAGCCGGTGTCATTGCCCCGGTCAGCAAAGCGCTGCTCAAGTCGGGTGCGCCCAGACAAACGCCCGCCCATAAATTGTCCAATCGGAAATGTTGCCTGCTGCCAAATACGATCTTCGCGCAGATTCGGTGCATTTTCACGCCGGGCAACAACGCTGGCGTAGCCTGCCCACAGCGAGAGCTTACTGCTCACCCGCCAGCCCAAAGCCGGACGAATGATGGAGACACCAAGATCACTGATATTATCGCGGGAACGGGCGTGACCGTCGAACCACACAAGCAATTTACTGTCGTCACTAACGGGGCCATTAATCGCAAATGCATTCCAAAGCTGGGTATCACTGGCTGAGACAGACGCCAATGGCAACAACGACGTTAATGCAGCGGCAAAAACCGCTTTCAATAGGTTTTTCATTATGTAACTTCCCTCCTGCCCCCAAGACGTCAACTTTATGGCTAAAGTCTTTATCTTTGGTAAACAGCAGGCATGCATAGGCAAATTATCTGAGAATCTTGATCGGCTTTTCCTATCGTTGTCGTTCTCTTAGGTAGACGACCAACAATCTAAAAAAATAATGAAGCGGGGCGCGAGTTAACCTGCAGTGCCGTATACAATCAGCGCAGCTGAAACGGCAAGCAAGACCCAACCCGGATGCTTTCCGCTCGTGCCCCAGAAGTTACCCACGGCGCCAAAGGCGTACATGGCACCGACAAAGATTGATGTGGTTACCACTGCGGATGCATCTCCAACCAAGGGCACAACAATCAGAGCCACGCCTCCCAAAAACCAGAACAACGTGCTGAAATGTAACAGCAATGGTACCAAGCGGCGCGAAGTTTGCGCCAATTTAGCTCCAGCCAGGATTGGCTTAATCATCAGCTTTTGCATGAGCACGCCGTGGAATACAGCGACAATACATCCAATCGCGCCAGCAGTAATAAGGGCCCAATTGTAAGTGTTTACCTCTTCCATCACGGGCTCCTAAAACGCGAGTGCAGCTTATTCCCAGCTTAACTCTGGGTAGCTGGGGAATTCCAGCGGTTCATTTATGCCTTCTGCGGCCAATTCTTCCGCTTGCGCACGCAGGGCCAGCAGGTCGTCTGTCAGCTTGTATCGAAAGCCGCGCACTTCACCCCAAAGGGCTTCAAATCCGTCTGGGTAGTTGCCGGGGCCAAGCGCAAGCTGTGGGCCGATAAGATCATATCCTTTCACCAACCGTGCCGCCTGGGCGTTTTCAAAGGCGTTGATCGCGCCGTAATAGCTGGCCAAAATCGCACCCACCTCCACCGCGGGCCCACGCGCCTGCAGTGCTTCATCAGCAAAATATTGCTTGGTCACATCATGGCTGATGCTGTCAGCGTTGCGCCACAGGTGCATGGTTTTACTATTCTTCAAGGTGCCGGTTTCCGGGTCTACGATCATAACGGTGGGGGTTGCATATATAGACGGCATACCAAAACGCTGGTTCACTGCACGGGCCTGGTCCAAATGGCCAACATCCACATAGAGAGTTTCATAGTTCTCATCGATGGTTGGGGAAATATCATCATCGCGAAAACGCTTCACCAATCCGCGACTGTCATGGCACCAGGTTGCCCCCATAACAATCAACGCCAGCTTGCCTTTGGCTTTGGCAGTCGCCAGAGTTTCATCCACATCTGCCATCACATTGGCTGTTGGCAGGAAAGGGGTTACGAACCCTTCTTCCTCGCTCGCGGTCGCAGCGGCAAGTGCCATCAGCATCGTCAACGCAATTACCGAGACAAGCGAGGCGAATAAATTACGGTCAGACCTAATGAACACCATGGTTCCCCTTCAATTTGCTACCTGACCGTTCATAAAGCGCTGGGCGTTCGGGCGCAACCGATACTGAAGAACGCAAACGGAAGTTAAGCCTCAAGCCGCCTGTTCGTTAATCTCGGCGATAAATTGCTGCAGTTTGACCAGCGCAGGCATGGCGCTGTCACGCATACGCATCAAAATCGCCATTTTCTCTGCATCTTCCGGGTCGACCGACTGCACCATTTTACTGAAGCCATCAAGGCGGCTGCTTGCTATCCAGTTACGCAGTTCTTTGTCCTGTGACCATTGGAACTGGTTGAGCATCAAACCCGCTGTCACGATAATCCAGTCAGTGTCAGTATTGGGTAGCGGCACAACCGTGCAGATGTTGTTTTTCTCTTTTTCGTCGTCGCGGGTGGCTTCCACATGGGCGATAAAGGCGCTGGAAAACACCGGTTGAATGGTTCGCACGGTTTGCACGTTATCAAATCGCCGTCAAAAACAGGGAATTGCTCAGTTACCGGCACAGCACGGGCTGAACAATCGATGTACAATGCGTCGGCGTCCGAGGGCAGTGCGCCTTGTTCAAATATAATCTGATCGGTTTCAATATGCTTCACGCGGCCGAGGCGGATGATATTTTTGATGCGACGGAGCTCAGATATTTCATCGCGGCTGATGGTGGCACCATGGTACATTTGCGGGCGTACGCTCTGGTCAATGCGCAACAGCACGCCGCTTGCTTCCAAACGATCGAACAGGTTTTCAATGGATGTGGCCCCAGCGATGGCTTCCATCTGGTTAGCCTGCGCACCGATAGTGCGAGTGAAAAACTCTTCAGTTGGCTGCGTGTTTTCCCGGTCGATCAACCAGCCATCGCGCGGCATAATCCAGCGAATATCATCAGGGTCAGCCCCGGTTTCCAGCAGCCACAAGCAGGCATCAATCGCAGTCTTACCGCCGCCCACAACCACATAAGCCGATGGCTTTTCCTCCATGTTTGGCAGGTCATTTAGCGGATGCATTTTCACCCCGTCCGCCACCGTGTAGCTGGGCGTGTGGGTTGAAGGCACTGAGGTTTTGAAATAGGTGGCATCAACGGTTTTCTTGTTGATTTTGACCTCATAAGTGTCATCAGACATACGCGACGAAAATTTACCGTCGCCTTCATATTCGCACATGGGGAAATATTGCACGCGCCCACTGGGCAGAAACTGATGTTTCATAATCTGATCAAAATAAGCGCTAACCTCTGCACCCGAAGCCAGCTCGTGCAGACCCTGGTTCAGGCCCACTTCATCCTTGCGGCCTTTGCTCAGTTCGCGGGAATTCACGCCGTAATAGGCGGACGGCTGGTGCAGGGTTACAAAAGAATAAGCGTCATTCCAGTGACCGCCGGGCTTATGGTGCCGGTCGGCAATGATGATCGATGCGTCTGTTTCGGCGAGCAGCACATCAGCGAAGGCCATGCCCACCGCACCACTGCCGATAATCAGATAGTCCGCTTCAAGTGAATGGGTCGCCATAGTTGTCTCTCCGTATTTCTGCCTGCCATGCCAAACATTCATTTCCTGAAGGTTGGGCAAAATTGTGATCATCGTTTTATAACACTGTTATGGCGACATATATAACACTGTTATATTTTGTCAACCCCTGTTATAGTGGACAGATAGACAACGCAGAGGCAAACGGGTGAAAGATACGAAACAGAAAATTTTGGATGCGGCCTCCGCCCTCTTCCTTGAAGGCGGCGCGGCAGTGCTGAGCGTGCGCGCAATTGCAGGCCGAGCCGAGATGTCCACCATTGGCATATACAGCCACTTTAAGGGCAAACAAGGCATCCTGGACGCGCTATATACCCAAGCGGCCGAACTGGCCTCTAACGCGATGGATGTGCCGTTTGAGGCAATGACGCCGCGAGCAGCGCTGGTGAAAGCGGCTGACAACTATGTTTCCATGTCAGAGACCCACGAAGCACATTACCGATTGTTTTTTGGCGAGAGCGATCCTGGCTATAGCCCTTCAGACGCGGCACAGGCTGCTGGTTTCGAGGCATTCGCCAAATTACTACAGCTTACCGCATTTGTCCTGCCACCCGACACCAGTGCTGACCAATGCCGCGAAACCGCACTTGGCACCTGGGCATTGATGCATGGGTTTTTCGGCATTCGCCATCATGCCGGCGCAGAAAGAATGCAGGTGAAAGACTGGCGCACCCTGATTTTAAAAACGGTTGTTGGCCAAATGGAAAATATTCTTACTGAACGAGAGAAAACGGACTCAGCTTGATTGCATGAAATTCAGCGTCAACGTTAACGTATTGGCGAACCCGTGAGCGATGATCATCGGCCACAAGTTTCCGGGACTTCGGTAGATGTAATAGAACCCCAGACACAGCCCGATAAACCCGGTGAGCATAACGCCAGTAAGCCCCTGTGATGCATGGCCCGCACCGAACCACGCCGCCTGTGCAACCACAGCCAACACCTCCCCCCACTTAGCATCCGCAAAAACCGTTTGAAACTTGTTTAATAGCAACCCGCGGAAGAAGATTTCCTCTCCCAGCGCCGCGCCAATCCAGACCCCGACCAGAATATCCAGCAGAAACAGCCCGATAGTGTCCGGCTGTTCAGTTACCGCAGTTGAGGCCTGCAGCGGCCCCAACAATGTTGTGAACACTATCACCCCGCCAACAGTTGCCAGCGCGATAACCGCCAAGGCACCGAACGTCTTTGGCCACAGCCTGTCCCTGCCCTGTTTCCAAGGCACGAGGCCAATAGAGGCAAAAGGCTGCCGCCTTAGTTTCAGCAACAACAGGCCAGCCGAAACACCGGCCAGCATGGTCCAAACGCCGATGTTGGTAACGCCGAGGAACCGCAGAGACCAAACACCCCAGAAAACCACCGCCAGTATAAATAAGTCTACAATTGCCTGTTTTTTCATAATTGCCCGGTTTCCACTTCTATCCGCATCGCGATCCTGCCCGCATGCTCTCTGGTCGTCGAGGCTGGTGCGCGCGGCCTCAGTTCAGCGATAAATCGCGCTCTCAATCGTCTGCTTGTGATCCAACTCCAGTACCACGTCAGCGCGGCTCGGCATTTCCGTCAGCATGTGGCGGGTTAGGCGTTCGTAGTGCATAATGAACCGCCTGATGGCCGCATCATCCATCAGGCCTGCGCCGTCAACTGCTTTATCGCGTAACTTCGCCTCCTGAAGCGACCGGAAGGCTTCGATACATTCAAAGTTCGGCACCTTCAACATAATCAAATGGTCGAGCTTTGCGAACAACGCTGCGTAGGGCCCTGCCAGCTGCGCGTTAACATAGCGCCGCCAAGCACCGTTGGGATCTTCATCTTGTTCCAGCGTGTTCACGGGCGCATCTAGCGCCGCCTCATCCTGCGGGTCGGCACCAACACACCAGCCTTCCAGCAAAACAATATCCATCGGGCCAGTAACCGCCGCCCAGTCTGTTTCCGGCGCCCTGTCATCCTGCGCTTTATCGAATCGGGGCATGCGAACACCTTCATCGCCTTTGCTCGCCAACTGGTCCAGCAGCCACATGCCCAAGCCGACATCATGGGTGCCCGGCACACCGCGCGTTGCCAACAATGGATGACGCGCCTCGGCCAGCGCAGTTCGCTCTGCCCGAGTGAGATACAGATCATCCAGCGAAATGACAGCAGTTTTCAGGCTATGCGCCTTTTCTATAAGCAGCCTCAGGAACTGCGCGAGCGTTGACTTGCCGCTGCCCTGCCCTCCGTTGATGCCAACAATTAGGGGGCCATTGCTGTGCCCACGGTGAACCTCGGCCAAATGGTCAGCAAGCGGTGCATAATACCGTTCAATGGTCTGCGCAAACCCCACTGGCAAGTCCTCTTTGCGGATGGCTTTTTCAAGCAAACCAGATAAATTTTCACTGTTAACCGTCATTGTCTACTCCGGTATATGCGAGCATGCCCACTCAACAGTATCGGCACCAATCAACCGACCGAAGCGCGCCAACTCCGACGCCAATTTCTGCTGCCTCGCATCCGTCCACTTCACGCGCTCCTCCCGCCACAAACCAGTGACAGTAAGAGTACCTTTTTTGCGGTCCGCTTTTACTTCCAGTCGGCCTATAAAACGGTCACCCTCTAGCAATGGGT
Organism: Sphingomonadales bacterium; assembly: GCA_011088215.1. Taxonomy (GTDB): domain Bacteria; phylum Pseudomonadota; class Alphaproteobacteria; order Sphingomonadales; family Kordiimonadaceae; genus Kordiimonas. The sequence continues at coordinate 5,122 of JAALKD010000045.1, read as the reverse complement.
ATACATAGTATCCCCAGCGGCGGTTTATGGCGGGTACGAACATCTCGTTTTTGTAGTCGAACCCAAACAACCGTGACAGGCGTGCCCTGTCTCGCACGGCAGGGTCAAACGGATTGATAATGCGTATGCGTTTGGCAGGAGACTTCAGCGCCTGTAATCGTTCACCAATGTCTGTAGTTGCAAAGGCATGGCTCCAGCTGCCGTCCGCACTCTGAAGCTCCACCGGTTTCATTGCGCCTTGGGCTTGGCTGGCCCATGTTTTCACTTCCGGCGCACTCATCGCATCCCAAAAACGCTGTATTTCACCCAGCGTGCCAAAGGAAAGCCGATCAAGCGCGCTGCGGCACAGCCAATCGATTTGGTCTTCGTCAGAATAGCTAGTCTCATAGTGCTCCGGTGCAATAACTCGTTCGGCGAGGTCATAAAATTTGATAAAATTCTCGCGGTGAGAGGTAGCCAGCTCGCCCGAGTACCACATGGCGTCCAGCGCTTTTTTGTGCGGTGGTCGCGCCCACATCTCCTTTTTACCCTTAACCTTGGTATCAAACGCTCGGGTACACAGTGGTCCTTCTGTTCTTATGCGGTCTTTGATCGCGGTCAGGTCAGCTTTTTTCAAGCCAGAGCGATACCATTTCTGTCGGCGCACCTGCGCATCCATGCGCGCCAACTGACGCTTCCAGTAGGGGTAAAACTCCACCGGCAACACCGAGGCATCGTGGGTGAAATGCTCAAACACCTGCCTGTGTTCGCCCAACAGTTGGTCCAGCATGGGTTCGCGGTAATTCTGGTTACGGCTCCACAGAATATGGTGGTGCGCCCGCGTAACATTTTGGATGGTGTCCAGTTGCACGAAACCAAGCGCCCGAATGATGTCCATCAGGCAATCCGGTCCTGAGAGCTTGCCGGTTGACGCACCGCCTAAGCCCTGCCCAGCAAGCCAAAGCCTGCGGGCATCTTTGTTATCGATTTTTAAAGTCATAGCCCGCATTTATGGACAAAATGTCCGCTGGAGCAAAGCTGGAAATTGAGAAGACACCGAATTCAGCTAGTCAGACAAAGCCGTACCAACGCGACGGCAGCACTAAACCCTTCGAGCCAAAAGTGTATATAATTGGCCTTCTGTATGCGAGAGGCGCCATCCCGCATGAACAAACATTCGTCCCGCGGCAAAATCGCTTGCAACAGCGGCCTTGAGCGCAGGCAGATTTATCTCCCCGGTAGGCGCTAGCAATGCATTTATGGCCGCACCGGATTTGTCTCCAGTGGCTAGCCTGTAGGATTTGGCAATTGAGGCAATACCGTCAGCGGCAAGGCCCTTTGCGATAGGATATCCGGTATTGTTAGATGCGTTTGGGGCGCACGCTGTCAGCGCAGCCGCTGAAATTGCCACAAGCAGGGATCGTCTGGTGAGCATAGTCATTTCAGGCTCCTAACTTTTCTTGAAGATGGTCAGAAAGGCGCAGCGTCAAAGCCAAGATAGTCAACGTTGGATTGGCGATACCACTTGTCGGAAAGACCGACGACCCGGTAACATATAGATTATTTGCATCGTGGCATTTTAGGTCTGTGTCGACGACCCCGACAGCTGGGTCTGCGTGCATACGAGTGGTCCCCATATGGTGCCTCGACGGACCCATTGCTCCAGCTATCTCACCGCGCTCAATTGGGTAGGAAACGCGCCCGGCCCCAGATGAACCAAGTTCACGCGCGAACGCATCCACCGAGCGCTCCAAGTTATCAATGTCTGCTGCGCCGTATTCCCACCGCAAATTAACCCGCGGTACACCGTGTGTATCGACGGCTTCAGTTAGCGTAACTCGGCTTTGCGGATTAGGTAGATTTTCAGTCATGAAATAGCACCAGCACCCTTGGTCATTATCCGCCGTCAGAGCCGCCTGATCGATCCGGGAGGCAGTGGTGCGCAGGGCCTGTTCATCCGTTTCGCCGCGCTCCTCATCCAGGCCAAGTGTCACTGTAAATGCGCCGCTTCTGTAATGGCTTTGTCCCTCAAGGGTGGTGCCGAGAACTGCGTGCGGCGCACCCGGAGCCCGATCTGCATAGAGGCTGAGCGAACCTGGCGGATTTGAAAAATGCAACAACGTGCCGTGCTCTTTGGCGCTGCGCTCTTTATCAATAGTGGTATGCCCCTGAAAATACCGACCCAATGCGCCCGAACGGCTACCAAAACGGGCATTGTTGCGATCATTTGCTGCCAGCAACAACCGTGCATTTTCAATACCGCCGCAAGCCAATATATAGGTTGTGCCGCGTGCGGCGAAGCGCCGCCCATCGGTGCCAACAACACCGAGGCTATTCAGCGCTGTTCTGGCAGTATTCATGTTAAAGTCGACCACATTGGCGTGCAAATAGACGGAAATGTTGGCAGCATCTGTGAAACCGTAGATAAAATTCTCGAAATGATCGGTGTTCGTACGACCTGTGACACGGGTATAATCCCGCGGTAGGGACGTGACACGGCGAGAACCATTAATGTCCAGCGGCGGCCGCCCGTCGTGCTGCGGCGCGGCATAATCTTTGTCAAACCGAGAGATTTCGAGCATATCACAAGCCCGGTCATAGTATGGTTGCAGGTCAGCTCGGCTCATGGGCCAACCGCTGTTCTTGATCCAGGGACGCTTTGCAAAATCTGCCGGATCCAGCGGTACAGACTTCCCACCCCACCAGTTGCCAGAACCACCGTAAAACCGCGCGCGAGATGTGGTGAGATACTCATCAATATCTGTATCCGGACTTCCGTCTACCGCAAGTGTTCCAGTGCCTGCATATAGGTCCTGGGCGTCGTCCTCCATTTCGCGGCCGCCCGATTCCAGAAGGGCGATAGTTTTCGCCTTTTCTGCCCATTGGCGCGCGAGCGTAATACCCGCCATACCACCGCCGATAATGACGATATCCGCTTCAATAGCTGTGCCATCTGGAAGGTTAGTCGTGTCAATAATCAATATTAGGGCACTCCTGTCATTGGTACTTTACTGCGCTAGGTATTAAGAGGTCCTGTAGTTGAGGACGGCATCCCTCCGGCGGCCGCTTCAAGACACATGTCTCCCAACAGTGAAAACGAGCCCTAATGAGCGCGTCCTCCCGGCGTTTCAGCACCTAATTTGTGTTATTATGCTGTCGTGACTTATTGTTTACATGTGTAAACTTTAGTGTCAACCTCTTTGTTTACGCACGTAAACATATGCCGCGCACCACACGTGAACGAAGAACCAGTACAACGCCTAATCGGAGCACGTGATTGTCATCTGATAAAGACCGGCTGACTGATAGGTTACGCCTCAATCGACTCCAGCGGAACAAAGTCCATATCGAAACCAAAAGCGCGCGGCTCAACAGCCTTCAGCGCGTGGGGTGTACGAAAGAAATCCGGGCAGCCAACTGCAAACACGGCAACCCGTTGGCCGTAACGCAAGCGCTCCGCATTGATCGGTGTACCGGTTTCATAATCCACAATCACGATCAGGTCAGGCACTGTGGCCACCACTTTACCGTCCAGTTTCGCGACCAGATATTCGTTCTTGATGTTGATCACCAACGATGACCCGTCATCGCCGAACGGCGTCAGAGTCGCCTCGCCGATATCGTAACCGCCGATGATCCGCGTTGCTTTATCGCTGACTTTGCCTGCGAACAGCATACGGCACTCACCGTAGACCGACGCAGCAAAAAGGTTCTGCAACGCTGGCAGCATCAAATCTGCCCTGCCCCGGTTTTCGCATAAGCATTTACCCAGTGCCACCGAAAAGCTAACTGTGCCCGGAATAATCGCGGGCTTCAGCTGCGCACCTGTCATGGGGTGCTCAGCCGTGGTGAGCATGCCGCCAGATGCCATCGCCAGCGCGCGTATGTGCCGTTCGTAGGTGGATGTGATCGGGGTGGTGAAGGTGGTGATGTTGCCTGCATAATCATAAGCAACCGCAGGGGATGGGCAAACACCAGCGATGGCGTATGTCATCATCTGCGCTTCGGGCAGCGCACGCCCCATGCCGTCACCGTCCACCACAGGCAAACCGCGACCGGCCGCCGCCATGATAGGTATCAGCGAATTGCCGCCGCCAATTTCAAATGAGACAACCGCGTCAACCTTGCGGCCCACGTGGTCCTCATAAGCCTCCAGCGTGCGCGAGGCCTCGCCCAGTGAAGGCAGCATCTCGAGGCTGACGGTGGGCGCCCCCACGCCGCCAATAGAAACCACATGAGCATCATCAGCCAAATCATGAACATCGATCAATTGGGCCGGGCCGTATTTCTTGAGCGCCTGCTCGGTCAACAATTGCGGCACATGCGGGTCGCCGCCGCCGCCAGTGGCCAAAAACACAGCACCCAATGACAAGTCGTCCAGGTCTTCCGCTCTAATTTGCATCAGCTTTGCTCCTTGTTGGAAGCCGCATTACCGAGGATCGCAATGTCACCGATGACCTTCACCCGGACCCGCGTGTTGCCCTCGCCCATGTAGGGAATCGCGGTTTCATCTATTTCTGCAACACGAATTGTACTGGCGTCTGCGCCTGCATCCACGGCGCGCTGGGTAGCTTCGTCGGTGACTGCCTTTATCGCCTCATTGCGCGGCAAACTGCTGTAGGATACCAACCGCTCGCTTTCCCCGCCAATTTGAGCGATCGCCGCGCCGATGGCATTGGCCACGCCCGCGTTTTCGGGTCGGTGCAGCACACTGGCTGCTTTCAGGCTGCCTGTCACCAGCACCGCGCCGCCGCCCACCAGAATGACCGGTACAGGGTCGCTGTTTGGTTTCATCATATCAATGGCATTGTCCAGCATCTCGTGAATAGTGGCGATGCCGTTTGCAATGGTGTCACCGCTCACCGCGTTCAAGCCCGATTTATCGCCGATATCTACCGCGCCGGAGCCAACCACCAGATCAGTTGCCGTTAGTGTGCTGCCACCAAACACCAGCCCTTCGGTTACCAGCCTGTGGCCGACCGATTGAGGGCCAATGGTTTTACCGTCGGCGGCCACCTCGCTACCACCGCCAAGGCCCACGGCCATAATGTCGGGCATGCGGAAATTAGTGCGCACACCGCCAACCGAAATCACCACGTTGCTTTCCCGGGGGAAACCGCCTTCCAGCACGCCGATGGCTGAC
>JAALKD010000044.1 GCA_011088215.1 Sphingomonadales bacterium | reverse complement strand
ATCTGGCGGAAATGGCTTCACTGGGCCTGCCGGTACCACCGGGCCTGACCATTACCACAGAGGTTTGCACATACTATTACGACAACGCCCGTCAATACCCGGCAGAACTGGCGGCACAAGTAGACGCTGCCATCGCCGCAATTGAGGCAAGCGCTGGCGCAGTGTTCGGCGATCAAGCCAATCCACTACTTGTTTCTGTGCGTTCTGGTGCGCGGGTGTCCATGCCGGGCATGATGGACACTGTTTTGAACCTTGGTCTGAACGATGAAACCGTTGAAGGCCTGGCGGCGGGCAGCGGCAACGCCAGTTTCGCCTGGGATAGCTATCGCCGCTTCATTCAAATGTATTCCGATGTGGTGCTGGGCGTTGACCATTACCACTTCGAAGAACTCATCGAAATTCACAAGGAAGAAAAAGGCGTTGATCTGGACACTGATCTGGACGCCGAAGACTGGAAGCTGCTTGCGGGTCAGTTTAAGGCCAAAACCGAAGAGGAACTGGGCACACCGTTTCCGCAGGACGTGCGCAAACAGCTGTGGGGCGCCATCGGCGCTGTGTTTGGTAGTTGGCACATTGACCGTGCCAAAACATACCGCAAACTAAACAACATTCCTGAAGGCTGGGGCACAGCCGTCAACGTGCAGGCGATGGTGTTCGGCAATATGGGCGATACGTCAGCCACCGGGGTTGCTTTCACCCGTGACCCGTCTACAGGCGAAAACGAATTCTACGGCGAATATTTGATCAATGCACAGGGTGAAGACGTGGTGGCGGGCATTCGTACGCCCCAAAACCTGACGATCCGCGCCCGTGAGGCCGCAGGCGCATCCGCCCCGTCGATGGAAGAGGCAATGCCGGAAGTGTTTGGCCAGTTAGCCGACGTGTTCACAAAACTGGAACAGCATTACCGCGACATGCAGGACATTGAGTTCACCGTGCAGCGCGGCAAATTATGGATGCTGCAAACCCGCTCAGGCAAGCGTACTGCAAAAGCGGCGCTGAAAATCGCCGTTGATATGGTGGCGGACGGCCTGATCAACGAGAAAACCGCAGTTATGCGAGTGGAGCCAGGCGCGCTTGACCAGTTGTTGCACCCAACCCTGGACCCCGACGCGCCGCGCGATATATACACCCGCGGCCTACCGGCGTCGCCTGGTGCGGCGGCTGGGGCAGCAGTGTTTGATTCTGACGAAGCCGAAGCGTGGGCACGCGATGGCAAAGATGTTGTGCTGTGCCGGACCGAAACCTCACCGGAAGATATTCACGGCATGCACGCAGCGCGCGGTGTTCTAACGGCGCGCGGCGGTATGACCAGCCACGCCGCTGTTGTGGCGCGCGGCATGGGCACACCCTGTGTGTCGGGCGCCGGGCAAATACGCATCGACGGAAAGGCCGGTGTGATGACCTGCATGGGCCGCGAAATTAAGAAGGGTGATCTGATCACCATTGATGGTTCTACTGGTGAGGTAATGGTGGGTGCGGTTAAAACACTGCAGCCTGAGTTGGCTGGTGACTTCGCCGCGCTGATGAAATGGGCAGACAGCTACCGCACGATGCAGGTGCGCACCAATAGTGACACCCCCACCGATACTGAAACTGCGCGCGAGTTTGGCGCTGAAGGAATTGGCTTGTGCCGCACAGAACATATGTTCTTTGAAGGCGAACGTATCATTGCAGTACGTCAGATGATCTTGTCTGAAGACTTGCAGGGCAGGAAAGAAGCGCTTGAAAAGCTGTTGCCCATGCAGCGCAGTGATTTTGCTGAAATTTTCAAGATTATGCGCGGCCTGCCAGTAACTATTCGCTTACTTGACCCGCCGCTGCACGAATTTTTGCCGCGTGAGCAGGATGAATTTGATGATGTTGCAGCGGCCATCGGCTGCGATGTTGCTGTTTTGCAGCGTCGAGCCGCAGATCTGCATGAATTTAACCCGATGTTGGGCCACAGGGGGTGCCGCTTGGGCATAACATATCCCGAGATATACGAGATGCAGGCACGCGCTATTTTTGAGGCTGCGATTGCGGTTGAGCGCGAAACTGGCGACACGGTTGTGCCGGAGATCATGATACCATTGGTAGCAACGGAAAAAGAACTGGCAACCCTTCGCGCGCACGTTGAAGCGGTGGCAGCCGATGTGTTTGCGGAAAGCGGCCACAAGGTTGACTATATGGTTGGCACCATGATTGAGCTGCCACGCGCTGCATTGTGTGCAGATAAAATTGCCAATGCCGCAGACTTTTTCTCATTCGGCACCAATGACTTAACGCAGACGGCCATCGGCATCAGCCGCGATGATGCAGCGCGTTTCCTGGAGCAGTATGTCAAGGATGATATCTTCGCCCAGGACCCGTTTGTCTCTATTGATCAGGAAGGTGTCGGTGAATTGGTAAAGCTGGGCGCAGAGCGCGGGCGGTCAACCAAGCCCGATTTGAAATTGGGTATTTGCGGCGAGCACGGCGGTGATCCTGCCAGCGTGGAATTTTGCCACTCCGTCGGGCTGGACTATGTGAGCTGTTCGCCGTTCAGGGTTCCAATTGCACGTTTGGCAGCAGCACAGGCAGCGCTGAAAAGCTGATTTTTTAGCTATTGATCCTGCCGATCGATCTCAAACGCTGGCTTAGGCCGGCGTTTTTTGATTACAGTTTCTTAATGTTTGTCCGGCACTCTCCTGCTGAGGGGTCGCCTGAGACAATGATGATCAATTTCGAAAGCGTTTCGAAGGACGATATTCCCGAAAACCATCCAATTTTGGTGTTCGATGCTTTTTGGCGCGCTGCGGCCAGCGGCAACAAAGCTGCCTGTTGGGCAGGTTTCAAGCCGATGGAGATGACATCAGTTTTGCCGTGGTTGCTAGTGTTGGATCGTTTGTCAGAGGATCAGTATATATACCGCCTTTGCGGCACAGGCTGCGATGACATTTTCAACCGTAATTTGACCGGCAGCATGTTCGGTGAGCATGTGGATAAAAATTGGGCTAAACGCAGCCTCAATGAGTTCGCGGCAGTTATGTCGGGTGGCGGCCCCTCCTACGCAAGTGGCGGATTGCCGATTGAGAACAGGGGCCATATCCAAATTTTTCGTGGTCTGTATGGCTTCGCAAGTGGCAGCGACCAGATAGATAAATTGGTAGCTATTGTCGCCCCGGCAAATCAATCATGCCGAACGTGGTAGCTCTAATCGCAAATTAGTCGGCCATCACAAACATTGTGATCAATATTGTTGCAACGGCAAGTGTCAGGATAACCAAGTTTTTGACATCGCTTTCTTTGCGTGCTTCGGCTTCTCGCTGTTTTTTTGATTTTGTCATTTGTCGCCCCCTTTTTTTTGCTCACCCTCAAAATGTATCAAAACAGGAAGCTGGCTCAAGTTTTTTGTGTATTTGAAACCGGTAATCGTCAGGGTGCGGCGGAAACAGGGCTGACAAGGATACCTTCGGCGTTCAGCGGCTGGTCCAGATATTCTAGCCGGATGAATGCCAGGAAATAGGCCCCCGCAACGCTACGAATTTCACCAGCTGGTTTTCCACTTTCTGCCTTAATGGTATCGCCTGACTGGACCGAGCCCTCTGCCTTCATCGCAACCAGCTGTTTTTTTAGCGACATTCTATGCTTCATTCGCGCCGTTAATTCCTGACCGACAAAACAACCCTTGGTGAAGGAAACGCCGTTAAGTTTCTCTGCGCCGGTTTCCAACCAGAAGTATTTTTCAACCGCCATGTCACGGCTTCCGTCGGGTATGCCGTGACGAATTCGGCGCTGCTCATATTCTTCGAAGGTAAGCTCTGCTGCGTCTGGTGCTGGGTTTTCGGTTGATATTACTCGCTTGTGCAAGCTTTTGTGGCGCGGGTCCGGATAGCTGATACCGCTTTGGGCATCGCCGTCAAATAGTGCCCAAACCGACGCCTGATCGTCAGCAATAATCACGTCAGCGCGTAGCTTATACATCATTAGCCGGCGAACTAAGTCGTCTTTTCGCTCAGCCTCAATGTCCAGCAATAAGTCATCACCGTCTGCGACAATAATCATGTCGAACAAAAACTTCCCCTGCGGTGTCAGTAGGCCAGCGTAAAGGGCCGCATTACCATTCAGGTTATCTATATCGTTGGTAATAAGACCCTGCAGTAAAGATCGGCTATCTGGCCCAGACAGGCGAACGACCCCGCGGTTTTCCAGTTGTAATAATTGCGCCAAATACTTGGTCCTTTATGACATTGGTATCGTCGAATAGAGATGAAGATCAAATAACAAGTTCTGCCCCTGTTGCAAGGGGCGGCCTTAAAATAGCGAAAGTTATCGGGTAAGCTTTGCCTATAGCAGTTGTGCAGGAGGCCCGGCGACGGTATGAAGGACGCACAAAATCAAATCTTTCTGCATGGGCGAAACGGTTATCTCTATGACAACATCCAACAGCGCACATAAAACAGACATAAAAACAACAGTAGACCGCATCGTGATGCGCCGACCTGACGATTGGCATGTGCATTTGCGCGACGGTGACATGTTGGAAGCAGTTGCCAAATACACGGCTCGCCAATTTGCTCGGGCGATAGTGATGCCAAACTTGTCGCCGCCAATAACAACGGTTGCCGCTGCCAAGGATTACCGCGAGCGCATAAATGCGGCTGTGGCGGCAGAGCTAAATTTCACGCCGCTGATGACTTGTTATTTAACCGATGACATTGACGCAGCCGAGGTTGAACGCGGTTTTCAAACAGGTGTTTTTGCTGCTTGTAAATTGTATCCTGCCAACGCGACGACAAATTCAAGCCACGGTGTTACAGATATCAACCTGATTTATCCGGCCCTGGAGGTCATGCAGCGTATCGGTATGCCACTATTGGTGCACGGCGAAGTTACTGACGGTGACATTGATATATTTGACCGCGAGGCAGTCTTTATTGAGCGAACATTAAAAAAAGTGGTTGCTGACTTTCCAAGTCTGAAAGTCGTGTTCGAACATATTACAACGGCAGACGCCGTTGCATTTGTTGAGGCCAGTGGTTCCAATTTGGCGGCAACCATAACGCCCCACCATTTGGAATTTAATCGTACAGCGATGTTTAAAGGCGGGATAAGGCCACATTATTACTGCCTGCCAATTGCTAAACGGGAAAAGCATCGGCTTGAGTTGAGGCGCGCTGCGACATCAGGATCTGCAAAATTCTTCTTGGGTACTGATTCGGCGCCGCACAGTCGGGCAAACAAAGAAACGGATTGTGGCTGCGCTGGCATCTTCAATGCACCCCATGCGATGGAAAGCTATGCAAAAACTTTTGAGGAAGAAGGCGCGTTGGGCCAGTTAGAAGCTTTTGCGTCAGAGCACGGTCCCAATTTCTATGGGTTGCCGTTCAACCGAGAGAAAGTGGTGCTAGAGCGGGCAAACACCTTGGTGCCGGACCAATTGGAGAAATCTGTTGTGCCGTTTCATGCTGGTAAAACACTAGGGTGGCAATATCGCGGTATTTTGACTGAACTGGGGTAAATCGGTCCTGAAATATATATAATTTGTGGCAAAATGGCTCGAACCGGTAATGAAATTTACAGTATTTGACGTTTTCTTGATAAAATTGACGTGAGAACAAACATTTGCCTCGTTTTGACGGCTTGATCATCGTGAAATCGCGTTCTATAGTCGCCCAAGTTTGTGATCTGCGGCGCGGATAGGCTCGCGGTTTACCAATGAATGTTTAGCGGGGATAACCCCACTCTTTGGAGGGAGCGATAATGACATCCGTGCACCTGGGTAAAAAAATTATATTTGTTTCAATAGCAGGCCTTTTACTTGCGGCTTGTTCGAAAAATTCGGCACCGGTCGAGACGGTCGAAACGCCTGATGAGGTTGTGACTGACGCCGACAACAATGATGGGCGGCCTGACGCGGTTGAGACCGCCCGGCTTGAAGCTGAGCGACTTGCCACGCTAGAGCGTGATAGGTTTGGCGCGAGTGCCAACCAGGCGGCATTAGACGCCTTTGCTGGGGACCGTGTATTCTTTGCGTATGACAGTTCTGAATTAACCGACGAAGCACGTGACACTTTGGCAAAACAAGCCGAGTGGCTTGGCTATCACAGCCGCGCACGTGTTAATATCGAAGGTCACTGCGACGAACGCGGTACACGCGAATATAACCTTGCACTCGGTGAACGCCGGGCCAACGCAGTACGGAGCTATCTGATTGCGCTTGGTGTTCCTTCCAGCCGTATGAACCCGATAAGCTACGGTAAAGAACGCTTGGCAGTTGCAGGCAGCAGCGAAGGCGCTCGAAGCCAGAACCGCCGCGGGGTCATGACAGTCAACTAAACCGGTCGTTTGTTAAGAATGTGGCCTCGCGCAGGGAAACCCCGGCGCGGGGCTGTCTTTTTTATGCCTGAATGGGACATTACAAGCGAAGCGTAAGTATTGGTTTTAGTGCGATGAATAAGGAAAGCAGAATGCGCGTTTTCTTAACAATGTTTGTTCTTCTAAATTTCTGCGGCTTGGCCTCACCGGTTACGGCGCAGTCAAGCCCTGCAGTTATGGAAGCAAAAATAGACGCTATCCAACGCCAATTGCGTATTTTGCAGCGACGTGTGAATGGTGGTGCCGTGCCGACGGACACAGCGGAGGCTGAGCCGACCGCTCCGGCTGATAGGCGTGTGCTTGCGGACATACTGGCAAAAATGGCAACGCTGGACCGGCAAATGCGACAACTAAATGGTCGCCTGGAAGAATATGAATACCGCCAGAATGAAATGACGGAAACTTTGGCGCAAATTCGACAGCAAATGGCCCTGCAGCGTGAGCAAATGTTGGCGCAGACAGTGGATGGGTCACCGGTCGTTGATACTCAGCAGCAGCCACAACAAGGGCAGGGTGATGTAAGACCCGAAGGGAACACCCCGCCTGCCGATCCGCTTGTTGATACGCCGGGCGAAGCATTACCTGCAGTACCAGCTGCAGCCGCTACAATTGATTTGCCGGACGGAGATGCGGCAACACAATATTCGTTTGCCTTTGCGTTCATTCGCAAAAACGACTTGGATAGTGGCCGGATTGCGATGGAAAAGTTCATGGAGGCACACCCTGCCGATCCGCAGGCTGCCAATGCTAAATTCTGGCTTGGGCGCATTAACATGCAACAGTCACGCAACGCGGAAGCGGCTCAACTGTTTTTAAGTTTGATCGAAGACCATCCCAATCATGATAAGCGTGTGGATGCATTGGTTGATTTGTCTGATGTATTGATTGCACTTGGTGCCGCAGGTGATGCTTGCAATGCCTTGGCGGAATTCAGGCGCATTGAGGACAAGGCGTCCGAGCGATTAAAGGCGCGGGCGCGACGGGTTTCGGAAACCGCGAGATGTGACGTTTTTTGATGAATGGGTGGGACTTTGTCTGATGGTTCGTTAACGTCGGCTGACGTGCGCTCATCCTTAGGTCGACTTGGGGTGCCAGCTTCAGAGCGCGTTGCAGTTGCGGTTTCGGGCGGTGCAGACAGTTTGTGCCTTGCGGCGCTGTTGAAAGATATTCAGCCAGTCACTGCCTTGATTGTTGATCACTGTTTGCGGCCAACATCGACGGCTGAAGTACAGTTAACAGCCGAGCGGTTGGCGGCTTTGGGCGTTGAGACCGAAGTGCTTGTGTGGCGACATGATCAGGTGCCTACCACAAACATTCAGGCCGCAGCGCGGGAAGCTCGCTATGCATTGATGGGCGAGTGGTGTAAAGCGCAGCAGGTCCAGTTTTTATGCACAGCACACCATATGGACGACCAGGCTGAAACGATGATGCTACGTATGGCGCGTGGCAGCGGCGTGTATGGGCTAGCAGGTATGGCCGGGACGCGTGACCTGGGGCAGGGCGTAACTCTGGTGCGGCCATTGCTGGACACGCCGAAGTCGAGGCTAGTTGCAACGTTGACTGAAAAAAACCTCGAATGGGTAGAAGATCCAAGTAATCAGAACGAAGTATTCGACCGGGTGAAAATCAGAAACCTGTTGGCGGCCCCGCCGCTTGAGGGGTTTCGAGCTGATCGGTTGGCGGCGACGGCGCAGCGCATGCGCCGATCCCGCGAGGCGTTGGAGTTTTATCAACGACGATGGCTAATGGATGCCGTGGAGTTTTTTGATACTGGTTATGCTGTGTTGGATAAAGCCAAATTCAACGATGTACCGGAAGATATCTATTTGCGCGCATTGAACAGCGTCATTCAATTTTCAGGCGGGGGTGGTTATGCACCCAGATTTGAGAAGCTGATGCGATTGGCCGATGCGTTAATCGGTGATTGCTTCAGTGGTCATACCTTAAGTGGTGTGAAGTTTACTCCCTTTCCCGAGGAAAAAATCTTGGTCACACGAGAAATATCGGCGATGGAAAAAGTAAAAAAAATATCCAGTGACACACTGTGGGATGGGCGCTTTGCCCTCAGCGAAACGGAAAATGCGGAGGAACACAATTTGTTGATTGGTCCACTCGGCGATGTCGATCGTAAATTTATTACTGAAAATTTAACGAATTTGGATGATGGTGCGCTGGCTGTTCCAAAACAGGTTTTGTCCACATTACCGGCGATATTTGAGGGTGAGAGATTGATTGCGGTGCCGCAATTGGGCTATAAAGTGGATCAAATAAAAGTACCGATTTTGTCGCATCAATGGCTCACTTCGTCAGAAATCGGTAAAAAAACGTATCGCGGAATGCAATAAACCCTTGTACCGCGCGGCATTGAGCTTATCTCAAAGCATAAGAAGAAATTCAATTAGGGTATTGTGCGCGCTGTTGGCGCAGCACCGAAAGGCAGTAGAGTGAACAGTTTCATGCGTAACGCACTAGTGTGGGGTTTTATTATCGTCATGCTATTTGCGCTTTTCAATGTGTTTCAGGGCGGCGCAGCCCGTCAGCAAGAGGTCAGTTATTCTGAGTTTTTGAATGACGTTGAGCAAAACCAGGTGGCCAACGCTGAGATATCAGGTCAGGATATAACCATCACGTATACCAGCGGCGAAATTCGCAAGGCCGTGATGCCAAATTTCGATCCTAACCTGTACAGTATCCTCAAAGACAGCAACGTGAACTTCAAGGTTGTCAAGGAAGACAACAGTATGTTCATGAACGTGCTGTTTTCATGGCTACCGTTCATATTGATCATTGGTATCTGGGTGTTTTTCATGCGTCAGATGCAAGGCAAAGGCGGCGGTGGCGGCGCAATGGGCTTTGGTAAATCGAAAGCCAAGTTGCTGACCGAAAAACAAGGCCGCGTGACCTTTGAAGATGTTGCAGGTATCGAAGAAGCCAAGGAAGAGCTGGAAGAGATCGTCGACTTTTTGAAAGATCCTCAAAAATTCCAGAAACTGGGCGGTAAAATTCCAAAAGGCGCACTTTTGGTTGGCCCTCCTGGTACTGGTAAAACCCTTCTCGCGAGGGCTATCGCCGGTGAAGCCAATGTGCCTTTCTTTACTATATCGGGTTCTGATTTTGTTGAAATGTTTGTCGGTGTCGGCGCCAGCCGTGTTCGCGATATGTTTGAGCAAGCCAAGAAGAATGCGCCTTGTATAATTTTCATCGATGAGATTGACGCGGTCGGGCGCCATCGGGGTGCTGGCCTTGGCGGCGGTAACGACGAGCGCGAACAAACGCTTAATCAGTTGCTGGTGGAAATGGACGGTTTCGAGACCAATGAAGGCATTATTATTATTGCCGCTACTAACCGACCCGACGTGTTGGACCCAGCGCTGCTGCGCCCGGGTCGGTTTGATCGCCAAGTTGTTGTTGGCAATCCGGACATTGAGGGCCGTGAGAAAATTCTCGCGGTGCATATCCGTAAAGTGCCATTGGCACCCGATGTTGATATCAACACTGTTGCCCGGGGAACACCGGGTTTTTCCGGCGCGGACCTGATGAATTTGGTTAATGAGGCAGCACTTCTAGCGGCGCGGCGTGGTAAAAAAATCGTGTCGATGCAAGAGTTTGAAGACGCTAAAGACAAAGTGATGATGGGTGCTGAACGCCGCTCCATGGTAATGACAGATGATGAGAAAAAACTGACGGCGTATCATGAAGGTGGCCACGCGCTTGTGGCGTTGCATTGTCCGACATCTGATCCAATTCACAAAGCCACCATCATTCCACGCGGCCGCGCCCTTGGTATGGTTATGCGCCTACCGGAGCGAGACCAATATTCGCAATCGCGCCAGAAAATGCATGACAACCTTGCGGTTGCCATGGGTGGACGTGTGGCGGAAGAAATAATCTTTGGTCATGATGCAGTTACATCTGGTGCCGCCAGCGATATTCAATATGCGACGGGGCTTGCCCGTAGCATGGTGACCCAATGGGGCATGTCCGAAAAACTTGGTCCGCTGCAATATGCGGCCAATGAGGAAGAAGTGTTTCTGGGTCACTCGGTAGCAAAACAACAGAATGTTTCTGGCGCAACTGCAAAAGTGATTGATGAGGAAATTCGCGCCTTTGTTGACGGTGCCAATGATCGGGCGACAAATATCCTCAATGACAATATTGACGACTTGCATGCGCTGGCGAAAGCCCTGCTGGAGTATGAGACATTGTCGGGCGATGAAATTGATGCTTTGTTGAAAGGCGAACCGATCAAGATCAAGCCTAAAAAGCCTGACAACACACCGAAGGCTCCACCCCGGCGTACCAGCGCTGTGACAACCACTGGTGTTGGCCAAAGCGAGCCCCAGCCCGAGGGTTGATGCCAGTACGGGGGTTACGGTGTGCTGACAAATTTGAAGGAAATTCCCGACGGGTCTGAAGTGTATCTTCGGCCCGTCGGTCGCGTTTCGGCAGGCCATCTTGATTCAAATCTATCACTAGAACTTGGTGGAACCGGCGTACGTTATAGCGGCGCTGTGGTGTATGCCCGCACGCTTTCGGCGGGGGTGTTGGCGGGTTACATATCGATAGAAACGCTTTACTCTCAGATGCGGGATTGCTCATCTGAGGTATCTGCTTCGCTCCTCAAACAGCTTGATGGATTTGCGCATCCGCGAGTTCCCTTAAAATTGGGTTCGGATAAAACTCTGGCTTTCGCCAAACCTTTGATTATGGGGGTTCTGAACGTCACGCCAGACAGTTTTTCCGACGGGGGTCAATTTCTGGATACGGCAAGTGCGATCAGGCGCGCCCGTACCATGGCCGCGACAGGTGCGGATATTATCGATATTGGCGGCGAATCGACCCGGCCCGGTGCGACACCTGTTTGGGAGGGCGAAGAAGCGGAACGGATTATTCCGGTGATCGAAGCGATGGCGGATGAACCGGTTGCCTTGTCAGTTGATACTCGCAATAACTTTGTTATGGACAAAGCGCTAGAGGCGGGCGCGGACATTATCAATGATGTGTCCGCACTCTCGCATGATCCGGAAAGTATTGCATTTGCTGCCAAGTCTGATGCTCCGGTGATATTGATGCATGCGCAAGGTGACCCTGAAACTATGCAGGACAATCCTGACTACGAACATGTTTTGCTGGATGTCTATGACTATCTTTCGGCACGGTTTGATACCTGTGTGGCGGCGGGTATATCTGCAGAGCGGATCATCCTTGACCCGGGCATCGGGTTTGGAAAGCGCGTGGTGAAGGACAATGTTGCCTTGGTCAATGGTTTGGCGCTTTTCCAAACGCTGGGTTGCCCGATTCTTCTGGGTACGTCGCGCAAACGTTTTATCGGCGCTGTTACGGGTGTTGGCGATGCCCGCGAGCGTGTTATAGGCTCGGTTGTTACGGCGGCAAAAGGCGTTGAAAATGGCGCCAATATCCTGCGTGTGCATGATGTGGCACAGACAGTGGAGGCGGTTAAAATGGTACAGGCTTTTGCCGATGCATCGGTGATGGACGGGGTTGTTTGATAGCGTTACTATGACCAAACGATATTGGGTTCTGCACGATTGTGGGTCCAGTATGATTATGAGTAAAAGGGGAATAACTACTCATGAGCCGTAAATATTTTGGCACCGATGGCATTCGGGGGCGGGTTAATCAAAATCATATGAAACCAGATGTCGCCATGCGCGTAGGTCTGGCGGCTGGCCGCGTTTTCAAGCGCGGTGATCATGTGCACCGGGTGGTGATCGGCAAGGATACTCGCCGCTCCGGCTATATGTATGAGCCAGCTTTGGCCGCGGGGTTTGTTGCTGCAGGCATGGATGTCGTTATGGCTGGCCCGATGCCGACACCAGCCGTCGCTATGCTGGTGAAATCGCTGCGCGCTGATCTGGGGGTAATGATATCGGCAAGTCATAATCCGCACTATGATAATGGGCTCAAATTTTTTGGCCCCGACGGCTACAAACTATCTGATCAGACCGAGCAGGAAATTGAACAGTTGCTGGAAAGCAGTTGCAATGATGTGCTTGTAGATTCAACCGCGCTGGGCAAAGCCAGCCGGCTGGAGAGCGCGCGTGGGCGCTATGTGGAGTTTGCCAAGGCCACAGTGCCGGCAGGTGTTTCGCTTGACGGGTTGAAAGTTGTGCTCGATTGCGCCAACGGTGCTGCTTACAAGGTGGCGCCGGATGTTCTGTGGGAACTAGGTGCTGACGTTATTACCATGGGCGTAAGCCCGAACGGCTTTAACATTAACGATGGTTGCGGCTCAACCTATCCTGAAGCCATGTGTAAACGTGTCGTCGCTGAAAAAGCTCATATGGGCATTGCTCTAGACGGCGATGCAGACAGGCTGATTTTATGCGACGAAAATGGCAAAATCGTCGACGGCGACCAGATAATGGCGCTGATTGCCTGCAATTGGTCTCGGCGCGGCATATTAAAAGGCGATGGCTTGGTAACGACAGTGATGTCAAACCTAGGTCTGGAACGAGTTTTGGCGGACAAAAACCTGACGCTGGAACGCACTAAAGTGGGGGATCGCCATGTGTTAGAGCGCATGCGCGAACGCGGCATGAATGTGGGCGGCGAACAGTCTGGCCATATTGTGTTGTCTGATTTTTCAACCACAGGTGATGGCCTGGTGTCAGCGTTGCAGGTGATGACTGAGATTGCACAGTCTGGCAGGCCAGCATCTGAAGTTTGTCAGCAATTTGAGCCGGTACCGCAATTGCTGAAAAGCGTTCGCTACAATGTTGATGACCCGATGACAGTACCCAAAGTGCAGGAAACGATCAAAGCGGCCGAGGCAGCTCTGACCGGATCCGGACGATTGGTGATCCGCAAATCGGGCACTGAACCCTTGTTTCGGGTTATGGCTGAAGGTGATGACGCGGATCTGATTGAACACCATGTAAGCAACATTTGCGCAGAGGTTGAGGCGGCTTCCTGATGGTGCCGTCGGCGCCCAAATTGGCCCGTGAAAAACCCATGGGGCGCGTGCTGATTATTGCGGGTTCTGATCCGTCTGGCGGCGCTGGAATTCAGGCGGATATCAAAACAGTGACCGCGCTCGGCCAATATGCTGCTGCTGCGATAACCGCGCTGACGGTTCAAAATACGCTGGGTGTCAAAGATGCCGTTGGTGTTGAACCTCGCATCATTAAAGATCAAGTAACGGCTGTGCTCGAGGATGTGGGCGCTGATGCCGTAAAAACCGGCATGCTACATTCACCGGACGTTGTCAGGGCAGTTGCAGATACGCTGTTGAACAGTGACTTCGTGGGGCCGGTGGTTGTTGATCCGGTTATGGTGGCATCGTCAGGCGATAGGCTTTTGGACGATACTGCTGTCGCGCTGATCCGTGACCGGCTAATTCCGCTGGCCGGATTAGTGACGCCAAACTTGCCCGAAGCAGAAGTTTTAACCGGCCAGAAAGTCACGACACCCGATGAAATGGTGCAAGCGGGGCAGGCGATACTGGAAATGGGTGCGCCGGCCGTGCTGATGAAGGGTGGGCATCTGAAATCGGTCCAATTAACAGACTTTTTGATCACCAAAGGCAATATAACCGAGCTTTCTGCGCCCAAGATTGAAACCCGACACACCCACGGTACAGGCTGCAGCTACGCCAGTGCTTTCGCAAGCTTGTTGGCAGCTGGCTACACCCTGGGGCAAGCCTTTCCGATTGCTCATGCCTTCGTGCAGGCAGCAATAGCTGCCGCACCTGGCTTCGGCGCTGGCCACGGACCGCTTGGGCATGCAAGGGCTAAGGTTGTACTGTCTGATGGTTGATCTTTATACACGCGCCCGCGGTGAAAAAGGCCCTTGGTTGGTTATGTTGCACGGTCTGTTTGGTTCGGGTGATAATCTGGGCGGTCTCGCGCGTTTACTGGAACTTGATTACCGGATTTTACTTGTTGATCTGCGCAATCACGGCCGCAGTCCGCACTCATCAACAATGACTTACCTTGAGATGGCGCAGGACGTTTTTGCCGCTATGGACAAAGAGAGCATCACTCAAGCCAACATATTCGGCCATTCGATGGGCGAAGGTGGCGATGGCAATGGCGTTGTCGGACCCGTCGCGGGTGAACACGTTGGTGGTCGGCGATATTGCGCCTGTGTTATACGGTGGCCATCATGACCGGATACTTGAAGGGCTGCAGGCGGTGGCGGATGCTGCGCCGCAGTCGCGTGCCCGGGCGCAAGCTATTTTGGATGAGTATGTTGACGAAGTGGGTGTTTTGAGTTTTCTGATGACTAACTGGCGGCGCCAACCAGATGGCAACTGGGGTTGGCGAATTACTTTGGCCGCCATATCAAGCCGGTACAGCGATATTTCCGCTGGTATGGAAGATGGTGTTTACCGCGGGCCAGTATTATTCTTGCGCGGCGCCAATTCTGACTATATTCAGGCAATACACCGAGAGCGGATATTGGATTTGTTTCCGTCGGCGACTGTAAAAACCATTGGTGGCACCGGCCACTGGCTGCATGCCGAGAAACCAGATATGGTGGGACGTAGCGTGAAAAATTTTCTGGAGCAATGAACAGCATAATGCAGCGTAAAGTCAGCATATTTTTCGGTAGCCTCATGGCTGTTTTGGTGGGTAGTTTGGCAATTCAAGCCGTCGATACCAACGCATACGACAATGCGTTCATGGCAGGCATGAAAGCCAAGAAAATCCCCGGCGCGGCATATGCGATAGTAGAGATGGGCGAACCGCTGAAAACCGGTGTTTACGGCACCCGTGCCAAGGGCAAAAACCTGCCAATAACCACCGATACGGTGTTTCGCCTTGCCTCGGTTTCGAAAACATTCTCCTCAAGCCTGGTTGCCATGCTGGTTGAAGAGGGTCAGCTCAGCCTAGATACCAAGCTATCACCATTTGTACCTGCGTTTCAGCTTAAAAAAAGGGGCCATGCCGAACGGTTGGAGTTGCGGCATCTGCTTAGCCATTCGGTTGGCCTGACGCCAAACGCCTATGACAATATGATCGAAGACGGGTGGGACTTGCCTAAGATATTGCCGCGTTTTAAGCGGTTGTCGCCGGTATGTGGTCCGGGTGCTTGTTACGGCTACCAAAATATTGCTTTCAGCTTGGTAAAGCCGATTGTTGAAAGCACGTCAGACAGCACTTTCGAAACTTTGATTGAAAAGAGGCTACTAACCCCACTGGGCATGAAAAATGCGTCAATCGGTATTGACGGATATTTGGCAAAAGCGGACCGAGCAGAGCCCCACGTCAATACTCGCCGCGGTTGGTATAAAACCAAAGTGAAGCCCAACTATTACCGGCTGTCGCCTGCTGCGGGTGTAAACGCCAGTATCAGCGATATGGTTAAATGGATAGAGGGCTACCTGGGCTGGTACCCGGAAGTATTGAGCCCCGGTGTTATTGAACTGGTAACCGAAAAACGCATTCGTACTAAACGGGAACTGTATAAGCGCCAATGGAGGCGCTTTCTCGCAGATGCGCATTACGGCCTCGGTTGGCGGATTTATGACTTTGGCGATCATGAAATTATCATGCATGCAGGCGGCGTTTCTGGCTTCCGCAGTATTGTTAGCTTTTCGCAGGAGTTGGGTGTGGGGCTGGTAATTTTGATGAATGCGGAAAGTCGCATTGTTGATGATCTTACTGCCGAATTCTGGCAGGAACAATTTAGCCAGATGGGTAAAAAAGCCGCGGTTGCGGCGCGTTAGCCAGTTGGCCGTTTGCCGCCACGGCCGCCCCGACCGCCGCCTTCTGGCCGGGCCCGCCCGTCGCGGGCTCGTTCACGGGCCTCAACTTCGGCCTCAGCTTCGCTGATAATACAATCATTGTTTTTGTCGAGACTGACGAATTGGCTATGTTTGACATCGTTAAGTTCGCTCAGGCTGATCGCGCCCGAACTGTCACGGTCTACGTCCGAAAAAAGATGAAATAGAAAGCTTTTGTCTTCAAATTTTACATAGCGATATTCGCTCGACGTAAGCTGATTGTCCGAATCTGCATCAAGGACAGCAAATAGGGCACGGCGTTGCAAGTTAACGTCCTCACAGGTTACCTGGCTGTCTGCATTCAAATCCCAGCGGCGTACAAATCGGTCATACAACTGGGCTTTCCGCTCGGGTGATAGTTTTGGCCCCTCTCGACGGTCATCCCTGTTATTGGCGCAACCAGCCAGTAAACAAACGGATATCAAGGCCAAGACAATGTTAGTGGCAGAGTTTTTCATAAGGGGTCCCGGAAACATGTGTTGAAACTTCTACGACAGTGCACGCTTGTTCCCTTTGTTGAAACAGAAAAATTTTTCTGACCCAGAGAATATCTTCATTGACTATTGCCAGACTTTGTCTATTTATCGGCCCCGGTACTTCCCCCAAACGGGAAGCGGTCGTCTGCGAGGTCGGCAACATTTTTCGGGACACGCCTCCCCAACGGGGCGCAACTATCTGGAAGGATAGCCATATGACGAAGCCACTAAAGGCGCCTCGGCGTCCAGAGTTTAGCTCTGGGCCGTGCGCAAAACGTCCGGGTTGGACATCGGACGCTCTAAACGACGCTCTTCTCGGGCGCTCTCACCGGTCGAAGCCGGGCAAGCAAAAACTCCAGTACGCCATTGATAAGACACGCGAAGTTCTCGGTGTGCCTGATGATTACCTTATCGGCATTGTGCCGGGTTCCGACACAGGCGCGGTCGAAATGGCTTTGTGGTCAATGCTCGGTGAACGCGGCGTCGATATGTTGGCGTGGGAAAGTTTCGGCGCTGGTTGGGTAACTGACGTTGCCAAGCAATTGAAGCTGAACGATGTTAACATCTACACTGCTGAGTACGGTAACTTACCCGATTTGTCGGCAGTGGATACCGACCGCGATGTTGTTTTCACGTGGAATGGCACGACGTCAGGCGTAAAACTTTCGGATGCGGACTGGATTGCGAGTGACCGCAAAGGTTTGACTATTTGCGACGCAACATCTGCCGCCTTTGCCATGGACCTTCCGTTTGAGAAGCTGGATGTGGTGACCTACAGCTGGCAAAAAGTGTTAGGCGGCGAAGCGGCCCACGGCATGTTGATTCTCAGCCCGCGTGCGGTGAAACGGCTTGAGACTTATACGCCCGCATGGCCGTTGCCGAAGATATTCCGCTTGACCAAAAACGGCAAACTGATTGAAGGCATATTCAAAGGCGCGACCATAAATACCCCTTCCATGCTATGTGTTGAAGATTATATCGATGCGCTTGAATGGGCTGCGAGCCTTGGCGGGATCAAGGGGCTGATAGCTAAATCTGAAGCGAACCTGAAGGTACTCGCCGACTGGGTTGCTGCGTCTGACTGGGCGGCCTTTTTGGCTAATGATCCAGCAACTATTTCCAACACGTCAGTGTGTTTGAAGGTAAGTGACCCCTGGTTGGCTACTTTGGACGTTGATGCTCAGGCCGCTGTGCCCAAGAAGCTGGCAGCTTTACTGGACGCTGAAGGCGTTGCTTACGATGTTGGAGCCTACCGCGATGCCCCTCCGGGCCTACGCATATGGGCGGGCGCGACGGTTGAAGCAGAAGACCTTGCGGCGCTCACGCTGTGGCTCGATTGGGCCTACAACGAAGTGAAAGCTTCCTACGTTTAGCTAGTATTTTCAAAGCCGGTTGAGACTGGCCTTTCCCCTACAGACGGCAACATGCCGAATAAATTATGAGAGAGAACCAATGCCTAAAGTATTGATTTCAGATAAAATGAGCCCGCTTGCAGCCAAGATTTTTAAAGAGCGCGGCATTGACGTAGACGTTAAACCTGGCCTGAGCAAAGAAGAACTCATTGAGATTATCGGTGATTATGACGGCCTTGCGGTACGCTCATCTACCAAAGCCACGCCCAATGTGTTGAAGGCAGCGAAAAACCTGAAGGTTATAGGCCGTGCAGGTATTGGTGTTGACAATATCGACCTTGCCGCTGCCACTGATGCTGGGGTTGTGGTAATGAACACGCCGTTTGGCAATTCGATCACTACTGCCGAGCATGCGATTGCCATGATGATGGCACTTGCGCGCCAAATTCCCCATGCCAATGCCTCTACCCATGAAGGAAAATGGGAAAAATCCCGTTTTATGGGCGTAGAGGTAACCGGAAAAACGCTTGGTTTGATTGGTTGCGGAAACATCGGCTCCATCGTTGCCGAGCGGGCGCTTGGCTTGCGTATGAAAGTGATTGCATTTGATCCGTATCTTGCGGTTGAGAGGGCGGCAGATCTGGGTATCCAGAAAGTTGAATTGGATGATTTGTTCGAGAGGGCCGATGTGATTTCACTGCATACGCCGTTGACAGATCAGACTCGCGGTATTGTGGGTGCGGATGCCTTTGCTAAAATGAAAGACGGTGTCCGCATCGTCAACTGCGCACGCGGTGGGTTGATAGACGAGGCGGCCCTTAAAGTGGCGCTGGATAGCGGCAAGGTCGCTGGCGCGGCGCTTGATGTTTTTGAGGTTGAACCAGCCAGCGAAAACCCGTTGTTTGGCCACGACAATGTTATTTGCACTCCGCATTTGGGTGCATCAACCAGCGAAGCACAAGTGAATGTGGCGCTGCAGGTAGCGGAACAGATGTCTGATTTTCTACTGA
This sequence comes from Sphingomonadales bacterium, assembly GCA_011088215.1. Taxonomy (GTDB): domain Bacteria; phylum Pseudomonadota; class Alphaproteobacteria; order Sphingomonadales; family Kordiimonadaceae; genus Kordiimonas. The sequence goes on along the minus strand of JAALKD010000044.1, from coordinate 12,039 downwards.
CAGGCGGCGTGACCAATGCTTTGAATATGCCATCTCTTAGCGCTGAGGAAGCGCCTAAATTGAAGCCCTACATGGATCTTGCCAAGCAAATTGGCGGCTTTGCGGGCCAAATTACTGAAAGCGGCCTAAAACGGGTTGTAATCGAATATGAAGGCCATGTAGCGACCCTGAACACTAATCCGCTGACGGCTATTGTACTTGAGGGATTGCTCGCGCCGCTGATGAGCAGTGTCAATATGGTCAATGCACCGGTGGTCGCCAAAAAACGCAACATACAAATTACCGAAGTGAAACACGATCGTGACGGTGACTATCAAACTTTGATAAAGTTGACCATCGAATCAGAGCGAGGGTCGCGATCGGTGTCTGGAACTTTATTTGCTAATCAGCAGCCGCGAATCGTGGAAGTAAACGGTGTTCAGCTTGAGGCTGAACTTGCGCCCAACATGCTCTATGTGGTCAACGATGACAAGCCGGGCTTTATCGGTGCGCTTGGCACGCTGATTGGCCATAATGGGGTCAATGTTGCCACCTTCGCGCTCGGCCGTAAACTCGAGGGCGATGAAGCAGTGGCGCTTGTGGCCGTAGATCAGCCGGTTAAAGATATTGTTCTTGACCAGCTTGCCGCACTGGCCCATGTACGTCAGGCGAAAAAACTGGCGTTTTAATCGACGATAGGAGCGGGCCATATGAACGGGCCTACTGGAAAATCAACCGGCAAAATGACGGGCAATGCATATGCCCGTCAGGCGCTGTTGCCTGAAGGCTTCCGTGACCAACTGGCGCCTAGGGCTGAGCATGAAGCATCGCTGGTGCGCAGTCTTGTTGATTGCTTTCAGGCCTATGGCTATGACCGGGTTGCGCCGCCCGTGGTTGAGTTTGAAGCCAGCCTTCTAGTTGGTGCTGGCGCCACGCGGGCAAATTCCATGTTTCGGGTTATGGACCCGGACACCCAGAACATGATGGCAGTGCGTGCCGACATGACCGTTCAGATATCGCGGCTCGCTGCAACGCGCTTGTCTGATGCTGCCCGGCCTCTCAGATTGAGTTATTCAGGCAATGTCCTGCGGACCAAAGGCAGCCAGTTGCGGCCAACTCGTCAATTTGTTCAGGCCGGCATTGAGTTGATAGGATCAAGCAGTCTGGCAGCGGAATTTGAAGTTATTAAAATAGCAATTGAATCGCTGACCGGGACCGGGATTAAGTCGCTTTCGCTTGATTTGACCGTCGCGCCGTTGGTGCACCATCTGTGCGACAAACATAAAATAGCGGATCGGCAGCGCGACAGTGTGATTGAAGCGCTCAACGCTAAAGACAGTGGCGCCTTGGCGGCTCTGGATGATACAGCGATGGCAGATTTCGGCAAATTGCTGGAGGCGGCTGGACCGGCTCGCGACGCGCTCGATGCACTGCGCAGCTTGGAGCTTATAGGTAGTGCTGGGCAGCTTGTGGCCCGGCTAGGGCGACTGGTTGAAATGCTGGAGGCGCAAATGCCCGCGTTGCCGGTTACTATCGATCCGTGCGAAAGCCACGGCTTTGAATATAAAAGCGGCATCGGTTTTGGCGTTTTCGCCAAAGGTAACCAAAGCGAGCTGGGCCGCGGTGGACGGTATCTGGTGATGCATCCGGACGGGCATAGTGAAGAAGCCACCGGTTTTTCGGTGTATTTGGATAGCCTTTTGGAAGCTTTGCCCGCATCTAAGCAACCTGAAAAACTATTTTTGCCAATGGGAACAAGCGACAAGGACGCCGCATCGTTTCGGGCCGAAGGCTGGCGGACAATTCAGGGCTTGACAGAAGAGGCTGATGCTTCCAAAGAGGCGCTTCGTCTCGGCTGTAGCCATATACTTTTGGGCGGCTCTGCAACGCCTATTTGAAACTGATTTTTCGAAATATCCAGATAAGGGGATAGATTATGGGCAACGTTGTTGTTGTTGGCTCGCAGTGGGGCGACGAAGGCAAGGGTAAAATTGTCGATTGGTTATCTGAGCGCGCTGACGTGGTTGTGCGCTTCCAGGGCGGGCATAACGCTGGCCATACGCTGGTTATCGACGGAGAAGTTTACAAGCTTTCGCTGTTGCCGTCGGGCATCGTTCGGGGCGGTAAAATCAGTGTGATTGGTAATGGTGTGGTTGTTGACCCATGGGCACTGTTGACAGAGATGGAATCATTGCGTGGCCAAGGTGTTGACATCAATCCCAAGAGCCTGCAAATCGCTGCCAATGCTACGCTTATTATGCCGTATCACCGTGAACTTGATGCTCTGCGGGAAGACGCAACAAAAGGCGTAAAAATTGGTACGACGCGACGCGGTATTGGCCCGGCCTACGAAGATAAAGTTGGCCGCCGGGCGCTACGTGTGTGTGATTTGCAATCCCGCGAGATTGTTGAAAGCCGTCTTACGGTAGCGCTTACCCACCACAATGCGTTGCGCAAAGGTTTGGGCCACGATGAAATTGATGCTGTTGCCATTGCTGATGAATTGATGGAAATGGCGGATAAAATCCTGCCCTATGTTAGTAATGTTTGGCGCACGCTTGATGATGCAAAAAGTGCGGGAAAACGCATTTTGTTTGAAGGCGCGCAGGGCACGTTGCTGGATATTGATCACGGAACTTATCCGTTTGTAACGTCCTCCAACACCATTGCCGGGCAAGCCGCAGGTGGTTCTGGCATGGGCCCACGCAGCCTGGACTATGTTCTCGGCATTACAAAAGCCTACACAACACGGGTTGGTTCGGGCCCGTTTCCATCTGAGCAAGACAATGACGTGGGCCAGTATCTGGGCGAAAAGGGCCATGAGTTTGGCACAGTCACTGGTCGCTCGCGCCGCTGTGGTTGGTTTGATGCCGTGCTGGTGCGTCAAAGCCTGACTGTTGGCGGTGTGGACGGTATTGCGCTTACCAAACTTGACGTTTTGGATGGCCTTGAAGAAATTAAAGTCTGCACCGGTTATAAGCACAAGGGCGAAATTGTTGATTATTTACCTTACGGTATGGAAGACCAAGCGGCTGTTGAAGCGGTTTATGAAACCCTGGAAGGTTGGTCTGAAACAACTTTTGGTGCGCGTAGCTGGGCCGACCTACCTGCAACCGCTGTAAAATATATACGGCGGATCGAGGAATTGATCGGTGTGCCTGTTGCGATGTTGTCAACCAGCCCGGAACGTGACGATACCATTTTGGTGCGTGATCCTTTTCATGATTAACAAGCCGTTTACTTTTGTTCGCTACAATTTCCCCACGTTAAAAGTTCGCGTGTAGCATGCAATTAAAACCGCCTGGCTTTAGGTGATTTGTTAATAGTTTTCTGACACTCTCGTGTCAGACTTTGAGCCATAGGCCAATATTATTAAGTATTTGCAATGGTTTGCACGGTGTAAGGGGAAATGCGGTGAGCGGCGAAAATGCGCCAGTTCCTGACAATCAGAGCACCTTTGGTGATCGGTATGAAGTTATTGCGACTTCACCGCTTCCGGAGTTCAGCACTCGTGGTGGCGATGCATTTGTTGTTAAAGACAAAGAAAAATCTGCCACCGATTGCTATGCTTTAGTTCATCATCCCGCAGTACCGGTGCGCAACGAAGTCTATAAAACGCTTCAAAGCAAACCCGTTCCCAACATGATCTGCCCGATTGAACGCGGGCTGATGAATCTGATGATCGACGGGAGGAAAGTGCAGCGCCTGGTGACAATATTCGGTCGACCTACAGGCGGCGTGTTGATGGGGGCGGATGGTAAGTTAAATCCGCGCGTGAATGCTAACAGGCTACGTCAGAATGTTGCCTTGTCAATTCTGAAAGCCATCACGGCTCTTCACAAGCGTGGCTTTATTCATCGTTCAATCATGCCCACCAATATTTATTTCAGCACACCGAGTAGTGACGATGTCGTGCTCGGCGAATGTTACAGTATGCCGCCGGGTTACATGCAGCCATTTGGTATGGAAACGCTGGATTTGGCGCTTTCAGATGCGACCGCACGCGGCGTCGGCGATGTGGATTCCGACTATTATCAGATGGGTGCAACCCTTCAGTCGTGTATTTCGGCGAAATGGTGTGGCGCGGAAGGGACCGCGACAGCATGCTTATGGCACGGGTCAATCAGGGTTCGTTTTGGGCACTGGGCGGTGGGCGCGAAATCCCGGGTGCGCTGGGGGCCCTAATTCGAGGGCTTACCGCTGATGAAGTTGAAGAACGTTGGGGCGCGGAAGATGTCTTGGACTGGTTTGAAGGCATCGGTAAACCTAAGCGTACCACAATGCGAGCCTGGTCAATGAGCCGACCGACGACTTTCAAAGGTGTTGCTGTTGTTGACAGGCGTCTGCTGGCAAACGCTTTTGCCAACGACCCAGCGGAGGCAGCAAGTTTTTTGAAATCGGTGGATTTTCCCTCGTGGGTTCAAATGTCGTTTCGCGACGAAGTTCTTTCCGAACGACTTGAAGGGCTTCTCAATGTGAAACCGGATAGTGGTTTTGGCGGCATGCGAGCAGACGATCATAAAATGGTCGCTCGTGTGTGCATGTTCCTGCATCCTACGGGGCCGTTGCACTACAAAGGTAAGTCTTTGTTCTTGGACGGAATTCCATCAATGGTCGCTGAGGCGTTTTCGCGAGATGACCGTGAATCTCTCTCTGCAGTTGTTGAGATGCTTGATGGCAAATTTCTTCAGACAATTGCGGATATCTGCGAAGCACAGGGCGTGAAATTTGGCAAACAAATCGCAGATCTTCGTCAAGTAATGGCTCATGCGTCCAGCAAGCAGTTGGGCAAGGGTATGGAGCGTATATTATACGAACTAAATCCAATTTTACCGTGTGTTTCTGTGCGCTTTTCGAATGTCTGGATTGGTTCTATCATTCAATTGATGCGCGCATTGGAACGCATTGCATCCAACAGCAATGCGCGAAATATTCTTTTGGACCGACATTTGGCAGCATTTTGTGCAACCCACGGCACAGAATTGGAGCGCGAGTTTAATAATTTGGCTGCAGCCCAACATAACCCCGCAAAGTTCAATAGCCTTTCCTTGAACTTTTTCGGCCTACTGCAACAACGCTGCAAGATGGAAGCATTACCAAACCTGACAGCTAAACTCGTTGATGGCCTTGCGCCTGCCGTTAAGAGCCTGAAAAACAAGAAGCGAAGGGAAACCGTCCAGGTATCTCTTGATAAGAGCAAAAAAGGTGGTGACATCGGCAAGCTCTGTACGGAAGTGAATATGATCAAGGTGCAAGCCGAAGACGCGCGAGAGTTTTCACAGGCGCGGACCCTTGTGAGCCGATTGGAACGAGAGCGTAAAAAGCTCTCGAGGAAAATTCTACCAAATGACCCGGAAGCCATCGCAGCCGGTCTGCGTGGAGGGCGTATAGTCGCTTTCGCTGGTTTGGTACTCGTTTCGTTTTTAACTTTTTTTTAGATAGACAATGGCGAAGAAACAAAGAAAACCAGTATTACGTACACGACGTAAACCCCAAAAAGAGTTTTCCGCTTTTGGCCCACTTCTGCTGTTTGGGCTTTTGGCGACAGCCCTGTTTAGCCCCAATGCGGCAATTGTTGCTGGAGTTGGGCTTGTCCCGACTATCGTGCTCGGTTTTACCGGACGAGGCCCCCACAAAGGGGCTCGGCTCCAGTGTGTTGGCTTTGCCAATTTAGCTGGTGTGCTGCCGTTTATTCCGCAGGTTATAGGGCGCAGCGACGCGCAAGTTGTCGTCGGCGATATATTTAATATCGTTGCAATGTTCGGGTCCGCTGCTATCGGCTACGCGTTGATTTATGTGGGCCCCATGGTTGCATCCTATATATTGCAAAGTCTGAATCAGGACAGGGTGAAGAAAATCGCCCAACAGCGGCAGGCGCTTGTGGACATGTGGAGCCACGAAGTCTTGGGCGATAAAGACGACGAAATAGCTCCTAAGGGGCCGCTGCGCAGCAAGCTATAGCCAACCCTAGTTACATTGAAAACGCGTTTGGGCGGATTTGCCGTGTTCGCGACCGGTTAGTTGCTCGCCGCCAACCGCATATGTTTTTGCACTTTTTCGAACGCTCTTACTTCGATTTGACGAATGCGTTCACGGCTCACGCCATACTCCTGTGACAGGGCTTCAAGCGTTTTCGCAGGATCAGCCAAGCGGCGTTCGCTCAATATATTGCGTTCACGCTCGTTCAACTCCTGCATCGCATTCTCCAGAAGGCTCAGCCTAATAGTGCGTTCTTCATTATCTGCAGCGACCACTTCCTGATTTGGTGTTTCATCAAACAACCAGTCCTGCCATTCGCCTTCCGCATCGGCGCGCAGCGGCGCATTCAGCGAGTGGTCGTGGGCAGTCATCCGGCGGTTCATGCTGATAACGTCGTCTTCAGAGACCGCAAGTTTGTCAGCAATTGTGGTTACATGTTCTGGATGCAAATCACCTTCTTCGATCGCTTCAATTTGGCCCTTCAGGCGGCGTAAGTTGAAAAATAATTTCTTTTGCGCTGCGGTGGTCCCGATTTTCACCAGGCTCCAGCTGCGCAGAATATACTCCTGAATGGCTGCCCGTATCCACCACATGGCATAGGTGGCCAGGCGGAAACCCTTTTCAGGATCAAACCGTTTAACTGCTTGCATCATGCCCACGTTGCCTTCTGAAATCAGGTCAGCAACTGGCAGCCCGTAGCCACGGTAGCCCATGGCTATTTTGGCGACCAGGCGCAGGTGACTAGTGACCATCTGGTGGGCAGCGTCTTTATCTTCATGCTCAGTCCAAGCTTTGGCCAGCATATATTCCTGATTGGCCTCAAGCATTGGGAATTTGCGAATCCTCTGCAAATAGGAACTCAAGCTGCCTTCAGGCGTCAAAGTTGGAAGATTCGAAATATTGGACATAAAAGTTCCCTACCCCAGTGTCTGACTAAAAATGACAAACTTCCCATTGAACGCTTCTATCATGTCACCCGGCAGGGTTCCAAGTTTTCAAGAAGCTCCGTAAAGTCATATGGTAATTCGCATTCAAATTTAAAGGCTTGACCAGTAATTGGATGATCAAATCCTAGTGATTTAGCGTGCAAGGCCTGGCGCTGGAATTTGGCAAGGCCGTCTCGGGCCGAACCCTTTAGATACGATGGTAAGTTGGATCGTGCGTACAGTGGGTCCCCAACCAAGGGGTTTCCGATGTTCATCATATGGACACGCACCTGATGGGTGCGGCCGGTTTCCAACTGGCACTCGATGTAGGTTGCAACGGCGTGGCCACCTTGTTGATAGTTTTCCATTTTACGGTAATGGGTCACAGCATGTTTGCCACCTGATGGGACGACAGCCATTTTTTTGCGATCCCGAGGGTTGCGGCCGATATTGCCTTCAATTCGCCCGTTCAGCGGATTTGGTCGACCTTTGCAGACGGCGTGATAGCGTCGTTCAACGCTGTGGGAGGCGAATTGTTCGGCCAGCCCGGTGTGGGCTTTGTCGTGCTTTGCGACCACCAGCAAGCCACTGGTGTCCTTGTCTATTCGGTGCACAATACCGGGACGTTTAACGCCGCCGATACCGCTCAGACTGCCACTGCAGTGATGTAACAACGCGTTGACTAGCGTACCGTTTGGGCTGCCAGGGGCAGGGTGGACCACTACGCCAGCAGGTTTATCCACAACGATAAGGTGCTCGTCTTCAAAGGTTATCGACAGGGCAATATTTTCGGGTGTGGGCTCGGCATCTACCGCCTGCGGGATCACCAGCCTATATTGCTCTCCGGGTTTGACGCCCGTAGAGGCGCTGACTATGGTACGCTCCGCACCAGAGGCCAAAAGGGTTACATTTCCTTCTTTGATAAGTGCTTGCACGCGGGAGCGAGACATATCGGCCAAATGGTCCGATAATAGTTTGTCCAGTCGGGTTCCTGCTGCATTGTCGGGGACCAATATGTCGATCGAATTTACCATGAGGGTGTTATGAACGGAACCACTGAGAATGTCACGCACGACAACGATGAAATGGTGACGCCAACGCCGGTTTGGCTGAAAGTGCTTGTTGTCGGCCTGGGTGTTGCGATTATTGGCATGCTGGGATTGATCCTGTACAAAATTATCACCGGTGTAGGCGATATGGCGGAGGATACGGTTACACCTGTCGAAATTGCTGCTGCGCAGCCAACGCCTGTGCTCACACCCGGTGACTATGACATTGTTCGGCCTAGTGGTATGGAGCTGGTGACTGTTGTGCCTGCCGGAGCCGAGGTTTTTCTGCATTTTCGCAGCAAGAGCGGCGCGGATCAAATTATCATTTTTAATCGTCTAACCGGCGAGACATCAACGCTAAAGATTGCCGATCCTGACAGCTAGGCGTGGTCTCAGTGCTACTTGGTTTTGCTGATCTGATACGCTATCCGCCCCGTAAACTTGTGTAAGCGGTTACTTGCTGTTTGCAAAGTCGTGCCCGCAAGCTATATCTGATAGAAATCATATGATTACCAGCTAGGAGAATGAATGTGCTAGGACAGATGCAAGATTGGCCAGTGTTGGTGTCCAAGTTTTTGACACATGCTGAAATTAACCATCCAAAACGAGAAATCTTCTCCATGCTGCCTGAAGGCGGCGAATTTAGTTATGATAACGAACGAATGGCCAAACGTGCGCGACAGTGTGCGCAGGCACTTGGGCGCCACGGCATCAATATTGGTGACCGAGTAGGCACACTTGCGTGGAATACCCACCGCCACGTTGAAATATGGTTTGCAGCATCGGGCATGGGGGCGATTACTCACACGATTAATCCGCGCCTGTTCCCAGAACAGTTGATTTATATCATCAATCACGCTGAAGACCGGGTGTTGTGCCTCGATGTAACTTTCGTGCCATTGATTGAGAAAATAGCTGACCAACTGACCTCGATCGAAAAATATGTCGTTATGGTAGGCAGTGATCATATGCCGGAAACCACTTTGCCCAACGCGGTGGCATACGAAGGCTTTATCGGCGCTGAAGACGGCAACTACGAATGGCCTACGCTGGATGAAAACACCGCTTGCGGCCTTTGTTACACTTCAGGCACGACCGGCAACCCAAAGGGTGTTCTTTATTCGCATCGATCGAATTTCCTGCACACGCTGGTGGCGCTGGCGGGGGACACGCTGGGCGTAACCGCAAAGTCGGTTATTCTGCCGGTTGTGCCGATGTTTCATGCAAACGCGTGGGGCATTCCCTATGCCGCGGCTGGGTCGGGCGCCAAGCTGGTGCTCAATGGCCCGCACCATGAACCTGATGTATTGCACGAATTGATGATGCGCCACGGAATTACCGTTACTGCCGCTGTACCAACCGTGTGGCTTGGCATGCTTAAGTATCTTGAAGCCACGGGCAAAGACACCGGCAAGATGGAAATTGTAACTATTGGTGGGTCGGCGGTGCCGCGTTCGATGATCGAAGCTTTCCAAAATAAATACGGCGTGCGAGTTAACCATGCTTGGGGCATGACAGAAACCAGCCCGCTTGGCAGCCTTGGTAGTGAAAATGCTGCGGTAGAGAACCTGAGTGCAGAAGAAAAGCTGGATATTCAGTGCAAGCAAGGCCGCTCGGTTTTCGGTGTAGAGATGTCAATTCAGGACGACGACGGTAATATGCTGCCGCGCGACGGTGAAACGTCAGGTCGGGTTATGGTGCGCGGCCCCTGGGTGATAGATAGTTATTTCCGTAGTGATGGCGGTAAAATACTGGATGATGATAACTGGTTTGATACCGGCGATGTGGCCTGTATTGATCAGCATGGCTATATGCAAATTACCGATCGGGCGAAAGACGTAATCAAATCTGGCGGGGAGTGGATCAGTTCAATCGATCTGGAGAACGCTGCTGTGTCGCATCCTGCGGTGTTTGAGGCGGCGGTTATTGGCCTGCCGCACCCCAAATGGGACGAACGACCGCTGTTGCTGGTTATTCTGGAGGAAGGCAAAACCGTGACTTTCGAGGAAATGAATGCATTTTTAACCGAAAGGGTCGCCAAATGGTGGTTGCCGAATGATTTGGTTGTGGTGGAGGAAATTCCGCACACTGCGACCGGCAAAATCTCCAAGAAAGACCTGCGCGACAAGTTCAAGGACTATAGTTTCCCTGATGCTTAAGTGGCATAGAGCGTAACTCGGGTTTGCTGCAAAATTACAAAGGCCTCACCGGACGGTGGGGCCTTTTTTGCGTCGCGCTTCTGTCGCCGACCGGCTAATTCCCACCCATCCATTGCAGTAATTTCTTAGCGGGGTACAGCCATACCAACCCGGCGACCAGATAGTAACTCATCTGGATCGCCAAGTGCCAATCACCGATCAGGTTTCCAATCCCGGCGGCCAAAAATGCGTATAGGGTCAGGCCGATGATCATTGCCGCCATGCCAATAAAGCTGCGCGATGAAGGCTTTTGGTGACTATTGCTCATGTTGGCTGGCTACCTTTTTGGTCCATGGTTTGGGCGGCACGTATAATACGTTTGGTTTCTTCCCACAAGGGCAGCGCCAATGCCGCTTCAACGGTGAAAAAACGCGCGTCGTCGGCGTCCGAGCCAGCGACAAGTGCGCCTGCGCGGTAATACGCCAGATAGTCGATCAGCACATAGTGAAAGCTAATGGCCCCTGTTTCGGCGCGTTCAATATAATCGACGGTGTCGACAATGCCTGCGAGTTCGGTTTCCAGTCCGGTTTCTTCCTGAATTTCGCGTTTGATCGCGTCGCCTGTTGTTTCGCCCAGTTCAACACCCCCGCCTGGCAGACTCCATTCACCCTTACGCGGTGCCTTGCCGCGTTTGATCAGCAGCACCTGGCAGTCTTTTATAACCACGGCTCCAACGCCTACAACGGGGTGTTTGGGAAATTCACGGCTTGGTTCCATAGGCTTGTCTCGCGGAGGTTATTGTGGAACAACGAACCATATCATAGTGATCTGAATATATGGGTGAAGCAAGCAACGATGTGCGGCCGGTATCTCCTGACATCTCCGGGTGAAGCAATGGAACGATTGTTCCAGTTGCCGAACGGTGTGCCGATACCAGCGCGCTATAATATTGCGCCGCGCCAGCCGGTTCTTATTGTCCGGGTCGGCGAGCAGGGTTTGCGCGAGCTGGTTGCGGTTGAATGGGGGTTGGTACCGGAATGGAAGAAAGAGATTGGTGACAAGCCGCTTATCAATGCCCGGCTTGAAACCATTGAAGCCAAACCGTCGTTTCGCTCCAGCATCAAACGGAAGCGTTGTCTGGTGCCTTTTGATGGTTGGTATGAATGGAAAAGCGAGCATGGCAAAAAACAACCCTACTTGATTGAGCCGACAGACGGCAGCCTGGCTGCATTCGCAGGTATTTGGTCAACATGGCATGGCCCTGGCGGTGACTTCTGGCTGGAAACCATGTCAATTATAACGGCGTCAACGGTTGGACCCATGCGGCCGTTGCACCATCGACGCCCGCTGGTGGTGCCGCCTGATCAGTTTGATGCTTGGTTGCAACCACAAGACCCGTTGCCGCGTAGGTTTTTAAACAGTTTTGATTGGGTGCCTGAAACAGCGTTTCACTGGCGTGCGGTCAGCACACGCGTTAATGGTGTACGCATTGACGATGAAACCTGCCTGTTGCCAGCAGAAATCGACCCTCAGCATTCACTCTTTTGATAAGGCCATGTTTTGACAAGGAAAACGGACGTATGAGCGATATTTTTGATCAGACTGCAGCGGTTTACGCGCAAGTTGATGGGGCTCTCGGTCGTATCGTGTTGAACCGGCCTGAAAAAAAGAATGCTATGTCGCAGGCGATGTGGCGACGGGTATCAGATGCGGTACAGGCGCTGGACACCGTCGGCGATGTAAGGGTAATTATCCTGTGTTCATCCACGCCTTCATCCTTTTCCGCGGGTGCAGATATTTCCGAGTTAGGAGTGATCTCATCCGACCCTGCACGGCGGGACGCGAACCGTATGGCCATCCGCGAAGCTCAAAGGGGGCTGGCCCGGGCAAGTAAACCTACCATTGCGCAAATATCTGGCCCTTGTGTCGGTGGGGGCTGCGGCCTGGCGATTCATTGTGATTTTCGGT
>JAALKD010000130.1 GCA_011088215.1 Sphingomonadales bacterium | reverse complement strand
CCCCCCCCACCCCCCCCCCCCCCCCCCCCCCCCCCCTCCCCCCCCCCCCTCTCCCCCCCCCCCCGCCCCCCCCCCGGCTCGACACTATACCCTCCACTCTTTCCCTACACGCCGCCCTTCCGATCTTGTGCGGGCCTCGAGAAAAAGCTGGTCGACCACCGCACCAGACAACGGCGTGGTATAAGAAAAGTTGGCCATCGTAATGCTCCGTTAAGGGTTCTTACTTTACAGGTTTTCTGCGACGTTTCCGGGCGCCCTACCAGTCCAGAAATCTGGCTTTGTCTTGCCAGCTAGTGGCAAACAAGGCAAGCTAATAGCGACACGATCTTGGGGCCGCCCAAAGATCGAGACAAGGATCTTTTGGGAGAGACCGCATGGTCCACACACTGACGGCAGCCGTAATATCAGTGTTTGTATTTTTGTCCGGTTCAATGAGCTTGCTCGCTGAAGACAAATCAGCCGTGGTGCTTTTATATCATCGCTTTGGTGAGGACGGCCTACCCAGCACCAATATCAAGTTGGAACAGTTCGACGCTCATATTAGCGAACTGGTAAATGGAGGCTACAACGTTGTGGCCTTATCGGAAGTGGTGCGCCGGTTGAAAGCGAAGGAGCCTTTTGCGGAAAAAACCGTAGCGATCACCGTGGACGACGCCTACAAATCAGTGTTTACCAATGGCTGGCCGCGCCTGAAGGCAGCCGGTTTACCAATGACCCTATTTGTATCGACCGACCCTGTTGACCAGGGCAGCTCCAATTATATGTCGTGGAATGATATACGCCAATTACGGTCTGAAGGCGTTGAAATAGCGCACCACACGGCGTCACACCTTCACATGATTCATGCTGGCGGCGAGGCATCTGTTGCAGATATCGCCCGAGCAACCTCAAGATTTGAAGCTGAACTAGGAGCAGTGCCGCCGTTATTTGCCTATCCCTACGGCGAATATGACCCCGCGCTGGAAAAACAGATAGAGGAACTCGGTTACATTGCCGCCTTTAGCCAGTATTCCGGCCCTGCGGCCCACTGGAGCGACCTTTATTCGCTGCCCCGCTTTCCCATCAACGAACGTTTCGGCGGCATGGACCGCTTTCGTCTGATCGTGGGCACGATGGCGCTGCCAGTGGACGATATTGCGCCGGTCAATCCTGTGGTCAATGAAGGCCGCAATCCACCGGTGTTTGGGTTTACTGTAGACAACACGGTGCGCGGCTTGTCAGCGATGGCCTGTTACCCAAGCCATTTGGGGCGCGCGGCTGAATTGGTGCGCCTGAACGGCAACCGGGTGGAGGTACGCTTCGAAGAAGCTTTCCCCAAAGGACGCAACCGAATTAATTGCACTATGCCAGCAGGTGGCGGACGCTGGTATTGGCTGGGGCGGTTTTTCTATGTGCCAGGAGGAGAGCTGGACTAAAAAGGTTGCGTTACAACACACTCGGACGCGTAACCAAGCGACTGCTCACCTGCAAACCAAATTCGAGAATTGAACCGGCTACTCTGGAATCGCTGATCGGTGGTACGAGGCAATTCGCCATCCGGCAGGGGATTTAACCCACGTAATCGTATAGCGCCCTTTATGATCACGCCTGACCTCGCCACCTTTTAGTATTTGGCGTTCGTGGTACAACCCCCACTCTAGGCCCGTATCTCCAACGATATCCAGCTGCCTATCGATGTGGCCGTATTCTAGTTTTTCAAGCGTATCTAACCAGGCCCGCATGCGCTGTTTCCAAGTATCAACATCATCAATTTTTCGCAGGCTTTTACCAAAAAAGCCAAAGCCAACCGCATCGCCTTCCAAGACACCAGCCATATCCAGATCGGCTGTTTCAGCTGGTAGCCATAAGCCCCACCACTTATCGGACGCAACTTTTAACTCCACCGTATCTGCCGCAATAACCTGCACCGATAGCAACAGGGCGGCCAAAATATGTAAAGCTAGCCTATTCATAACGTAACTTCTCCTTGAGCCAATCTGTCAGGCGCGCCGGTAGTTCGGGCTGACTTTGCAGCAACGCTGTTGCGTGGCCACCTTCCTTGTAAGTCCATAATTCGCCGAATTTTCGCTTAGTGACAAACTCAGCCATTTTGGGTGCCCAAGTATGATCATCTTCAGCAAAAACAAATAGAAACGGCACCTCAGCCACTTGCATGCGAAAGACAGACATCAAGCTCAGCAATCCAGAAGCCAACACAATATAGGCGTCCGCATAACCGCCGCTGCGTCCGGCTTTGGCAGCGACCTCGCCGCTGTAGCTGGCAGAAATTACTCCCAGTTTATCAGCGTCAATATCAAGGCGCGCCTCAAGAAACTTTCTCGCAGCAATCACGTCAGGCCATCCATCGAATATCAACTCAGGTTCAATCGCCAGATATTCAAGCTTGCCTTTGTTAATGCTGTCGCCGTGCCCGCGAAGATCAATGCGCAGGGATGCAAGTCCTGCATCTCCGAGCGTTCTTGCAAGGTTGTCATATTGGCTTCGATTTCCACGCCACATGGTGTGAAGCATAATCACTACAGGCGGCGGCACAGTCGTTTCCGGCACATGCAAATTGCCAACAATTTGCCAGCCATCACTTTCAAAGGTAACGCGAGTATCGTTCGCTGCAATGGCCGCCTGGGGGAAGAGTAATAGAGCGACGACCATCAAAATGATTTGGCGTATATTCCAAGACCAAGATTTCATCATTCACCCTCAACAGAAGTTATGATTTCTGTGAGGGTATAACATTAATGCTTTGGCTCATCAATACCGGCACTAGGTGCCCATGTTTTTCTACACGTAAGGCAGGAAAAGGGCCTAAAGTTGTAGCTTGCTCGAAACTATTCGACGGCGCGAACGTCAACCACTTCAGGCACATAATATTTCAACAGATTTTCAATGCCGTGCTTGAGGGTAATAGTTGAGCTGGGGCAGCCGGCGCACGCGCCCTGCATCTGCAAGTATACCACACCTTCCTTGAAGCCGTGATAAATAATGTCGCCGCCGTCGCCAGCGACTGCCGGGCGTACTTTCTCATCAAGTAGTGTTTTGATCTGCTCAATAATGTCTGCGTCCGCTTCGTCCTCATCCATTGTTGGTGTCACAGGCTGGTCGGTGACTGTCAAAATCGGCGCGCCGGACGCAAAAAATTGCATAAGCCCTGCAAGCACATTGGGCTTGAGCCGATCCCATTCTTCTTCAGTCGCCTTAGTGATGGTAACAAAGTCATATCCGAGAAACACACCGGTTACGCCCTGGATTGCAAACATTGCTGTCGCCAACGGCGATGCGGATGCACTATCCGGATTATTGAAGTTAGCGGTACCGGCTTCAAGCAGGGTTTGGCCGGGTATAAATTTTAGGGTGTCAGGGTTCGGGGTGGCCTCGGTTTCAATAAACATGACTAAATCCTTCTAGATTAGCCTTCATTTGGTGCGCGAGGCACCAAAGGTCAAGGAAAAACGACCAGCAGCACAGCCAGTTTTCGGCGACCCCTGAGGTTGGACTTGCCATTTTAAACCCGACCTAGAGATTATCAACGGCAGCAACGTCACCCCGTAATTCCGCCAGGCATTGCTCTAACGCCGATCTGTTCGCCGCGACGCGGCATATTATGAGCGCCCCCTGAATACGCTCAAGCGCATAGGCTGCCCATGCTGACGCTTCACCGGATGGCGCCCCGGTGGCCTCGTAAGCACCAGCCAGAAGTTCCGCCCAGGCTGACACAGCAGCTGCTATTTCAGCGCGGAAAATAGCCTCGCCCGAGCCAAGTAAAATGCTATTCATTAGACATTGCGGTATATCGCCGCTGTAAAAGGCCGCCACCCCCTGCAAGCTATTTTGCAATGCGAGAACTGGATTATCCAACTTACCGAGTGGTGCCAGCACCAGCTTTTGCAGACGCTTGCCTTCCTCGGCCATAACTTTGGCGGCCATGTCCGCCTTGCCGCCGGGAAAATGATGATACAGGCTCGCCTTCGATAGGCCGGTCGCCTTCGACAGATCGGCCATGCTGGCGCCGCCGTAGCCGGAACGACGAAACACAGCTGTAAGCTTGGCCAATAACTGGGATTTTGAAAATGTCGCCGGACGTGCCATTACCTGTTCTTTCTTCAGGTTTTCAATAATAGACCAAACGTTCGGTAATTAATAGCATCAAAGCTTCAACATGTGTCACAATTATATTGTCGGCTCATAACTTTGCCTCATTTCAAGATCATGGTATGGCCTTGTTGCCAGATGGGTTAAGCCAACTGGCAAAGAG
Source organism: Sphingomonadales bacterium (assembly GCA_011088215.1). Classification (GTDB taxonomy): domain Bacteria; phylum Pseudomonadota; class Alphaproteobacteria; order Sphingomonadales; family Kordiimonadaceae; genus Kordiimonas. The sequence continues at coordinate 882 of JAALKD010000130.1, read as the reverse complement.
TTGCGCATGAAAAACTGAGGCAAAAATGGCCGACAAAAATATTCCCAGCTTCAAAGACAAGAAGAAGCCGCTGTTGCGACGCCTGCTATACGGCGGTGCTGTTGTCGGTGTGTGGTCAACGATTTTTGGCGTGGTTTTAATCGCCTACCTGTCGCTAGACTTGCCTGACCTGGAAAACCTGCCAGCTGCCGGAGCGAGTGATTCCGCTGTTGTTGTTAAAGCGGTTAACGGAGCCACACTGGTGCGCCGTGGTCCAATATACGGTGATTGGATTTCATTCAGCCAAACTCCGCGCGCGCTGGTTAATGCATTTGTTTCAGTGGAAGACAGAAATTTTTTCAGTCACGGCGGCGTCGACAGCAAAGGACTGATGCGGGCCGTATGGTCCAACGTGAAGGCTGGCGGTGTACGAGCCGGTGGCAGCACCATCACCCAGCAACTGGCCAAGAATCTGTTTTTGTCCAGCGAGCGAACCATCAAACGAAAAGCCCAGGAACTATTGTTGGCGCTATGGCTGGAACAAAAGTTTACCAAAGAACAAATTCTAACCCTGTACCTGAACCGGGTGTATTTTGGCGGCGGCGCCTACGGCATCGACGCGGCAGCACGCAAGTTTTACGGTCATTCAGCCGCTAACTTGTCGATTGCCGAATCAGCTGTGCTTGCGGGCCTTGTGAAGGCACCTTCACGGCTAGCGCCGCACATCAACCCCAAGGGCGCGTGGGAGCGAGGCCAGATTGTCCTGTCCGCCATGGCGGCAAACGGTATGTAGTCCGAGGCAGCAGCCGGTAAAATCAGCGAACAACCGCCTGCGGTAAAGTCCGCGGTGGCGGGGCGCAACACCCGCGCGTGCCCGGGGGGGGGGGGGGGGGGGGGGGGGGG
>JAALKD010000129.1 GCA_011088215.1 Sphingomonadales bacterium | reverse complement strand
CCCCCCCCCCCCCCCCCCCCCCCCCCCCCCCCCCCCCCCCCCCGCCCTCCCCGCCGCTTTGCCGATCTTGGATGGGGCCACGCGAAGTGAGCGCAACGGGAACGCTTGAGACAGTGCTGGCGGCGCCAGAATGCGCGGAATTGATGGGCCTTTCGGACGCGGGACAGCTATTGAGCGCGACAATTACGGGTCGAAAGGACGATTTGGTGATTGCTGACTTGGGCGGTGACTGCATTAACCTACCTGACAAGGGCGAAAAAGTGGGAAGCAAAGCAACACTTCGGGTTTTTGCCTCTGATATTTCGGTCGCTACGTCCAGGATTGACGGCATCAGCATTTTGAACCAGCTGGACGCAGAGGTTTGCCAGGTCCAAATGGTTGATAAACAAGCAATGCTGCGCTTAAAATTGTGCCAGTCTGGCAAAATGTTGAACAGCCGTATCACACCGCAATCGGTGAATCGCCTAGGATTAAAAACGGGCGCTAAAGTCGTCGCCCTTATTAAGGCAGTATCAGTAAAGGATATTGAGTACTGACGGGAACAACGGCGTCCATCACTTAAAACCGATGACGATAGGCTATCTGGAAAATGCTTTGTTGCTGATCTGGCACGACGCCGATATCCCGGCGAGCGGTACGTTTGCTGTCCACTAACATATACTCCGCAATAATCGTACTTTTCCTATTAAATTCATAGGAATGCGCAACCGTAATGGCTGCACCGGCTTCGTTGTTGTTGTCTCGCTGGACGAAGGCATGGTCGGTAGTATCAAACCAGTCAAATCTGGCAGACAGTCGCTGGCGACCAAATTTACGGCTGGCTAATACAAATCCAGACGAAAAATCCACATCGATATAGCGAGTGCCGAACGCAGGCACCACCCGACCCATTGTTGTATTACCTGTCATATATTGAGCAATTAGATGAATGTCGGCAACCGTATCGCCTTCAACGTAAAAATTCCAAAATCTGGTCCACCAGCCATATTGTTGCTGCTTGACAACATCAGGGTCTGCACGATTGTCGTAATAAAAGGCACCAGCCTTCCAGTTGCGATCATATGTCCAATCTATTGCACCGTAAAACCCAACTGTATTGTCAATCTCTGCAACAGGCTCCACCCAGAGAGGCTGGGCGACAAATGAGCTGTTCAGCCCAATCTGTGGCAACGGTGCTAACGGTAACTGTGTGAAGGCCGTAGCTTTCACGTCATTCAGCGCCCAACCCCGGAATGCCAGCAATGTTCCGGACGCATCATTAAACCCAAAAGCTCCAACTGTTACATCAACCTGATTTGTCTCATCGCGAAAGCTTGCCTTCGCTTCCAAGCCCAAGGTGCGTATTTCTTCACCAACCCAGGAATTAATTGCAGACGGAGTGATAGTATAAGGGCTACTCCAGGCCACACCTATATTTTCACGCGAAATATGCGGGAAAAACAGGCCTGCCTTGAAATTGTACCGCGTGCTGGATGTTGGTGTTGGAGAATATTTTACAAAAGCCTCAACGATATCAACCGGGCCATCCTGGGTTTCATCGTATTTTGCATGGACAAAAGCGGACCATTCCCAGTTGAATTCAACATTGAAAAGCGCAGCAACTTCTGCAATTTCAAAATCAACTTTTGTGTCCCCTTGGGCGTTTCCACCGAACCGCCCCTTCCCAAGACCCTGGTCCAACCAGGATTGCTCACCGTCAGCCAGGCCTAGCCGAACATCGGTAAACAGTTCAAAATCCACTATTGGTCCGCGGTCTTGCGCCACCAGCTGCGGTGAAAACGCCAGAGTACCAATCAGCCCAAAAAGCCGGGCCACAACTCTGCGATTACTTGGAGACATTGGTAAATTCGTCCAGAAAACCAGCGATGTCTGCACTGGGGATTGGCCTGCAAATATGATAGCCCTGCAAGGTATCGCAACCGTATTTCCGCAACAGATCAACGGAGTCTTCGTTTTCCACCCCTTCGGCGGTGACCTCCAAGCCCAAATTGTGAGCCAGTTCAATGGTGGAGCGCACCAGTATTTTGTCCTCGTCGTCTTCAACCAGTTTGAGAACAAAAGACTTATCTATTTTGATCTCTCCAACTGGTAAGCTTTTGATATAGCTTAAAGAACTATATCCTGTACCATAATCGTCAATCGATAGCTTTAGTCCCATCGCGCTCAACATATTCAGGACATCAAGCGCACGAGACATATCGTTCATCACGGCGCTTTCCGTCACCTCCAGCTTCAACAACTTGGCCGGAACAGCATGTTCATTCAGCAAATCCAGTATTTGTTTTGGCAGATCGACATTCATCAAATCATTAGTGGACAAATTAACGGCAACAATCAGGTCGACACCTTCTTTTTGCCAGTCTGCAATTTGTTGCACCGCAGTTTTCAGAGCCCAATCAGTCAACTTCCGGATATCACCGGTTTTTTCCGCAAGCGAAATAAAATCATCGGGCGGCACAAAACCACGAGTGGCACTGAACCAACGCACAAGTGCCTCAACTGACGTTATTTTTCCGCTCGCCAAATCCAATTTAGGTTGATAATGGAATTGCACTTCGCCGTTTTCCAACCCTTCACGCAATTCACTCATCATGGAAAGGCGATCTTTTTGCAGAGAATCATGCTCCACATCGTACCAGCCATACCCCTGTTCAGAAGACCGGGCGTTATCAAGGGCGGAATTGGCATTTCGAAGCAACGCTGTTAAATCTTCTCCGTCCGTCGGGAACTTTGTCAGTCCAATACAGACACGCAAATCGACCATAATTCCTGCGACTAACATCGGTTCCGCAAAACTATCGATGATCATCGAAGAACACGTGTCAGCACTACCATTTTCAAAATGGGCAAAAACAAAAGTATCTGTGGACAACTGAGCTAAATAACTGATGTTCACACCGTTAAGTCTATGTGCCACGCTTCTTACCAGTTCCGATATATTTTCGTGTGTCAAAACGGCCCGCATGTCTGCCAATTTTTGAATTTCAACAACTGCGAGCGAAAACGCTACACCGCCCACTATCTTCGGCGTTATTTTCTCTTCGAAGAATATGCGGTTTGGCAAACCGCTGTCACTGTCATGACATGCCTGATAGGTAATTCGTTCTTCACGCTCGCGCACAGCAGTTATCATCTGGTTAAAACTGCCGGTAAGCCGGTAAATTTCTTCATCATTGGCAGGCGCTGTCACTTCCTGATAATCACCTGCTGAGATTTTCTGAGCTGCTCCGGCCAACATGCGAAGCGGTCGTGTGATCCCCCGCGAAACAACCAGACTGCCGACAAACAACAGTCCCAGTCCCACCACCAAAATCGAAATCAATGCGACGACCAACGACTGAAAAGGCGTAAGACCCGCGTCTACAGAATAATATATCAACAGCTCAGTTGGAGTTTCCTCTGCAAAACTGTTTTTGAGGGAAATCCGCCGAAACATATAATCCTGACCATCAAATACCGAAGAAAAGTCGCTATTTGTGTCAGACATTCCATGAACATATATAAAGTCAGATAAACTGTCGGCATCTGAAGTTGCTGCTGCAACATGATGAGCACCATCATCGTGGGATAGCAACGCTATCTCAAGATCAATAGGGGCAAGCTCCTTGAAAGACAGCAAGGCCTCACGGTCCAACTCAAGCGCAAGCCCTACCCAACCCGTTGTAACAGGAGCAACAATCGGCGCGAGTACGATTTCAAAAACGCGCCCATCCAATGCGATAAAGTAAGTTGCAAAACCTTCATCTTCTGCCGCTTCCTTAAGGGCAGTTGGCAGCATGGTGGCCTTCATTGCTGCAGGCGGGGCACCGACCGAGGCAACCAACTGATCATCAAGGTCGATAACAAAGGCTGCGTCGGCATTCACCCGCGCACTCTGATTGAGCAATGCACTGGTGATCGTCGCATTGTCTTGCGTAGCCACAGCTTGTCTAAATCCAAATTCTTTTGAAATATCAACGGCCCGAGCGCCAAATACGGTCGCCTGATCTTGAACCAATCGATCTATGATCTGGCCTGAAGAGATCAACTGACCCTGAATTTGGTCCCGTACATTGTCATTGACAGACGTGTAAATGGCCAAAATGATGACGCTCTGCACCGCAAGAAACAGCGCCAAATAGACGATCGTCAACTTGGTTTGAAAACGCATTTTTGCCATTTTAATATGGGTTCTCGTCTGCTTCGCGTTGTTTACCCCAAACGCGCCTTAAGTTTAGTGTGGTCTCTTTCTGCGATTGACTATCATTCACCGTAATAATCTGCGGCGCCGGCGCGCCGTCTTTGCGAATACCTGGATGCCAGGCTGTCATTTCATATTGGCCATTCTCAAGATCGGTAAATTCGGCCAGTCCATCAACACCTGTTTTAGAAAAAATTGGTGCCTCAGTTACATAAATATAAGCCAGCATATTATCATGAATATTACATCCGATTGCCACAACACCCGGCGTCTCAAAAACGATCGAGTTGGACTCGTCCTTGCCGTATAGTTGTAACTCAAATCGCTTTGGCTTGGAAAACGAATATACATGGTGTCTGGATTCGTCAAAATTGGGGAAGCTGACATTGGTGCCCACTTGAACAGGCAACACCATAGGAGAAAAAAGAATATTTTGCTGGCGCATCTCAGCGTCATCTCGAACAGGTGCAGGAGAATTAAGAACAAACTGAGGTGTCAGGAATATTACCGCATTTTCCAGAAGTGCCCCTTTTGGGTCAGACACTTTGACTGTCAGCGACCCAGCATAGGCCGGCATTCCCACCTGGACACCAAGCAAGGCCAGTCCAAAAACAATTGAACTGTATTTCACAAATAACTTAAACATGGCAAATTCAATCCTCCCCAAAAAGATTGGTTTCCAACAGTTGTATTACGGTACCACTTCAAAAACCGGCTTATCACCCCCAACAAACAACAGTTTATCGCATAAAAGTTGTCTGATAGCAGCATTCACATTTCACTCGGTCTAAATCGAAGCTCAACCTATTCAATTAACTTGTGGCGGGAAACCCTCTTCTCAGTAACATTTATGGCATAAACGGATAGAAAGTTAAAAGCATTGACCACACACATTCATCATGAGAACATTTTGCTTAATGTTTAGTGAACAAAGAAAATAATTACCGACAGTGAGGACAGGAAATGAGAAAGCAAAAAATTAGGAACAAAGTTTCGGCCCTAGCGATGTTGTTGGCAAGCGCAACAGCAAAAATTGCGC
>JAALKD010000043.1 GCA_011088215.1 Sphingomonadales bacterium | reverse complement strand
CCCGCCGATCGTACCGCTTTTTCCACTGCTTCCCGCGCCTCTATTTCCCCTGCTTTTTCGCCGTCGCGCGCCGCTTCCAGTCGGTTTTTTTCAGTCGTCAACCGCTCAAGTGCTGCACCTGCATCCGTGGCAATTTCTTGCTCACGTACCCGGTCGCCAGTAATCTGCTCGAGGGTTGCTCTCAGCGCTATGGCTGTTTGTGTACGGCGTTCGGCCTCGGCTTCCATATTCTCACGCGCGATAGACAACCGCTGCAAGGTAGCAGCGGCGGCAACGTCTTGGTCTCGCAACGGCGGAAGGGCGGCAGCGATTTCGGCCTGATCTTTACTGATCGAAGCTACCCGTCCGGTAATATCGGCCGCTCCAGATTCCGCCTCGCGCAACTTACGCTCTAGCTCCAGCACTTCTTCCGATGCCGCCTGCCAGCGCAGGAACATCAAACTGGCATCAGCGCGGCGAATATCGCCCGAAATATTGCGGTAACGCACTGCCTGACGTGCTTGGCGTTTCAGACTGTTGATCTGGCTTTCCATGGCTTGAATGACATCATGCACCCGCACCAAATTACCTTCAGCGCCGCGTAACCGGCTTTCGGCGTCCTTGCGCCGGGAATGCAGGCCCGAAATACCGGCCGCTTCTTCGAGAATAGCCCGCCTGTCCTGCGGTTTGGCGTTTATTAGACTGCCGATACGGCCCTGACTTACCAGTGCCGGAGAGTGGGCCCCGGTGGCGGCGTCCGCGAACAATAACTGCACATCTTTCTGTCGCACATCATTGCCATTAATACGATAAGCAGACCCTCTTTCCCGTTCGATGCGCCGGGTTACCTCGATTGTATCAAATTCGTTGTAGTCGGCAGGGGCTGACCGGTCCTGGTTATCGATAACCAGTGTCACTTCGGCCATGTTTCGCGCGGGCCGAACATCGGTTCCCGCGAAAATAACATCGTCCATGCCTGAGCCACGCAGGGATTTAGCACGATTTTCGCCCATCACCCAGCGGATGGCTTCTAAAAGGTTGGATTTACCGCAGCCATTTGGTCCAACCACACCGGTCAGGCCGGGCTCGATCAAAAGCTCGGTCGGATCTACAAATGACTTAAAGCCAGAAAGTCGCAGTCGCGAAAATCTCATTGGCTTTGCTTACTCCCCTTCAGTTGGCCCTTCCGGATTACGGCGCAGCTTTTTCCCAAAAAACTACTTAGCGAACCAACTCTTGCCCCTTCACGGCATCTTCGCAGTCCCGCCCTATAGCTCGGCGTCGATCGCTGCTTTTATATTTTCCCAAGTTGCAACATCAACAGGATCACCGTCTACAATGATGGTCGGCGTAGCGTTCACTTTGTATCGAATTGCGCCGTCCTGGCCCATTTTCACCAAATGTGTCTGCATCTCTTTATTGGCTGCACATCGGTCGAATTCAACGCGGCTCATACCGCCTGCCCTTCGGGCCAAACTGGCCAAAGCATCGTCCCAGCCTTCGCCCCCTGCCCACGTGCGCTGGCGTGCAAAAAATACACTCATAAGCCTTTTAGTTACTTCCGGCGATTTACAACGGGCAACCACTGACGCTGCCATGTCATATTGATTCATAACGAAATTGCGATAAACGAATTTGACCTTACCAGTATCGATATAGCTTTCCTTGATTTTCGGGAAAATATTAGCCGCAAAACTGGCGCAATGCGGGCAGGTAAGTGATGCATATTCGATAACTTCAACCGGCGCGTTGGGGTCACCGTAGACAATATCGCCCCAGGTGCCCTCGCCGCCTGCTGCCTCAGTCAACTTGGTAGCTTCCGCCAATGCTTCCGCTTCCTGCGCTTCAACAACCTCTGGATCCAGTGCTGCTCCTCCATCGTCGCTGCTTTCACTACAAGCGCCAATGGCCAGCGCCAAGGTACCGACGGTGATGGACTTCAGAATTTTGATATAAGTTTGGTAGTTCATGGAAACCTCACATACTAGATATTGTGTTTAACCCGAATATTTTCGTGTTACGAGTCATTTTTGCGTTTGAATTAAACTTGGTACACCGCTGCGACTGCAGTGAACAGAAACGGATATCGGTGGTAGACTGCTATTTGTTCAGATAGTCACTGCCCAGTTGTGCTTCGATTCTGAGCTTCAAAGCTGCATAGCCAGGAAAACTCATAGAGACGCCGTTCAAAACGAGCGTCGGCGTCGCTTTCACATCGTGATCTTTCGCTCCTCGCTGCATCATCTCAACAATGTGTTTAGTCACCTGTTGGTCAGACAGGCATTCTCGAACGCCGTCTTCCGTCAGGCCTTCGCGGCCAACAATTTCCATAATTGCCGCGAGCTGATTATCAGACTGTAACCACTGGTTTTGCTCGGCAAACAGCGCCGACATGGTTCGTTTTGTTGCATCTTCGTTGGTCAAACAACGGCTGGTTGCGGCGGCGGCTAAATCAAGCCTGTTGAGCACAAAGTTACGAAAAACAAAGCGTACATGGCCTTCATCGATAAAATCCTTCATCAACAGCGGTAACACGTCACGCGAAAAACTGGCGCAATGCGGACAAGTAAGGGAGGCATATTCAATCAACTCCACCGGTGCATCCGCGCTGCCATAAACAATATCACCCCACACGCCAACACGATCAGGAATAGTTGGCTCGGTGGCTGCGGCTGGATCCACTGTGTCAGCTCGCTGCGGTGAAGACTGTGCATTTGCACCCGCACCGATGGCAAAAATTGCCATGATTGCAGCCACCATCGCTGTTTTAATATTTGCTTTTAAAGTCATATTTCCTCGCTTTACCCAGTCGTTTTTTCACTCAGTTGTTTATTTGGTTTTGTCAGACAGAACAAACTCGCCCAAGCTTTTAACAGCCGCCTGCAGCGGGCTCAACTCCCCGTCATGATCGCCGATCAATTCGTCAAGTTGTTGCCGATGCGCAGCATCCAATGGTTGTTTTTCCATCGGCGTAGTGGTCTTGGCAACCGGCAAGGGTCCATGACGTACTTCCAACCGCGACACCGCCGCATAGCCGAGGTACCGATTGACCAATTCGATAACTACGCCTGATCGTTGCTGTAACACAGGCGCGAACGCTGACTCGGCCCGCACATGCAGCGTTGCGCCGCGCCGCTCACCGCGCGGGAATGCCAAACGAACCGGCACCGTCGAACGCGCTAGCTCGGGTCCGACAATGCGACCCCAACGGGTCACAACCTCTGCTTCGGCAAAGCCCTTGGCCCGCAACGCTTTGGAAACCAGTGTAGATGCGGTGCGCGACAGTTTGGCAACACGGCCCCGCCGGGGCGCTGACCTTCCGCTGCCTGCGACCTTCGCCCGCGTTAGCCTACTGGATGTTGATGACTTTTTTGCGGCCATTTGGCCAGTTCTCCCACCGCTTCAGGCGATAAACTTTGCTATCAGGTGCCGTAGCCGCTCGCAAGCACATTCCCCCATATTCAACCGCTTGTGATACCCATTCATACTTAAGCTTAGCGCAATCTCGTATCCAAAAACAAAGCTTCGCACAAATAACTGTTTTCACCATGCCAAAGAGGAAATATGTATAGGGCACCGCAAGTGACCTGCTCAAACCCCTTGACCCTGTAATCTGTCAGACCATGCAAAATACTATTCTAGGCCCCATAGGCATCGCATTTATTGCCCTGTATCTCGTGTCATTGCTGGTCATCGGCTGGCTGGCCAATCGCGCGCGCAAAGAAAACACGCTACGCGACTATTACTTGGCAGGCAGCTCTCTTGGCAGTCTGAGTCTTTTCTTCACACTTTATGCCACTCAATACAGTGGCAACACATTGTTCGCAATTCCCGGCAACGCGTACCGCAATGGTTTTATCGGCCTGAGCGTCGCGGCTGCAGTAATGGCTTTAGTATTGGTATATTTCCTGTTTGCAGGCCGCCTTAACATTCTGGCCAAACAGCATAGTTTTATCTCGGTCGGCGACTTCATCAAATGGCGTTACAGCAATAAAGCACTGCTGATTGCCATCAACAGCATCGCAATAATTACTTTAGTGAGCTATGCATTAGGTAACTTTAAAGCTATCGGCCTGCTGCTGGAAACTGCAAGCGGTGGCGTCATTCCTTTCGCCGCAGGCATCCTTATATTGGGTGCGATTATGGCAGTGTACGAAAGTCTGGGCGGACTACGCGGTGTTGTATGGACCGACATCATTCAAGGTTCGCTTTTGTTCATAGGCTGCCTTCTGCTGTTTTTTGCTGTCACCACACTAAACCCCGCCGTTGATGACTCCGGCCTCACGACGCTTGGTTCAAAAATGGCTGACTATTTCACGCACGAAATTGACCTAATCGGTTTCATGAGTGTCGTATTGTTGGTCGGCATTGGCGCCGCCGTATACCCCCAGGCATTACAGCGAATTTATATCGCCCGTAATCCAAGCGTGTTGCGCAAATCATATGTGGCGCTTTTTTTCATGCCACTTCTCACTACCGTACCGATGATCCTTGTAGGCATCAGTGTCGCGGAATGGCTCCCGGGGCTTGGTACTGCAGAAAGCGAAAATGTCGTTGTTTATGCCATTGGCCATATCACGCAGTCATACCCTTCGGTCGCATGGCTGTTGGTGCTCTATTTAGGGGCGGCCGTTGCCGCGATCATGTCTACAATCGATTCTGCGCTTCTGTCATTGGGATCAACTGTAACAAAAGACATTTTTGGGCGCGCGGGTCGACAAATCGAAGAAGAAAATCTGTACAAAATCAGCCGTATGACCTCGTGGGTGCTAATGGCCGTTATGGTAATGTTAGCGATCGCTTTGCCACAAACAATCTGGGCTTTGATGATCTTCAAGTTCGAACTTTTGATTCAAATTGCGCCAGCTATCATTTTAGGCGTACGAACTGCCAGCGTGCGAGGGTCCGCAATCCTTTGGGGCCTTATTTGTGGCTGTATTGTCGCGGTTGCACTGAAAACCATTCCCACGGGCGGAATGGATCTAAGCGCACCACTGGGTTTGCACGCAGGTGTGTGGGCGCTTGGCATCAATTTGCTGGTTGTGTTCACTGTGAACGTTGGTATGTCCGTTTCAGGCAAGCAATCAGCAAAGGCTTTGCCTTGATAAAATCAACCCCACCTATTTCTGCGGTACTGCTTGATTGGTATGACCGCGAGCGACGTAGCCTGCCGTGGCGCGCTGAACCGGGCGAACAGGCCCACCCGTACCAGGTTTGGCTTTCGGAAATCATGCTACAGCAAACCACAGTCGCGACTGTAAAAGCTTATTTTGTCAAATTCCTGAAATTATGGCCGACGGTCGAGGCGCTGGCAAATGCACCACAAGAGCAAGTTCTCAAGGAATGGGCAGGCCTGGGCTACTATGCGAGGGCGCGAAACCTGCATAAATGTGCCGGTGTGGTGGCGCGCGACTTCGGCGGGCAATTCCCAAAGTGCGAGGATGGCCTGCGCGCCCTGCCCGGTGTCGGCGACTATACTGCCGCCGCCATCGCCGCCATTGCATTCGGCGCACCGGCTGTCGTGGTAGACGGCAACATCGAACGCGTTACCTCCCGTTTGTTTCGCATTGGCGACATGCTGCCAAAGGCCAAAAAACCAATCAAAGCCGCTACCGCAACGATCACTCCAACCAAACGCCCCGGTGATTTTGCTCAGGCAATGATGGACTTGGGCGCGGGCATATGCACACCCCGTAACCCCAAGTGCCCACTTTGCCCCTTATCAACACACTGCAAAGCCGCGGCAGCCGGCGACATGGAACGCTATCCGGTAAAGAAACCCAAGACAATGAAACCGACACGGCGAGCGATTAGTTTCTGGTTTACCTACAACGACCATATTTTGCTTGAGCGCAGAGTAGACAAAGGCTTGCTGGGCGGCATGCCCGGATTATTTTCCACCCCATGGGTTGCGCGCGCCGATTTCCCCAACGCGGAAGAATGGTTGATGGCAGCCCCGCACCCGGGTGAATGGCAGCTCGGCGAGGCGATCGCCAAACATACCTTTACCCATTTCCATTTGGAAACTCGTCTTGCCGTTGCTGCGGCGCCTGCACGCCTGAATGTGAAGAATGGTTTCTGGGCTCCGCTCAATGAAATAGGCGATGTTGGTTTGCCAACCGCCTTTGCCAAAATTGTTCGCTTAGCCGACTAAGTGCGCCACCCGGTACCCACTGTATTTACAATTGGCAAGACGCGCCTTCCTCTCGTAAATTCAATGCTAGAATTTTAGCTGCATCAGGCTGCGGTCCGTCAGAGGCTATGGAGCCATCAGGGCCCAACGCATCCAACGATGAATTGGCAATGTAAAACAGGCAGTCACTCCAGACAAAACCGGTGGTAGGAATTCTGAATTCAGGATGGTTTATATCAAAAGCCGAAATCGCAGCTGCAGCCTGCAATGTTTGTGTCTTCGCCATCACAATTTTCGGAGCGCCAAGGTAATTCTGAACGCCCACCAAATGATCGTTCCACAAATACATACCATCGATGCCGCCTAGCGAATAACCATCGGCCACTTTGAGCCTTTGGTGCTGTGCTTTGCCATCAGCGGGAATGAGAGAAACACCACGGAAATCAGACACATAAATGTCCTCAGAGTCGTCATTGCAGGCAATGCCGTTGGGAAAAGAAATATCACTGTTCTGGTAAAATAACTCCAGCGTGCCCGCCGATAGCAAACCCCTGTATACGCGGCTGGCTGTGCTGTCGGTCGCGTAAACATAACCGTGTGCGAAACATAGATCGTTCAACTCAGTAGCCGGTTCACCTCTAAAGCTGTAGCTTTTGACCATTGTGCCGGCGCGGCCTAACACGGACAGGTTACCCCGCATACCGTCACCGTCCCTACGATTGTTCAACACCCATAGTTCGCCGCGTTCAGCGTGAAATTTAATGCCGTAGAATACGCCCCAATCGACACCGACAGGCAAAGCAATATCTTTGGCATAAATGGCAGAACTTCTGTTACCTGTTCCTTTCTTCACCAAACGCGGTCGCGCCAAGCTGCCCGCATACAGCATGCGCTTCTGCGGGTCGTAGGCGATGCTTTCTGGCACAAGGCGCGTGTCATCAAAGCCTGCCACAACCACGCTGGTCCGCTGAGAACTAATCACGGCAGCATTTAGCGCTGATATCTGGGCCTTTAGCTCGAGCGGTGCCGTATCATTGGAAAACTCCGCTGGGTCCAAACCCATTTTCCATCCCGCATCGATCATCAACGTTATCCAACGGCTGGCCGCAGCGAAATCGCCGCTGGCATATAACACTCGCGCCAAATGGTAAGCGATGCTTATATCGCCGGTTTTTGCGTAAGCCGCCTGCAATCTTTCGCTGACTGAGCCTTGATTAGGGACTGGTACGTCCCCGTCCGGGGATGACTGAGCCAGCGCTGTTGTCGCGGTAGATAACACACAAAATAGCCATATGAACGGCAAAAAAACTGTCTTCAAATTGGAAATCATTTCGCCCTCCTCCGCGGCAACAAGCCACCAGTAGCAGCAACATACGTCGCTGTTCGAAAATGAACAATAACACGTTGGTTTAGCGTTCGAATATGAACATCTGCATTTATATCTGAAGCAACTCCATATGTAACACATTGTATTTATTAAAAAACACAGAATATCTTCACTTGGCCCAAGGCTTGCTGATTAGGCAACGACAGCAAACCCGAGCCAGCCAGGCGAGGAAAAGAGAAGTATAAGTAAATGCTAAAGAACTACCTGACAATTGCCCTAAGGAACTTGCTTCGGCACAAACTATACAGCTTTATCAACATCGGTGGTCTTGCAGTAGGTTTGGCGGCTTGTCTGATGATTGCTTTGTTTGTTCACAACGAAATTTCTTATGATAGTTGGCTGACTAATGCTGACCGTTTGTTCCGGCTTGAAACAACCAGACACGATGCAGGGAAACCCATACAGCAGTCGGCACTAGCGCCGGGACCAGTCAAAGCAGTATTGGCGCGCGAAAACGAAGATATTGTTGAGGCATCCACAAGAATGTTGCGGCGACAATTTTGGGTCGGTCGGGACGAGCTGAAACTGGAAGAGACAATTAATCTGGTCGACCAGGGTTTTTTTGACGTCTTTGACCTACCTGTCGTGGCAGGCGACCGTGACCAGCTTTTTGACGATTTTCAGTCGCTGGTACTCAGCCAATCAGTCGCAAAAAAATACTTTGGCGAAAAATCACCAATCGGTCGCACGCTCGAACTGGAAAACGGCGACATTCTGGCGAAAGTTGTGGCGGTGATAAAAGACCTGCCCGCCAACAGTCATCTGGATATCGGTTTTCTGCTCAACCTTAATGATGCACGTTATGAGGAGCAGCCCTATCTTCTGAAGTGGTGGATGTCACCCAACCTTCACACATATGTTAAACTTTATGATAAAGCACAACAAGCACCCCTCGCCGCGGTGATCCCCGCAATGCTTGATCAACATGCGCTCGGTTCGCCGGGGTTGGGTTATACCGAAGGCATAGCACCGAGTGAGCAACTCACTATCGACTTGATGCCAGTGCAGGATATTCATCTGCACTCAAAGGGACGCAGCCAGCAAAAGGCCACGGGCGATATCGTTGTCGTTTACAGCTTTTCCGCCATCGCCCTGCTAATACTCGCAATCGCCGTTATCAATTTTGCCAACCTTTCAACAGCGCGTTCATCGCTGCGCGCACGCGAAATTGCCTTGCGAAAAACCGTGGGGGCTTCGCGGTTTCAAATTGTCACCCAATTTCTGGGCGAGAGTTTTTTGACCACAACAATTGCACTGTTTTTGGCACTCGTAATGGTGGAGGTTTTACTGCCCTGGTTCAACGAACTTGTACTTAAACTGCTAAGTATGGAGGGTTTTACCGACCCAACCGTTCAACTTGGTTTGGTTGGGCTAGCACTTGTATTGGCTGTAGGAGCCGGTGCACACCCGGCGTTAAATATGTCGGCATACAAACCTGCTACAGTCCTACACTCAAACGATTCAGCATTGTCTCGGTCGTCAAAAGCGCGCGCCTTCCTCACAACACTACAATTCACAATTTCAATCGGGCTGATGATTTCAACAGCCGTTATATACAGCCAAATTAACTACATGCAGACCATGGACTTGGGCATTGATAAAGCAGGCAAATTGTCTTTGTTCCACATGACGTACAAAGAGGCAGCACTGGTTGCGGGCGCGGTACAAAAGGAAATTGACGCGCTTCCAGAGGTGGAAGCCACATCCTTTACCAGCCGAAGTTTTCCGATACGGGGACGCTGGGACATGCCTGCATCAATTTCGGGATCAAATTCTGCATCGTCTGGCCTCCGGCTAGAGCATGTTCACGGCGACTATGGGATGCTTGAGTTTTTTGGCGCTGAGCTGATAGCAGGCCGTTTCTTTTCAGAAAAATATAGCACTGACGTCCCGCAAACGGCGCCGCAATCAGATGAAAAAACATCACAAGGTGGTATTTTAAACGAAGCAGCTGTTGCAGCAATTGGCTTTGCTTCCGAGGAGGAAGCGATAGGTCATATCGTGGATATCAAGCAAACCGATGACAGTGTTATAGCGACCAAAATAGTCGGTGTCGTTGCCGACATTCAGCTTCGATCTGCACGTGACGTTATTGACCCGATGATATTTGTCGTTCGTGACGGCCCGCTATGGATATTAAACGCTCAGATTAAACCCGGATCAGAGCAACAAGCACTTGAAAGCATCGACACCATTTGGGCTCGCTTGGTACCAGAGATACCACTCGACCGCGATTTCACAGAAGATCGCTACAGCGCTCACTATCAAACAGATACACAAAGAGGCGAGATATTCGCCTATTTCTCACTGCTTGCAATTCTGATTTCCTGTCTTGGCCTATATGGACTTGCTTCCTTCACCGCAGAACGTCGGATAAAAGAAATTGGTGTTCGAAAAGTGATGGGGGCATCCGTTGCAGATATCGTAAAGCTTCTTACGTTCCAGTTTTCTAAGCCAGTGTTGTTTGCGAATCTGATCGCATGGCCAGCTGCATGGTACTTCGCCAATGATTGGCTCCTGGGTTTCCAATACCGTATTGACCTCAGCATGGCCTACTTTATCAGCGCCGGTGGCATAGCATTGTTGATTGCTCCCTTAACGGTCGCCGGTCATGCCTATAGAACAGCTCAGGCAAACCCGGTGCTGGCCTTAAAACATGAGTGAGCCATTTTGCGGCAGCACCGGCCTAAGCTGTTCGAAAACGAACAATTGCGCGCCAGCTCAGTGTTCGAATGTGAACACACGCATTTCCCCTGAAGAAATTTTATAAGTAACACATTGTATTTACTAAATAATATTTGAAATCATCACTTGGCCTAAGGCTTGCTAATATTGATAGTACAACACGGCCCGACACGACAAGACGAGGTAAAAATGATAAAAAAATATGCGAAAATCACGCTAAAGACTCTACTGCGCAACCGACTTCATAACTATGCCAACATCGCTGGGGTCAGCATGGGCCTGTATAGCCCGGCCCATTTCGGCGCCGCCCAAAAGGCGGTAAAATTCAAAAATTAAAAACGAAGCAGACAGCGAGCACAATGGCGGATCAGCGACTCGCAACGCTGGTGTCCGTAACACTGAAGCCAGTGGATAACCTTTGGTTATTTGCTGGCTTTTTTTGTTCGTTTACCTTGCACCCTAGCCGCGCACTTCATAGTGAACAGCGTGGCTGTCCCAGCGGCTTAAAAATTGCTGCGCTTCTTCAGGTACATGCGCTTTGGTATAGTCGTCTCCCTGAAATTCGATGATGTTTTCCAAACTATCAAAGGTTAAAATTGTTACGAATTGAACCTCACTTTGGCCGTCAGCATTGGCGAATTCCACACCGCGCAATAGTTCAAGGCCTCGATACCCTTCAATATCCAGAGCGTCAATTCCCGGCGCAACCACCCCGCGCACGGCTGCCTCATATCCATCTGCATTTTCAGGGGTTGTCCATCCATGCCAAATCCGTTTTATCGCCATGTCTGACCTCCTCTCTTGCAGTGTCAGTTATTTGAAATTCGAACCGGCAACTAGCCAAATGGGTCCGATGCCCGGCAGAGCGATCAGTCACCAAAGCCCACTATAGAAAAAACGCCCCCTCTTGGACAAGGGAGCGCTTTGAAGCTGCCATATAAAATACTGAGCAACGGGTCGCTTAGTTAACCTTTATACTGCGATATAGGTCGGTGCCTTCGCGGGCATATTGGTTTGCATTAGCAATTGCACCAGAAATTGAACCCAACCCGGTGTTAATTTCATCAACCGCTGTCGCCGCAGCCTGCATACTGGTAGTAATTTCCTGTGTCGTTGCAGACTGTTCCTCTACCGCACCTGCAACAGAAGTAACGCTCGACTCCACCGCGACTACCGCCGTTCTTATGCTGGACAAACGCTCAACCACATCATTACTGATGGTCTGCATACCGGTAATTTCATTGGAAATTTGGGTAGTTGCATTAGCCACCTGGTTTGCCAATGACTTAACTTCGCTTGCCACAACTGCAAAGCCTTTTCCTGCATCGCCCGCTCGGGCAGATTCGATGGTGGCATTCAGCGCTAACAGGTTAATCTGACCCGCGATATCATTAATCACTTCAACGATATTATTCATCGCCATCGCACCGTCAGTCAGTTGCTTTGTGGACTGATCGGCGTTTTTGGCCTCTTCCATCACATTTGTAACTTCGGAGCGAGAAAGCTCCATGCTGCGGGCAATTTCCTGCGCTGATGATTGGAACTCTTCAGCGGCAGACGCTACCGACTGAACGGTCGAGGATGTCTGACCGGATGCCGTGGCAGCACTACTGGCTTGCTCGCTGACTTCACTAACTGCGACGACAATTTTCTCCAGATTGTCATCAACCAAGGCACCAACACGCTGCTCTTCATCCCGCCGGTTCACTTGGTCCGTAATGTCTGTGGCATATTTTACCACTTTAAATGGCTTGCCGTCCGGGTCAAAAATCGGGTTATAAGACGCCTGAATCCAGACCTCTTTGCCGCCCTTGCCTATGCGTTTATATTCGCCCGCATCAAATTCGCCTCGGCCTAGTTTTTGCCAAAATTCAGCATATTCAGTGCTCCGAGCAAACTCTGGCTCGGCAAACATGCTGTGATGTTTGCCCTTTATTTCGCCTATCGAATAGCCAACAGTGGATGTGAAATTTTCATTGGCATCCAGAATATTCCCGTTCAAATCAAACTCAATCACGGCCTGAGCCTTATTGATGGCTTCCAGCTGACCACTGAAATCAGCGTTCTGGATGGTTTGCGCTGTAACATCGGTAGCATATTTTACCACTTTAAAAGGCTTGCCGTCCGGATCAAAAATCGGGTTGTACGAAGCTTGAATCCATATTTCCTTACCGCCTTTACCAACACGTTTGTATTGCGCGGCCTGGAATTTCCCCTCGGCCAAGCCAGCCCAAAATTGCTTATATTCCCGGCCTTCAGCATATTCTGGCTCAACAAACATCCTGTGATGTTTGCCTTTGATTTCCTCCAGAGAATAGCCCACGGCACCGAGAAAGTTGTCATTGGCGTCAATAATTGTGCCATCCAATTCAAATTCGATAACAGCCTGAACCTTATGGATTGCCCCGATCTGACCACTGAAGTCAGCATTTTTGAGAATCTGCTGCGTTATATCGGTCGCATATTTAACGACTTTTACAACTTCACCCTGCTTGTTAACAATTGGATTGTAAGAGGCTTGAATCCATATTTCCTTACCACCTTTACCGTAGCGCTTATATTCGGCCGCCTGAAAAGTGCCGCGTCGCAAACTGTCCCAGAACTCTTTATATTCCGCTGACTCTGCAACACCCGGTCCTACAAACATTTTGTGATGCTTGCCTTGGATCTCATTAAGACTGTAGCCCACCGCGCCCAAAAAATTGCTGTTAGCAGTCAGAATGGTTCCATTAGTGTCAAATTGAATAACCGCCTGCGAACGATCAAGGGCAGCCAGAATATGCTCCATTTCCGCTGCAGCAAACTTAATGCTGCCTGATGACATTGCTGTAGTGGCATTTGCATTGGCCTGCACGTCCTTTGCTTTGCCTAAAAAACCTTCAAACATAATTTAATTCCCTGCTTAAGACCCCCATGTGTCTTGCGGGAACCGCTTGTTGATCATTACAATCCATCAAGCATGATCGGTGCGCGGTTATCATCTGAAGTGTGCGTATCTGGTATCAATCTAGCACTGATTGGTTAACAAATTATGCGCAATAACAGTGTATTTCATACTGTTACGGTCATATTTCTACAGTGCCAAATTGCTCGCGCTGAGATCACCGGTTGATATACCTTGCAGGAACACGCTGTTGCCGCCACCGGTATCAATCAACAGGCCTGAAGTGCCGCCAACGGTTGTCTCGTTGCTGCCGCTTGCACACTGGCAAGATCGGTGAAGTCGGTGGTTGCGTTCGCAAGGAAAAGCACATCTTCACCCGCGTCAAAGTCGGTGACCACATCGTCGCCGTGGTCGCCTGCAAAAAACAGCGCATCTGCGCCCTCGCCTGTGGTGATTATATCGTCACCGCCGCCGCCATACAGGCTGTCCGCCCCACTACCGCCGTCCAGTGTGTCATCACCCGCACCGCCGAACAGTTCGTCGTTGTCTTCGTTCGCTGTGATGACATCATTACCGGAACCACCAAAAAAGATATCATTACCGCTGCCGCCAATAAACACGTCAGCGTTGTCACTGGCGCCTTTGCCGCCGTAAAACAGATCATCACCACCACCACCATGCAGGGTATCGCCGCCCAAACCGCCACCCAGGGTGTCATTGCCGCCGTCACCAATAACCACATCGCTGCCGCTGCCGCCGTATATGACATTGCTAGCTGATCCGGTCTGTTGCTCCTCACCTGTGTCATACCGACTATTGTTATTGGCATCTTCCCAACCGCCACCCAACACTGTGTCATTCCCTGCGCCGCCAAAGATCGTATCGCTGCCGTTGGTGCCGGTTGCTGTATCCTGGAAAGCGTCCGAAACTGCACTATCGCCGACTGCCAGATCATCACCGTCGCCAACAGCGAGCACATCGTTGCCTGCACCTCCGGCGACCATATCGTCGCCTTCATCGCCACTTCCTGCAAAGAATGTATCGTTGCCGTCGCCGCCTTCTGCTTTGTCCGCGCCCGTACCGCCAACAAGTGTGTCCGCACCAATGCCGCCCAAAAGCATGTCGTCGTCACCGCCGCCAAGCAGCCGGTCGTTACCTGCCATGCCATACAACGTATCCGCACCGGCATTGCCGGTTAGTCTGTTGTTGGCTGTGTTGCCGGTCAGGGTGTCATCGCCGCTACCTGCTGTAGCATTTTCAATGACAACATCTTCGGCGATAAAGACTGTGTCTCCGGTAAAATCTTGATTCCAGGGCCCCAAAACCGTCCCAATATCGCTCCAACTACCGGGCGTAAGATCAACTTTGACGCTGTGCGACAGAAGGGAAGCGTCAAACAAATCAACGCCGCCCACATCCCACAGTGTCAGGTAATATTGCGTTCCCGGAACAAACTGGAAAACATCGTTACCCGCAGTGGCCGTTTCATTAACACCGTAAAATGCCTGAAGCGCTTGAATATCAAGCGACATATAGGTTTGTGGTCTCAGTACTATATTCTGGGTAGGATCTGCTGCAAACTCTATGGAAGACATCAATGTATAATTTAGACCATCAAACTCTCGGGCCAATTCACCAAAATCGCCTATCGTTTCGTCGGGATGTTTCAATCCCAGTGCGTGCCCAATTTCGTGAGCGATAACCCATCTCAAGTATGTGTCTGTAACATCCCTGTCATCAGAAACTCCCAGCGTTGTCGATCTTAGCCAAACGTCGGAACTGATCGCAGCACCAGACGGTGTATATGCCCAAGCGATGCTGGAAGAAATCAGACCATCAGATGGTCGAGTGCCGCTTGTCCAAGTAAACCGCATATGGCCAGCCGATGAATCGCCGTCATCTGGCACTTCCAAAAATACAATATTTGTAAATGTTTCTATTTCAGCCAAAATCCCGCGGACAAGGTGTTGGTCTGCGCCGTTCAAAGCATCAAGCCGAAATGCATTTTCAAACGTTGTATCCTCTCGCCCATAATCGACGGAGAGTTGAGAAAAAATACTTTCTTCAGTGGCAAAACTATATGTGATAATCAAAGGCCCCTGCTCGGGTGTCTGAATACGAACGGGATATAGCAAGCTATCGACTTCAGCATCGCCAGTAGGAGAGAAACTATCTGGTGAGAGCGTACTCTGCGGTGTTGTTGCGGCCGGCCCATGGTCTATCCCGGCTTCATTATCAACCGTAAACGTCAGGCTTGCGTCAGGAGAAATTTCCGTAATTTCACTGGCCGTCAATCGCGTCATTGTGCCATTGGTCGCACCGATTTCGATGGCCACCAACTGATAGTCACCCGACATCGCAGATGCGGGCAGTTGAATGGCGCTATCACCTTCCGAACCATTAAAGTATTGCGCATGCAAATAGCCATTGGGGTCTGCAAAATACACCGTCACATAATCTACGGCGGCGTTTTTACTTGTGGCACTAATGAAAAACTCGACACTTGTGTTACCCTCATCCATATCCACATGTGTTTCGTGCAATTCAAAACCAACCAACGATGGTACATCCGGTTCTTTGAGAAGGGTAAATGAAGAATCGAAACCCAAATCGTCAAGGTATACAATAGGGAAGTTGCTGAAATTAAAGTCTGAGTAATCGATGTCAGAGTTTAAGTATCTGACAAGGTTGAAATTCAAGGAAGCGTCGTCTTTTAGAGTCACACGAAAAACTTCATATTCCCCGGCAATTGCAGTATCAGGCAGCAAAATAGTAATGACACCTTCTTCAAACGAGCCACTTCCGCCCAGAAACTCACCGTCTGGACCCCTGAAAAGAACATTAACACTACTGATCCCAGACAGGTTATCCGAGGTCTCATAACGAATGCGAACCACGTTTTCACCGGCATCAAAATCAAGTTCATCTGTCAGAATGTCAAAAGCCGTGAGAATCGGATGTTCAATGTCCTCCCTGCTGTTAACGACGTTAAATGATATTTCCTGTCCAGCACCCTCGATCTGATTTGCCGCTACCGTAACGCGGTCACCTTCATGCGTTTCGAACGTTATATCAACTAATCGATATGTGCCCTGTGGCAGATATATACATACGCGTTCGGCACTTGCACCAGATCCGCGGAAAGACAGTGATGTGTAATCGTCAGCTTCTTCATTATAAAATCTGACAAAGCCCCATTCCAATGAAACGGGGTCATCTACGGTTAGATTGAAATACAGCAACAATTCACCGGCATCGAGATCGATTGATGTCGTGAGAAGTTCAAAAGTTTCAATAGCAGGCAATGTTGATGGGGCTTCATAGTCGAACGGAGAATCGGTAACTTGGAATTCAGTTTGGAAACCCAGAGCCAACAACTCACTTGTTGAGTATACGACTTCATCGCCGCCAACCGTCAGAACAATAACGTCACGGATGGTGACAGTACCTGACAATTGCGTCCCGCTGGGCCCATATGAACTGGTCCCTGATGAAACCGTCGAACTTATCCCATCGGCATTCCCAAACTCGTCCGCAAAAGTAACCCGTACGTTTCTAATTTCACTGTCTTCGATTTGCCATGAGAATGTTGGCAACTCACCATCTGCAAAAGAAACTTCGAGATCATCAATGCTAAAGGCAACGAGGCGCGGCGGGTCTGGGCTAAAATTGTTTTGCAAAGGCGAATCATAGCTAAAAGTCAAATCAAAGCCCAAGTCACGCAACTCGTCTTCCCGGTAAGTTCGCTGGTTTCCAGAATTATCCTGTATGACTATTTCAGAAACATAAAACTGTCCCTCTCCATAGGGAAAATTTTGATTAGCGTGATCGAGCAAACGGAGTACACCTTGTCCTTCGGTACCACCAAACCAAACAAGCGTTGAGAAATCCTCGTCCGTCAAAGAACGAACTTTCAACCGAGCAGAGCTGACCGCACCACTATTATCGCTCAATTCAATCGAAAACCTTGGTTGACCGAGCAAGTCTCGGTCATCAGGTCCATCATGTATTTCGAAATGCACCAGTTCCGGGCTTATGTTATCCGCCTGGCCTTCTGATGGCTCAACCACAGGAACATGTCCGTTTATCCCCAAAGTTTCCAGCGCGGCAGAATCGTAGACTGTGATTGAACCGTGCGTGTCCTCTATTTTTACCTGGACAATTTCGTACGATTCGACAGACGCCCCGGAAGTAAAATTGATAGCTGGGAACTCTATTCCATTGACGTCCGCTGTAAATTCGCCCCTTTTGCCCTCCACGGTAACAGTCTGCTCACCACCCCTTGAATCCCGGATGAGAACCGAGATGGAGCCGCCAGGTGCCGACAGCTCAAAGCTGAACCGAATACCGCCCAATGTTCCGCGAACAACGTCGTCAGTTAAGACTTGGAAAGCAATCAACTCAAAACTCGGCATATTCTATTCCCAATCAATCTCAATATATTGTTGAGAACCAGTCGGCACACCACAGCGAAAGGTGCTATCTACATCCGCCCCTTTTGTTATGAAGCCCAAAATAGCGCCCGCGCGCCCAGCATTACAGCCAATAATGTCGGCATCGTCTGTGCCATACAAAATTTGGGCATTCTGGGTGCCCATCAAATTTGCCATGATTCCCCAATCAAATACTCAAACTTACTCGTGCCACGCACGCTATCAACCATCTGTGTTTTGTCAACACAATTGGACAGGTTTGAACAAAAAAATGCCCCTTCTGAGCCCGGGTACGGGACAGAAGAGGCGTTAACGGAGGCGCAGCCAATTGGAACGAAGATGCAGTTGCTTACAGTGCCAAGTTACTCGCACTGAGGTCACTGGACGACATACCCTGAAGGAACACGCTGTTGCCGCCACCGGTATCAATTAGCAGGCCCGTTACACCGCCCACAGTTGTCGCGCTCGCCGCAGCTTGCACACTGGTAAGGTCGGTGAAGTCCGTCACTGTGTTGGTGAGGAAAAGCGTGTCTTCGCTGGCGTCAAAGTCGGTAACTGTGTCATCGCCGTGATCATTTGCGAAGAAAAGCGCGTCGGCACCTGTGCCGGTAGTGATGTTATCGTCGGCGCCGCCGCCAAACAGACTGTCTGCACCAGCACCACCATCCAGTGTGTCATCGCCCGCGCCGCCGAACAGTTGGTCGTCGCCAGCATCAGCAGTGATACCATCATTACCGGTGCCACCAAAAAAGATATCGGCCCCAGACCCACCGGTGAATACATCTTCGTTATCGCTGGTACCCTTGCCGCCATAAAACAGATCATCCCCAGCACCGCCATGCAGGGTATCACTGCCGGCACCACCAAATATGGTGTCGCTACCATCGGCGTCGGTTGTTGTTGCCTGAAACCCTTGCGCAACAGCATCGTCGCCCACGGCAAGGTCGTCCCCGTCGCCCACGGCCACAACATCGTTGCCCGCACCGCCCGACACCATATCACCGCTTGTATCACCGGCTCCGGCAAAGAAGGTGTCATTATCCACGCCGCCTTCAGCTTTGTCCGAGCCCGCACCGCCAACAAGCGTGTCATTTCCGGTACCGCCCGCAAGCATATCATCGCCATCACCTCCAAGTAGACGATCGTTGCCGTCGTCGCCGTCGATTGTGTCGTCACCGCCATTGCCAGTCAGTTTGTTGTTGACAAGGTTTCCCCTAATGTTGTCAGCAAAATCGCTACCAATTACATTTTCGATAACAGTATTGAAAGCTACCGCGATGTTCGATTCAGCAAGAATCTCCGGTTGCGGGTCGGGCAAAAACCCGCCAGGATTTGTTTCAAGCAGACCAGCCGAGGAGAACGCGCCTTCGCGAATATCTGCAACAACACCTCTTATCTGATTTTGAAAACTGAAGGTATCTATCCCTCCGGCATCAAATATTGCCTGGTAAAGGGCCTGTTCCGACTTAAAAATGTATACATCATTCCCAGCGGTTGCGGTTTCATTAGCCCCGTACAATCGTTGCAAAGCCAGTATATCTAACAATCCAAATGTGGCCAGGTCCGTATAAAAATTGCCTCCGGCATCTGAAATTTGCTGAAGTACGGGCGGTTCAGAAAAACCAAAAGCTCTGGCTCCCACACTTGTAAACTGGACAGTGTTAAATTCATCGGGTAGCCGGGTCAGTGACTGGAAAAAAGACGCATCAACTTGCTCCCCAGTAACTTCAAAAAAGGCTTCCTCGGCATTGTCTGATTCAGGATGGCGCAACCCAAGTGCATGTGCAAATTCATGAATAAAAACAGCTTTGAAAAGTGGAAATGTTCCATCATTAAACTGTTCGTCATCTGCTAGCAGTGACGACCTGCTACCGTCTGTGCTAAAGTCGGCTATTCCTAGGTGAATAAAACCACCGGTTCCGGCAGGATTCCCCGTCACGGGTTCCAAATTCGGAATAAATTGCCCCCCTGCTCCACCTGTCCCAACGATTTCAAAGTGTAAGTCACCCAAGCCTGCCGAGCCCGAATCGGTCTCTACGAAAGTGATGTCGAGAATTCTTGATATTTCTTCCAACGTTTCGCGAATAATATCACGCAAGTTTTCCGCCATTGGCCTAAATAAATTAGGATCAGCATCAACTAATTCCAAGCCAGAATTTTCGAACGACGCAAACGCAAAGGTCATGGTTAACCCCGGTTTCGTTTCGGTGAATATTCCTTCAAGCCCATTAAATTCGGTTAAAGTGCCATCGGTTTCGGTAATCACATCAGATTGATCGGGATGATCAAGGTTGATCGAAGAAAAACTCGCAATTAAAAAATCAAGGTTGTCGGGATAATTGGGTCTCGGCACAGCTTTCTCCATATACATCGTCAGGCCCCGCCAAGACTATTCTATAGTCATGGAAAATGTCTTTTCCTGCACGTGGGGACAATTCTGCAGTCGCCGTTTCAATGAGCAAGGCAGTTACGTCACGGCATCAAGTAATGAGCCATTGACATACTAAATTTCTGCTGATTCCCCCAACCATGCTTTCGTCATTTGAATATGATAATTTGTGTCGCCAAATGCAATAGTTTTTATTGTACACGAACAAAAAACGCCCCTTCTGAACCCGGGTGCGGGACAGAAGAGGCGCTAACGGAGGCGCAGCCATTGGAACGGGGCTGCGGCTCTGGGAATTTAGCTATATTGGGCTAGTGCATTTCCGCTCTAACCTGTTGGCGGAACACGTCAATCGGCACCAGTTGGCCTTTGGTTTCAATGTGCCAGAAGGTCCAGCCATTACAAGCAGGCGCGCCCTGAACGCTGGCGCCAACCTGATGGATCGAGCCCTTGCCCGAGCCTGCGATCAGCGTGCCGTCGGTGCGCACGCGGGCAGCGTGCCGCCTGCCCGCGCCGTACAGGGTTGTTCCGGGTGTTATCATGCCGCGCTCAACAATGGAGCCAAACGGTACCCGAGGTGCACTGCGTTTACTTTCGGTGTAGCCAAGCGCCTCGCTGTCCAGTTCGCTGATTTTGGCGATACGCTCACGCGCTACTTTAATGTAGGCCTTCTCGCGCTCGATACCGATGTAGTTGCGGCCCAGTTTCTTGGCCACTGCACCGGTGGTGCCTGTACCAAAGAAGGGGTCAAGCACCACATCACCCGGCTTGGTTGATGACATCAACACCCTATAGAGGAGAGATTCCGGCTTCTGGGTTGCATGGGCTTTTTTGTCACCCGACTTCAGCCGCTCATGCCCGGAACAAATCGGCAAGTTCCAATCAGACCGCATCTGCTTGTCTTCGTTCATTGCCTTCATGGCATCATAGTTAAAGGTGTAACCACCTTTGTCCGCGGACTTGGCAGCCCAGATCAGGGTTTCATGGGCGTTAGTAAAGCGGGTGCCGCGAAAGTTTGGCATCGGGTTGGTTTTGCGCCAGATCACGTCATTGAGCACCCAATATTCCAGGTTTTGCAGTGCAGTGCCGACCCGGAAAATATTATGGTACGATCCGATCACCCAAATGGTGCCGCTGTCTTTCAGCACCCGGCGAGCAGCCTCTAACCAGCGATAGGTAAATTCGTCGTAAGCTGAAAAGCTGGAGAATTTATCCCAGGCATCATGAACGCCGTCGACCTTGCTGTTGTCGGGCCGCGCCAGAGTGTCCTTGAGCTGCATATTGTAGGGTGGGTCGGCGAAAATGACGTCGACCGACTTTGCAGGCAACGCATTCATCACATCGATGCTGTCACCTTGGATAATTTTGTTCAACTTTGAACGCAGCAAGGATTCTGATTTTGCCGTGTTCAATTCATTTTTCCGGCTTTTTGATGCCGATTTTGACGCTTTTACCATTGATTTTCCGTCCCATTTTTGGCCAAAACCCAGTGCACCTCCCAGTTATTTCCGGGCTAAAACGCGCCTTTTGACGCTGTTTTTCGCACTGATTTGGTGTATTTATGGATTGAATCATGAGTCGAAATCGAATCGACGTCAAGTGATTCTTTAATATGAATCAATATGTTGTAAGCTATTCTTTATCTAAAATCTTGCGAATCGGTGCGAATGTTTGCCGATGATGCGGACTGACCCCCACAAGCTCTAGTGCCCGGCGGTGTTTTTCCACACCATATCCTGCGTTTTGTGCCCAATCATACTCTGGGTAGCTTTCCCCGAGTTTTGCCATCAAACGGTCACGAAAAACTTTTGCAATAATACTCGCCGCAGCGATTGAAAGAGACCTGCCGTCGCCTTTTATCAGGGTTCGGGTAGGCAAATCACTGAGATGAGGATCCCTGTTGCCGTCTACCAATGCTCCGTTTGGCCGCACGGGCAAGCCTGCCACTGCCCGGCGCATCGCCAACATCGAGGCCTGCAAAATATTGATTTGATCGATTTCTTCAACGCTGGCTTCGGCAATGCTAACCGCCACTGCAACCGATTGAATAGTCTCAAACAATTGGTCGCGCTTGCGCGCCGTCAGCTTTTTACTGTCGTCTAATCCAACAGGAACCTGGGCTGGGTCAAGAATAACGGCAGCCGCCACAACGGGGCCTGCCAGTGGGCCGCGGCCAACCTCATCAACGCAACAAATCATGGCTTTCTGCCCATCCTTCGGGGCATCACCAATCTCTCGAGCCAAGGATTTTTCCTGGGTAAAGTCCGGCCCACTGGGCAACGACACATTCATGGCGTCAAAAAGATCCAACGCGACAGCCTTTCAAAAATTCACGCCAAACCATGGCATTGCGCCAGAAAAGCGTTATAACGGCAAGCATTATTCTGGTTCGTATTATTCAGATACACATTGCTCAGGTTCACACCTGCAGTAGATTCCAGCGATAAATTGATAAACGAGGCCTATGCCAAACGTCGCACCACAAAAAACAGACCTGCTGGAACAACTGATGCCGGCGCTTAAAGCCCTAGATGCCAATGCAAATTGGCAATTGGCAAAGTCTGGCGTTCGAGCGCGCAAATGCGATATCTTCAGGGTGACTAGCCCAAAGTTTACACTTGCGTTGAAGGTCTACAAGACTGACGTAGCCTCAAAAAATGCAGCACAAATTCAATATGATGCACTTATGCGCTGCAACCTCGCAGCACTCAACCATTCTATCCTTCGCGCGCCCCAGGCTCTGGCATTTCTGCCCGGAAGCCAAGCGATTTTGATGGATTGGCAGCGTGCCCCTACCCTGCGTACCGCTCTGTGGCGCCGAGCTGCCACACCGCATCGGCAGCGTTCCCTCGTCACTGCTGCAGGCTCCTGGCTGCGAACTTTCCACAACCTCTCGGATACCGAAGTACAGACATTGGATGGTAGTAAATTATTCGCGAAACTCGACAACCAGATGAGCCGAAATTCAGTCGCCGCGACAGCCCTGAACAACAACACAGCTTTTCAGGCAGCGCTCCAGTGCTTTCAAGAACTGACATCAAAAACCAATGTGCAAACGCCGCATGCACTGCTGCACGGTGATTTCACCCCCACTAATCTTTTGGTGGACGGCGCTGGCATAATCGGCATGGACATGTGGGGAGCCCGCATCGCGCCTGTGTATGAAGACATTGCCCGCATGCTGGCATACCTCGGCGTTGTATCGCCCTTTGCGATGGCGGGCGCGCCGCTGAGCCCACAAAACAAACTGGTGCACGCATTCACGCAGGGATACGGCGAAGACATATTGGACGCCGCTTCTGGACCGTTTCAAACGGTCCTGCTGTACCAACAACTTCGACGCTGGCTGGTCTACGCAAGCCGAAAAGCCAACCGTCCCAACTCGCCGTTGGCACGCTGGCAGCTAGCTCAAAATAAACGCCTAACTAGGCAGACGTTAACTTGGCTTAAAGATTGCTAAACCTACTATCAAACTTCGCGGTTTAGATAGGGGACGGAACAAATGGAAGCATTGGTGACTTGGGTTGAACGCATGCTGGCCGCAGGCGGCTCCGACATGGCGATCGCAATCGCCGCCATAATCGTGGGCGGCATAATTGTGTTGGCATGGACTATTTTGCCGTTTGCGCTGATCGGCGTGAAGGGAAAAATTGCCGCACTCACCCGTGCGACAAATTTTAATACCGCCGAAATCAGGGCGATGCGAAACGAAAACACCAAGCGAGCAAAACGCGCCTTGCGCCGCGCTGAGTAATGTCCGTTTTTATCTGAACAACAATTGATCGATTATTTTCGAGCGAGCAAACGCCGAAACTACCAGTCATACCATGCTCGTAGAATGTAACACAAAAAACCACCCGCGAGCTCAAAGCCCAACAACACTATTGGCCGGGCTGCCCACTAAAAGAATTTTTGGACCTTTTACCGAGTGAATCGTAGCTACCTGGATAATCGACGAACACATTCCGATAGGTGACCCAAACACCAGGCAAAAGCCGTCGGGCACGTCGGTATTTTTTCATACCCGCCAAATCGGTTATATGCGACTGATAAAAGGTTTTTTCAGTTATAGTATCCACCACAATGGTGGGAAACAAATGCAGAGCCATCACAATACCCCCATACTGTGTATACCTACTGTACCAAAATAAAACACAATCTCAAAAAAGAAACTAATCGACAAAAACGTCTCAGTAGCTTGGGCTGCCACCCCTGCCTATGGTTTCTGCCCAAAACATTGCCATACTGATCCTGTCAGCCCGCTATCTTCACGGCAGCTGAAGCTGCCATCAATCTCACGCCTACAACTAAATTGAAGATCATTTGCCAAAAACTGCAGGGCTCAATCTGGTTTGTGATAACCACCAGCTTTTTTGACAGTTTCAGCATCCTTACGTTTACGTTCTTTTTCGATCTCCGCGAATTTCGCAGCCGACGCAGCCCTGTCAATATCATGACCTTTGTTTTCCATGCATACATCGAACGCCGGTCCGTATCCGGCGCGACCGCTACCCGCCTTTTCCGCCTCGCTATGGCAAACCGCCAAATCATCACCCCAACCCGGTAATTGTTGAGCACCGGCCAGCAAAACAGGTTCATATTCGCCCGCACGGTAGCCACAAGCAGCAATCAACAAAAGTAGCGGCAAATACATTGAATGCTTGATCATAGTCGCTCCCCAAATTGCTACCACAGCCACTGTAATAACACATGTAGCAGATATCAAATGCTCATGAAAAAGGCATCCTTGGGGGAAAGGATGCCTTTAGGACGGGGTTTTATCCTTGGGAGGAATATAACACCCTGTCAGATACGGATACATAGAGGGGTACCCGTCGGGAAATTTAGTATGGCCGGGCCCAGGTGGGCACTAGGGGCTAGGGTCAGGGGCGTGATCCGCACTTAGACCCGGCCAGAATCTGCAATCGAATATGGGCTATAAAATCATAAGCAGGAGCTTAAGAACGACTGCAGACCCAAACTTCGGTCGTTAAGCAGCAATTCCCAACCGCGATGTGCGATCATAGCGTCTGCGGTGGCGACGCGTTCGTGCACTGGAATGTTGCACGTGCGCTTTCGCGACTGGCAGGCCCTTAGACGGGGCTGTGCTGTCAATTAAACTGGTAAACATCTTTTTATCCTCGCTCTAGTATGGGCTTGCGGCGACGACTTTTTTGTCGTTTTGTCCGGCTAACCCGTGCTGTCGTTGTCTTCTCGCTTTGTAGCTGCGCCTGTTTTCAAGCTTGTCTCGTTGCTACACTGTTAATTTAGGGATGATGGCGTGCAAGTTCAATAGCACCCACCTCATTTTGCGCACGCTTCACCGCAAAGCATCAGCCGGGATCACAGATAAGGTTTGCTTGCAGCCCATGCCTGGGAGGAGCAACGCACTCTAATCGGGTGCAAGACGAGAGAAATCGCGGGTCTTCCCGGTTTCACACAGCGATTTCAGGCCTGCAATAACATATGGCCAACCGGTCGAGACCATTCGGTAGGTCGCGCTCTTGTCATCGACGAATGTGTCATGCTTAATAGTAAGCTTGGTGGCACCGTCGGCGTCCTCAAGCAAAAACAACACGCGTGAAGGTGGTTCAGGCGCACATTCGGGGTTAAGCGGAAAATGCCACGTGTAACTCAGGCGTTCGAGTTCGACACATTCCAGCACTTCGCCCTCGCAGCCAATAGCGCCGCCCTGTTCCGTTTGCACCCGGAACTCCACTGGTCCACCGACTGTCCAATCAGACCGAACTTCCGCACCATGCCAATATTGCTTGGTGAATTCACCGTCGGTCAGTGCCTGCCAAACCTTCTGGCACGGAGCATCGATTAAAGTGACATAGATGTAATCTGGCTTTGTCATGATTTGGTCCTTTTTTGAGTTGAAGAATCCGTCTCCAGCGACTGCTTAAGGTTAAGGATAGCTTCCGTCCTGGCCTCGGAATATTTGTCGACCCAGCGGCGGCTTATCTCCTGTATGGGCACAGGGTTAAGGAAGTGTTTCTTTTCCCGCCCCTGCCATTCGGTTGTAACCAGCCCCGCCGCTTCGAGAATTTGCACATGCTTGCTGGCTGATTGCCTGCGCATTTCGGTGCCTGCAATAAGTTCGCCCAACGTCAGGCCCGGCTGTTCCAGCAGTCTGTCCAGCATTTCCCGGCGGGTCGCATCGGCTAGCGCTTTAAAAATAAGATCCATGAGCGGTTACTTCGGTTTTATATGCAGTTATTAGGCTGCCTATAGATATGCAGCTTTTTGGATGCATGTCAAGATTGAAAAGAAAAGGGGCCGCAGCCCCTACAAATCTGACAATGTTTCAAACGCCCATCGCAGCTAAGATGCCTTCAGCAATTCGTATATTTCGTCCTTCAGGCGCATGCGTGATTTACGCAGATCCTCTTCGGCAAATTGCGACACATGCTCATCGCCGACCTCGATACGGTGAATCTCGCGGTTGAGCGTATGATAGTCTTCCGACAGCCGCCGGAAGTGAGCATCATTTTCTTTAAGCGCGTGGATACGGTCTTCAAATTCCGGAAAGTCCTCCCGTAGTTCGTGTGGCACATGGCTCATGTTTGTCCTCCTGATTACTTCATCAGCATCAGGCTAAAACAGGTCTGCAAAATGGTATTTGATCTTGGTCAAAACGACTGGAGGCTTTGTCAAGAATACAGCTAATCGGCCTCGTCTTCACCGTCGGCTGACGCGCTGCCATCGGAAGCGCTTTCTGGCAGAAATACCTGCGCGTCGCTCGCGCTGACTTCATCGACGCCCTTCAACGCCCGCAGCATCACATTTTTCCGGGTCGCTAGTTTTTCCACATGCTTTTCCATGGCGTGAACATTTTTGCTCATCGCCGTTAAATGGTCACCGTAGCGGTTGAACTCGCGTTTGACCGCGCCCAGAACTTTCCAGACCTCAGAAGCATGTTCCTGCATTGCCATCTGCTGAAAGCCCATTCGGAAAGTGGTCAATAACACCTGGAAATTAGTTGGCCCGGTTATGGTGACATTCAATTCACGCTGTACGTCCTCGACAAATCCTGGCAAACGCAACATTTCAGCGTAAAGGCCTTCGGTCGGCAGAAACAATATGGCAGACGGCGTTGTGTGAGGTGGGTTGATATATTTTTGCGCCACTTCTTTGGCAAAACCCTTCACGCGGGTCGCCAGTGTTTTTTGCGCCGATGCGATTCCATCAGTATCGCCAGCCTCAACCGCAGTGAGTAAGCGTTCGTAATCCTCGGTTGGGAACTTTGCATCCACCGGCAGAAAAACTTCGTCTTCGCTACTGGGCATTCGAATGCCGAATTCCACGTGAACGCCCTTGCGGCCGCAATCATAGTTCGCCACATACTGGTTCGGCGTTAGTACATCTTCAATCAACAATTCCAATTGCACCTCGCCGAAAGTGCCGCGCGACTTGACGTTGGTCAGCACACGCTTCAAGTCACCCACACCCGTCGCCAACGCCTGCATGTCGCCCAGTCCCTTATGCACAGCCTCCAGCCGCTCCGAGACCGTCTTGAAGCTTTCCGACAACCGTTTCTCCAGAGTCGTCTGCAATTTTTCATCGACAGTTTTACGCATTTCGTCCAGCTTCTGGCTGTTCTCGGTGCGCAGCTCTTTCATCTTGTCATCAAGTTTGTTTCGGAACTGTTCCTGCTGGTCTGTCTGGTGCTGGCCAAACTTGCGCATGGTGTCGGAAAGCTCGTTGATCGCCTTGGTAATTTCTTCTCGGTTACCGTGAAATTCCTCGCGGATGGCTTTTTCCCGCGTATCGGCCTGACGAGCTGCCAGGTCCAATTGAGTCTGAATTTCAATCAACTTGCGGTCCGCACCTGCGTTGTTGTCAGATGCAGTAAGCGCGTGCAGTCTCCATAGCAAAATGCCGCCAAGCACCAATAAAACGACGATGCCCGCAAGCAAGATAATTTCGACAAAAGACACGCAGCACTACCTCCGGCAACCACCAAACCTGTTCAGACTTCTTGAGTAGCCTGCCTGCGCACCGACAGCAAGACTTGACCGCATAATAAGGCTGTGGTTGACTGTCGCCATCAGGGTTTTGCCTAAATCAACCTCCGTCAGACACCTGTCTAATCGGCGGGCGAGACCCCGGAGACACTCATGATACCCCGTTTTGATGCGACAAGCTTCAGCGTTGTTACCGCTGAAATGCAGCAAGCGTTCAACCGCGACGGCGTTTTGGTTCTTGATGGTTTGATACCCGAGGCCAAGTGCGATGAACTGTGTAGCCACATGGATGATATGATGGCGTCTTTCGACGTCGACGAACATGCCTCGGTTTTTTCCTCGGCCAGTCAAGCCCATGCGCAGGACGAATATTTTCTATCATCAGGCCACACCACTCGCTTTTTCTTCGAGGAAGAGGCCTTCGATGAGGATGGCGCCTTAACGAAACCACTGGAGAAAGCGCTCAACAAAGTTGGCCATGCCATGCATGACATCGATCCCGAGTTTGATCGTTTTTCCCGCCAGCCGGCGCTTGCGGCATTGGCGAGAGGCTTGGGCCTAACTGACCCCAAGTTGGCGCAGTCCATGTATATCTTCAAACAGCCTGAAATTGGCGGCGAAGTGCTGTGCCACCAGGATGCCACCTATATTCGCACCAACCCCAACAGTTGCCTTGGTTTCTGGATAGCACTGGAAGATGCCACCGAAGAAAACGGCTGCCTGTGGGGTATTCCCGGTGGTCATCTGGACGGCACCAATTCGGGCATGCCCAAATCGCTGTTCATCCGCGAAGGGGTTGGTACCCGGGAAGAAGTATTGGACGAAACGCCCTACCGCGAGAAAGACTGTTTGCCTCTACCCGCACCGAAAGGCACAGTACTGGCGTTTGGCGGCCTGTTTCCCCATATGTCGCGGGCGAACCGATCTGCCAAGTCACGCCATGCTTATACCCTGCATATCATAGACGGCGCGACCAATTACCCGGATGACAACTGGCTTCAGCGACCAGAGGATATGCCATTTCGCGGATTTTAAGCGGCGGCTGCAGAAGACGTTGCGGTCCATAAAAAAAGCGGCCGACCTATACTGGTCAGCCGCTCTGTTCTCGCTGCCAGGATATTTACTGAAGAACGCTGTCGATCGCTGCGCGCAGTTCTATAGACTCTGGCGTAACATCGCTTGGGAAATAGGCGACAGCCTTGCCGTCTGGCCCAATCAGATATTTATGGAAATTCCATTTGGGCCGCGACTCGTCACCCAACTCGGCTGCCAACCAGTCGTAGATCGGCGCATTATCATCGCCGCCTTTAACCACCATTTTCTTGGTCATGGGGAAATCAACCTTGAAGTTGACCTTGCAGAAGTTCTTAATATTCCGCTCGTTACCCGGTTCCTGCTCGCCGAAATCATTGGCAGGCACACCCAGCACAACCAGGCCCTTGTCTTCATATTCACTCCACAGTGCCTGCAGGCCCTTATACTGCGGCGTGTATCCGCAGTATGACGCAGTGTTAACCAACAACACCGCTTTGCCCTCATATTGCGCCATCGACAGATCGGTATAATCGATCGACTGCACGGTAAAATCATGGGCAGACTTTTCGCCTGCCGCTAACGATGTGGTTGTCAGTGATGCTGCCGCCCATGCTCCAGCCATCGCAACAATGATAAATTTTTTCAACATACCCAATTCCCTATATTTGGTTTGACGCCCCACCGGCATCCAAACAATGCGCCCGCCTTTATGGTGCCACCATTCGGCGCGTTAACGTTGTTACGCAGTTATATCAGCTTTGGTTTTTAAAACCAGCAGCAGCCACTTGAAATTACGATTAGGTGGACTAGGTCTATAGCCAACAGCAAAAGTCCGCTAACCATCAGTAAAAGAGAGATTATTTGTGACACACCCCGCCCTTTTTGAGCCTTTTGAGTTCGGCAAACTGCATCTGGATAACCGAATTGTGATGGCCCCGATGACCAGGAGCTTTTCGCCCGGCAACGTGCCCAACAGCAAAAACATTGAATATTACCGCCGCAGAGCCGCTGGCGGAGTGGGTCTGATTATCACCGAAGGAACCTGCGTGAACCATATAGCAGCCAACGGCTATCCCAATGTGCCCTACTTCTATGGTGACGGCGCGCTGGAGGGCTGGCGCAAGGTGGCCGAGGCAGTTCACAATGAGGGCGGTAAGATAATGCCTCAGCTTTGGCACGTAGGTTCGATGCGAAAACCCGGCTGCGAGCCGGACCCGGATGTGCCTGGTTACGGCCCGTCAGGGCTGGTGGCACGCGGCAAAAAACGCTGTCACGAAATGACGGAGCAAGACATCACTGATGTGATTGAAGCCTTTACCCAAGGAGCCGCCGATGCCGAGCGTCTTGGCTTTGACGGCGTGGAGGTACACGGTGCCCACGGCTACATCATCGACCAATTTTTCTGGGAAGGATTGAACGAGCGCACCGATCAGTGGGGCGGCGACCTTGTCAAACGCACCCGTTTCGCTGTTGAGATCATCAAGGCAATCCGCGCCCGAGTCAGCCCTGATTTTCCAATCATGCTGCGCTGGTCACAGTGGAAACAACAGGAATATACGTCCCGGCTCGCAGAAACACCTGATGAGCTGTCGGAGTTCCTAACACCGCTTGTTGAAGCTGGTGTTGATATTTTTCACTGCTCAACCCGTCGCTTCTGGGAACCAGAGTTTGAAGGCAGTGAACTGAATTTGGCTGGTTGGGTTAAAAAACTTACTGGCAAGCCCACTATCACGGTGGGCAGTGTCGGGCTGGACACCGCTTTTGCCGAAGAAGGCCAGGGCGAATTTTCCGAAGCCAAAACAGTTGACTTGGACGAGGTTGAAAAACGCGTTGAAGCAGGCGAATTTGACTTGGTTGCCGTAGGACGTGCCCTGCTCGCCAACCCGGAGTGGGCCAATCAGATCAAGGCAGACGGTGGCACAGGGCTGAAACCCTACAAACGCGACATGCTGATGGAATTGGTTTAAGGCAAAACCGCCTGATCAACTACCGCTCAGATCACGCCGCCGATGCATCAAAATCAAAGCCCAGTTGGTCACCGGCCGGCGGGCGAAATAAGTCGGTCTTAAGCTCGGTCAGGCTTTGGTTGAGGTGTAGCCGCCGACACAGATTGCCAAAACGCTGTTTCATCAAATCCGCCTCAAGGCCCTTGCCTTTCATCCGGTGTTTGAAACGTGGGTCATTCAACCGTCCGCCCCTGAGTGCAGCCAAACGGTTGAGCACGCGAGCTTTGCGATCTGGATAATGTTCCTCGAGCCATTCTTCAAACAGGCCAGCCACCTCAAGTGGCAAACGCAGCAATATGTAACCCGCACTTTCGGCCCCGGCATGAGCGGCAGCCGCAAGCACATGTTCCATCTCATGATCATTGAGCGCAGGAATAACCGGCGCGAACATCACACCGGTTGGCACGCCCGCGTCTGACAACAGCCTGATGGCATCCAATCGTCGCTGCGGCATCGCCGCGCGGGGTTCCAGCCGACGCGCCAGAGTGCGGTCGATGGTCGTTACGGATAAAGCCACTTTGACCAAACCCTTGCGTGCCATCGGCACCAGCAAATCAAGATCACGCACAACAAGCCGCGATTTGGTCAATATAGTCACCGGATGATCATGCGCTGCCAGCACTTTAAGAATGCTGCGGGTGATTTTGTGTTCCCGCTCAATCGGCTGGTATGGATCAGTGTTGGTGCCAAGCGCAATAGGCGCAACCTTATAGTTTTTCTTCGAAAGTTCAGTCTCCAAAATTGTCGCGGCATCTGGTTTTACAAACAGCTTGCTTTCAAAATCCAATCCCGGCGACAAGCCCATGTAAGCGTGGGTGGGGCGAGCGAAACAATAAACACAGCCGTGCTCGCAGCCACGGTATGGGTTAACCGACCGATCAAACGGCACATCAGGTGACTGGTTGCGCGTCAAAACAGACTTGGGGAACTCCTCTGTCACTTGGGTGCGCAGGCGTTCCACCTCGGCGTCCA
>JAALKD010000042.1 GCA_011088215.1 Sphingomonadales bacterium | reverse complement strand
ATGCCCGATCGGGGCCCGACCCATCGAACTGTTGAGCGGGCGCCGCGACTGACAAAGCGCCACCAACAAGGGTTGCTGCAATATATGTTGAAATACGCATTAGTCTTTCTCCCTGTCAGCATCAATCGCGTCTTTAGTCAGCATCCAGCTGGTGACATTTTTGCGGTCATCGTCTGCCGGTGGTGGCGCAAGAAACTTGGGATAACTGGCCTTCATTTCACTAAGCAATGGTTCGGGAATGTCTTCGGCTGTATTCACGCGAGCACCAATCGTCACAGTATAATTGACGCCAATACGGTCACCCATTTTCATCCACGGCAACCAGTCGGCAACTCGCGTCCAACTGAAACTGAGCTGAGACAGTTTCATGTTATCGGGATCAAGAACTTCATCCTCGTAAGCATAGTCGTTGAACATTTCCATCGCGTGATATGTGCCGCCAACATAATCTTGATAGTCCCCACCCAGCGGGTTCTTGTAAAACAGCGGAATATTAAATGACGTAAACACCCGCCCGTTTTTAAACAGGCCGTCAAACGTTAGCGGCGTACCGTCTTTGCGGTAGGCATGCATGGGTTCACGCATGTTGACCGGGTCATTAGCCACGTGCACCACCTTTACCGTGTCACCCGTCCAAGGGTTTTCCCACGTGTCCAGAACCTCATTTGTCTCCGGGTCCAGATACAACATGACTTCGCGGCTGACGCTCCTGAAACCGGGACCACGTTTTTCATCATGGTAATTTTTGCACTGACGAACATTTACGCCGACGAGTTTGAACAAAATACGGTCGCGTTCGCCTTCGACCCGCGAGTACATGGTGCCTTGAAAATAGCCAAACGTTGGATCATTTTCTGCGCGAGAGCATATGAACTTGCGCTGCACTTCCAGCGCTTCTTCCGGCTTGGTAATATCAAGCCTGTCTTGGGCCAAAGTAGCGCCACTGGCGAAAACGCCAAATATCACTGCCAAGGCAGTTGCGGAAAGTAGACTTTTCATATCGTCCCCCATTTTCTGCTGGTCTGTTTCAGCGATAATTACATTTCAGGTTTGGCTTGATCCCGTGGCACCATTGCGCAATTCACCAGCATCCAGCGCAGGTTGTAACCAATGCGCTCAGCGGACGGCTCCGTGAAGGTGTAGGGGTGCGGCTTCGTGCTGCCGTCCGCCATTTTTTCGCTGGCATAAAGCACTAAAGAGTTACGATTAAAATTACCGTTATCTTCATTGAGAACATGCCATGTGATCGCTTGAAGAGTCAGACCAATTTCGCGCTTTTCGTCCCCGCGCGTGGTAAACCAGTGGGTCGCGCCCTTGTCATGTAGAATGATATTATCATAGCGTTCAAACGGCATGTCGCGGCCACCGCTTACGCCCGGCAGGTCCGCGTAACAATGGAACTGGCGGGCACGTTCATACCAAAATGGTTCCGCAGTGGACGTTGCCTGAAGCCACACTTCCTTCTTCGATACCTGTATGCTGGAAAACCCAAGTTTAACACAGCCAGCACCCACGGCTTTGCCATCAAAATGCTCGGCTCGGCGACGAAAATTGATCGAGCAATCAGCGATTGTTCGCCAGGCACCATCCGCCTCACTGGCAAGGCTTGCAGAAAGCTCCTCGGCCGTCGGGCCTGCATCCAGTGTCATTCTATAGGCAACACTCTTGGTCCCTAGATCACCGGCAAGACTGAAAGTCGGAGCGTCATTATCACCGCCCGCAAGACGTGTGATACTGAATTCTTTGCGTGCGTGTTTGCTGTCATCCGGCAGTTGGCGGCGGGCATCAAATAACGCTTGATTTGCGTTGCTGTATATTCCGGGAAGTAATTCCGCGATGATCAGCAGGTTACGTTCGCCGGGCGTAGAGTCTTGTCCCTGCGCCCAAACAGGCTGCGCGCCATAGGCCAGCATAATTGCCAGCAACCCTAGTGCGTTGGCGGATAATTTTTTGATCATATTGCTCCCCTATGTCATGTTGACCGGGGGCAAATTGTGGCTAACCTAGTTAGCTTTTTCCTGCTGCCATCCGGTCCATCCCGGTCCTCTAAGGGCGACACCCGGCGTCGCGCCAGTATGGTCACCGTCCTTAAGAACCTGTGTTCCATTGATTATTACATCATTCACGCCGGTGGCGTATTGATGTGGATCAGCGAACACCGAATGGTCCTGAATTGTTTCGGGGTCAAAAATAACAATGTCGGCAAAATAGCCTTGCCTCAGTCGACCACGACCCCGCAATTTCAAGTTTTCCGCGGGCAGCGAGGTCATTTTACGCACTGCTTCAGCCAGCGTTAGCACACCCTCGTCGCGCACATATTTAGCGTAAACCCGGGCGAAGTTGCCGTAGGCACGCGGATGGTTACCGCTAAGGGTGAAGGGCTCTTCGGTTGCAGGCGCACCCGCGTCAGAACCAAAGCTCATCCATGACTGTTTGATTTTCTTGGCTATATTTTCTTCAGACATAATGAAATAGGCTGTACCCACCCGGCTACCATCTTCGACAACCAAGTCCATTGCGGTCTCAATAGGCCCCTTGCCGCGCATCGCCGCCACTTCCGCCAACGTTTTGCCAGTCAGTGGCTTCAGCGCTGGGTTCTTGAACCCCATCAACAGCAGCTTGTCGGCACCGCCAGCAATCAGATACAGGTTTTCCCAGTCCTGTGGCGTTGAAATTTCAGCAATCAGTCTTTCTCGGATCAGCGGGTCCTGCAATCGCGCAGCCCAGGCGTCATATCCGCCTTCCTGAACAGAAGGCGGCATCATGGCGTCCAGCCCGGTGGCACCAGCGGTATAGGTATACATATCAGCGCTGATTTGCAGCCCTTCGGCGCGCGCGGCCTCCACCATGGCAATCACCTTGTCCATCTTATGCCAGTTAGCGGTGCCCGCTGCCTTAAGATGGTATATTTCTGCTGGCGCATTGGTTTCGCGGGCGATGGTGATCAGCTCTTCAACAGCTTCCTCGAAACGGTCGCCTTCGCTGCGCATATGGGAAATATACATACCACCGTACTCCGACGCCGTGTCCATCAAAGCAATCAACTCTGCGGTATCAGCGTATGATGACGGCGCATAAATAAGCGACGAGCCAATACCGAGCGCACCTTCTTTCATCGCTTCAGCCACTAAGTCCTGCATGTTCGCAATTTCAGCTGGGGTTGCCTTGCGATCTTCATAGCCCAGTACATGAATGCGCGCTGTGGTTGCCCCCATAAATGACGCCACATTAGGTGAAACACCGTTGGCTTCCAAATGTTCCAGATACCCCCCCAAAGTGGTCCACGGCACATCGAACTTAAGATCGCCCTGCCGCTCCAGCGTGGTTTTTTTCATATCATCGTTCAATGGTCCCATGGACCAGCCTTCACCGAACACTTCGGTGGTTACACCCTGACGGATGTCGCTTTGGCCGTGTCCGTCCACAAGCAAAGTTTCTGTCGCCCAGCTAAGCACATTAATGAAACCGGGCGTTACTGCCTTTCCGTTGGCATCGATAATTGTCTTGGCATCCGCCCCAC
The DNA here is from genome assembly GCA_011088215.1 of Sphingomonadales bacterium. Taxonomy (GTDB): domain Bacteria; phylum Pseudomonadota; class Alphaproteobacteria; order Sphingomonadales; family Kordiimonadaceae; genus Kordiimonas. The sequence continues at coordinate 28,877 of JAALKD010000042.1, read as the reverse complement.
TCAGATCGCCAATCATGGTAATTTTGTCGCCGACAACACCGATATCAGCGTCCAATACCTCGCCGCCGCTGCCGTCGTAAACCATTCCGTTCATGACTATAAGGTCGTAATCAGCTTGTGTGTCGGGTGTTTGATAGGAAAAATAAACGCCGCCTGCGATGGCTACAACGGCCAGAACTATTATCAAAATACGCTTCATCAACTTCTCCTATCGTTAACTGCCTACATGCACGTCAAAAATATAGCCGCGAGGTGTGTGCCGCGCAACAACACCCCAAAACACCGGCTTGTCGCAGAGCGCCCTTTGTTTTTTGACCAACATCAAGACAATCCCGCCAAAATAAACTATAGTCAATGCATTATCGAAATTAAGGGAGGGTAATATGTTACAGATACTGCGCGCGGTGGGCACCGCGTTCTTGTTGGCAACTGTTGGGCTTGCGGGCGCATCCGCAGACACAATCAAACCAGAAATATACATGAACTGGGAACGGGTGGCCGGGGCGCAGCTTTCGCCAGATGGCAACCAGGTTCTTTATGTTCGGTCGCGCGTCGATCAAATGAAAGACAAATGGTCGTCTGAGATATGGCTGATGAACGCAGACGGCAGCAAAAACCGGTTTTTGGTCAAGGGATCTGGCATGCGCTGGTCACCAAACGGCGACCGGGTCGCCTATGTTGCCATGGCCGACAATAAAACCGCGCAGATATTTGTCCGCTGGATGGACGATGAAGGCGCGGTAAGCCAGTTAACCCACGGCCAAAACCCACCCAAAATGATCCGTTGGTCACCCGACGGAAATTCAATTGCTTTCCGGTCCCGTGTTCCGGCCTCAAGCGAATGGAAAATCTCCATCGCGGCGCCGCCAAAGGGCGCCAAATGGACCAAGAATGTCACCGTGATTGACAGCCTGCATTATCGTCAGGACCGGGTCGGCGCGATCAGTGGATTTGACCATTTGTTTATGGTGCCTGCCGAGGGTGGTACCGCTCGCCAACTTACCGAAGGGCGCTGGCACACGGTTTCGCGTTTTTCCGGCATGATCGGTAACGCAGCCTATGCTTTCACCCCCGATGGCAGCGCGATCATTTTTGATGGCAACGGCCCCGCGGGTGATGTGGAAGAAACCAAGTATAATTCGCAAATTTTTAAGCTGAATATCGCCAGTGGCGACATTACCCAGCTAACTAAGAACGAGGGATATTGGTCATCACCAGCGGTTAGCCCGGACGGCAAAACCATTGTCTATGCAGGCAAAGTCGATGTGATCAGCACATACGGCACCGATGAAGTGCGGGCGATCAATATGGACGGCTCGGGTGAGCGCATGATCAACAACGATCTGCCCTCTGGCGCTGGTGGTTTCATGTTCAGTCGTAGAAGCGACCGGGTTTACTTCGCTGCTCGCACCAAAGGCGAAAGCCAGGTGATGCGTCTTAGGCTGAATGGCCGTTTGGAAGCCATTACCGAAGGCAGCCAAATGGTCACGCTGGACAGCATGACAGCTGCCGGTAAATTCGTCGGGCGCTACCGCGACGCCACAACCGATTCCAATCTGGCCATCGGCGACGTGGGTGACGGTGAGTTGACACAGCTGACTGCACTAAACGCTGACGTGATGGCGGGTATTACACCAGGCGCGCTAGAAGAGATTTGGTACGACAGCAGCGACGACACGAAAGTTCAGGGCTGGGTAATGACCCCGCCGGATTTTGACGCCAGCAAGAAATATCCGATGCTGCTCTATATCCACGGCGGGCCCCATGGCATGTACGGCGTGAACTTCAACTTCCTGTGGCAAGCGCTTGCCGCCAAAGGTTATGTGGTGGTTTACACCAACCCGCGCGGGTCTGTTGGTTATGGTTCAGATTTCGCCAACGCCATCGACAACCGCTATCCGGGACGACGAGATTTCGACGATCTGATGGCAGGCGTAGATACGGTGGTAAACCGCGGTTACATCGACGAAAGCCAGATGTATGTTGCCGGTTGCTCGGGCGGCGGTGTACTGGCCACATGGGTTGTCGGCAACACCGATCGCTTTGCCGGTGCAGCCGCATTATGCCCGGTGATCAACTGGATCAGTTTTGCTGGTACCGCCGATATTGTTGCGTGGGGTAACAAACGTTTCCGCACGCCTTGGTGGGAAGACCCTGAGCTGTGGATGAAACACAGCCCGTTGTCGCGCGCGCCCTACATCAAAACACCAACGCTGTTCATGACCGGCGACAAGGACCTGCGCACACCGCTGGCTCAAGCTGAGGAAATGTACACCGCGCTGAAAGTAAACGGCACGCCGACGAAACTAGTGGTGATTCACGGTGAGTATCACGGCACCACCAGCATTCCGTCCAACATGCTTCGAACCATTGCCATTCTGGATAAATGGTTCAAGGAATGGAAAAAATAATAGCCGTACAACTATCCGGGGCGGCAGCTGCGGCTGCCACCACCACTAACACTTTAGGCGGCCTGTTTTTTACTTTTGCGTAGAGCGAAAAAGCCCCCAACTGCGGCTGATGCCGTTATAAACCCGCCCCAGATCATATCATAGACAACTACCTTCAGCGGCCAGTCACGAAGAGTTGCCAAATTGGTCAGGTCGTATGTGCCGTAAGCGATGATGCCAAAAAGCGCACCGTTCACCGCGGCTTTTTTCAAGGCACCGCTTTCGGCTGCAGGGATGCTGACAAAATAAGAGACGCCGCCAATATACATGGCATAAAACACCACAGCTGCGCCCCAATTCACCTTTTCAGCCATCAAATGGCCGATGGTTTCCGCGTAGAAATCAACCGCTATTACGCCCAACCATACGGCATCAAAAACCACGAAAACGATCAAAACACCAATATATGCTTTTACAAAATTTATCTTGTCGCCTTTCAATTTGCTGACCTTTAAACGCAGGAAATTGCCATCTGGATTAAACTAAGTCTTCAAATCACAGAAATGACCCTGTAAAGAGACGCTAATCTTCACCAATTCCGACAGAGAAAGCTAACTGGCGATGACCGATAGTCAAAAACACTATGCTCTGGCCATACATGGCGGCGCTGGCGCAGCGGCTGGCCGAGACTATTCCGAGGCCGAGGTCCATTTGGCCCGCCTGGCAAAAACCGGCGAAGCCATGCTGGCAGGTGGCGCACCGGCGGTTGATGTGGTCGAAAAAATGGTCATGGAAATGGAAGCATCCGGTCTTTATGTGGCGGGCCGCGGCTCGGCACCAAACAGCGCCGGATATGTGGAGATGGACGCTGCAATCATGGACGGTTCTGCGCGCAACGCAGGCGCGGTTGCTGCCATCGGCGATATTGTTCACCCCATAAGCGCAGCACGTGCGGTGATGGACAACACGCCCTATGTTATGCTGGCCGGTATCGGCGCAACCAAATTTGCCGCTGATCAGGGGCTCGCTGCTATTGAAAGTCCAGACGACTATTATAGGCTACCAGCAGGAACCACACTGGCCGACACACAAACAGAAACCCTGTCCCACGGCACCGTTGGCGCAGTGGCGCTGGACACGGACGGCAAGCTGGCAGCGGCGACCTCAACTGGCGGCGTTTTCGGTAAACCAGAAGGCCGTTTGGGTGACACGCCCATCACAGGCATCGGAAATTGGGCCGACGAAGAAGTTGCTATTTCCTGCACCGGTATCGGTGAGTATTATATTCTGGCGGGCGGCGCGGGCAAAATTGCAAACGCTGTTGAAATGGCCGGTGATACGCTGGGCGAAGCGGTTTGGCGCATGCTGGACGACGTGGAAAGTCTGGGCGGTGACGGTGGGGTTATCGCCGTGAACAAAGCCGGTGAGATTGTCATGGCCTATAATTCAGAAGGCATGAAACGCGCCAGCGTCAGCACAGATTCGCCTTTATTGATGACAACATTCAACCCCAGCGACTGAACCGCACACCAGCCTGACCGGCAAGCTACTCGGCAGCTTTCAGCAAATCAAAAACAGCATCGCGCTCATCGAGCACTAAAAGCAGTGCCAAATCATCCGGTTGTAAATCCTGTAAAATAAGGGCTGTACCAGCTGGCGGGCTATCCGCCCGACGCAACACACCGGGGCTCAAGCCACTGTTCAAGCAGGTTTTTTCAATGACGTCACTGACATCGCCCAGCTCGCGGCCGCGTAGGTATTCCTCCAGCTCAACGATCACAACAGCGTCTGGCTCGAACGCCAGTGCGCTATTGGTCAGGTCGGTAATATCCTGATCAGACCGGTCACCGGCATGACCAAGCAACAAAAACTTTCGCTTCGATGGCACATGAGCGAGGGCTTCAGAAACTGCCTCGACCGAATGCGGATTGTGGGCAAAGTCTACAAACACGCGTGCGCCTTTGGCTGCGAATTCGTTGCACCGCCCGGGGTTGTCCTCGGGTTTGCTTTCGAAGTTGGTCAGACCGCCAATAATTGCCTGATCAGACAGCCCCAGCGCCTTAGCCAAACACAAAGCGCCCATTACGTTACGAATGTTGAAGCGAGCCAAACCGCCCATGGTGATGGGTGCATCTGCGGCGGCAAGAACCGGTGTGGCAGTCAAGCCGTCAAAATAATGAATCATGCCGTCATCGAGCCAACAACACAGTCCACCAGAAGTACGCGCTGCGACAACTTCGGGATTCTCAGGATCAAGGGAGAACCAGCATACTTTTCGGTCGGCCTTGCGGCCATTATTGACCACCAACGGATCGTCGGCATTGAGCACGAGCACGCCGTCGGTTGCCAGCGTGCGGGCTACGGCAAACTTGGCGTCTGCCAGGGCCTCGACCGTGTTAACGCCGTACTGACCCAAATGGTCGGCTGCAATGTTAGTGACCATGGCCGCCTGCGCCTGCCTAAGTGGCAAGCCGCGTCGCAAAATGCCGCCGCGTGCCACTTCAAGAAATGCCAACTGAAGCCGTTTATCGCGCAATAACATGCGCGCGCCACCCGGACCGGAATAGTCGCCGTAATCGAGAATATCATCGCCGATTTTGACGTAATCGGTGGATGTGGTGCCTGATACAATGCCTTCAGCTTCTCCGATTGCCGCAGACAGGCGTACACTGGTTGATTTGCCGTTGGTACCGGTGATCAGGGCCACAGGCAGATTATGCAAATTGTCCCAGGGAATTTCATAAAAGGCTGGAAGCGCGCGCACTGGCCACGTCTCGGACCCGGTGCCGTGACCCAGCGACACATGATCATCATCACTAAGGAAATCGATAGCGCGTTTGTCCGCTTCCTGCTGGAGCGCCAGTAGTTCGGGATTAGCTTCTTCACGCATCACTGCGCGCACATCGGCTATCATTTTTTCCCGGTCATCAGGGGTAGTGCCCAAAAGCCGGTGGGCAGTATAATGCCATGCCACCTGGGCAACAAAAATCGCAGAATAAAGCTGATCAATCGGCCCGGAAATCGCCAAATTCAAGCCGTTTTCAAACTGGCGCGAAATACAACGTTCGGCTTGCCAACCGACATCGTCGACCGTGCGCCGAGCTTCTTCCGCCCATATGTCTGCAACACTGCCCGTCGTTATATCGCCCGAGACAAACACATCAGCTATAGCACCGTAAGTTTTCCACAGAAGCCCCGGGCCCGTTAGCCGCCGACAATCATCAAGAACCAGCCGGGCATCATCGGGCGCAGAGATCGACAGAGCAGTTTCCAGCTCATCAACGGTCATTACCATCCGCCGTCTCCTGACCTAGTCGCCGTCTTCGACATCGTCGCGCGCTAGGCGCACACCACGATCATCGCTGACCAGCTTCTGGTCATCAACGATCAGATCTTCGTAGGCTGCGCTGACGAGAGGCTGGGTTTCGCGTCCGGCGCTTTCAACTTGCTCGCCGTCACCACCGAAATAGATGATTTGCTTCCAGCTGCGAATAATATTGTCACCAAACACGATCAGCAGATCACCCGTCTCGCATTGCTCAAGCCCAGCGGCAACTGCTTCCTGCTCGTCGGCAATAACTTCAATCGCGTCTTCGCTAACGCCGTTGTCGATCAGGGCAGCGCGCATCATTTGCGGCACTTCGTCAACACCGCGCCGGCGGCGATTGTCATCTGCTTTACATATATAATGGCCAAAATGGCCCGCCAGTGTTGCAGCCGATTCTACGATATCCTCATCGCGCCGATCACCAGGGCATGCAACGACTGCAATGCGTTTTCCGTCAACATCAAGCTGATCCACCAGATTTGCCATGGCGGCAAAGGCCGCAGCGTTATGGGCATAGTCGAGGATCACCCGGAACGGATGTTCGTCGTATACATTCATGCGGCCCGGTGCCTGGAAGAAGCTGGTGTTGAAGGTGCGCAGACCATCACGGATCTTGTCCAGGTCCACGTCAAAGCTGTATGCCATAGCCGCTGCAAACATGGCGTTTTGCACGTTGTGCATGGCGCGACCTTCCATGGTGGCACGTACCAGATGCGACCACAGCAGCGGAATATGGGTGCCGTTATCGTAAATGGTGATCATGTCGCCGTTCATGCCCTTTTCAAGCACACAGGCGCGTCCACCAAGGTTGATATGCTGTTTCACCAACGGATGCTCATGGGTCATAGTGACATAGAGAATATGCTTGGCGTCACAGTAGTCTGCCATCATCAGGCAATTGCGATCATCAGCGTTGAGAACAACCGTATCGGTTGCCGCCTCAACCACGATGCGCTTGATCGCCGCCAATTGCTCCAGCGTATCAACACCGCCCAGACCCAAATGGTCGCTGGACACATTCAAACAGGCCGACACATCGGTATTATCGTAACCAAGGCCGCTGCGAACCAGTCCTCCGCGAGCGGTTTCCATCACTGCAAAATCAACCGTTGGGTCACGCAGCACCATTTGCGCCGAACGCGGGCCAGTTGTGTCGCCCTTAACGGTTTGCTTCCCGTCTACATAAATACCGTCCGTAGTGGTTAGGCCTACCGTATTACCGCATGTTTTCATGATGTTAGCCAGCATACGCGATGTGGTTGTCTTGCCATTGGTACCCGTGATAGCAGCAATCGGGATGCGGCTGGGCGTATCCACCGGGAACAACATATCGATCACTTTGCCTGAAACATCGCGCGGTGTGCCTTCGCTTGGGGCCACGTGCATGCGGAACCCCGGCGCGGCGTTAACCTCAACAATCGCGCCGCCGATATCTTTGTATGATTGGGTGATGTCGTCGGTGAGGAAATCAACCCCACCCACATCAAGGCCAACTGCCTGCACCGCCCGTACCGCCATTTCGCGGTTATCAGGGTGCACCACGTCGGTCATATCTACCGCAGTGCCGCCAGTGGACAAGTTCGCAGTTGATCGCAGATAAAATTCTTCGCCTTGCTTGAGAACAGTGCCTTCGTCGTAACCGGCCTTCTCCATCAGGCGCGAGGCTTGCGCATCAATTTCAAGACGCGTCAGTACTTTCTCGTGTCCCACACCACGGCGTGGGTCTTCATTCACCTCGTCGATCAGCTCAATAATGGTATTTTTGCCGTCACCTACCACATGGCCGGGAATACGTTTCGCTACCGCAACAAGCTCGTTGTTAACCACCAGCATTCGGTGGTCAAAGCCAGTGATGAAACTTTCCACCAGCACCGCGCGGCTGGTGCCTTGTTCTTTTGCCATGCCAAAGGCAGTGCGGGCTTCGTCGTCATTGTTGATGTTGATGGTAACGCCGCGGCCATGATTAGCGCTGAGCGGTTTAATCACAACCGGGAAGCCGATTTTGTTGGCGGCACGCGCAGCTTCGCGCTCGCTGTAGATCATATATTGTTGTGGCACCGGCAGGCCCAGATCATTGAGCAATCGGTGAGTGTCTTCCTTGTCGCAAGATATCTCCACCGCGATATGGCGGGTTTCGCTGGTGATAGTCGCCTGAATGCGCTTCTGGTATTTGCCGTGACCGAACTGTACCAGACTATGAGCATTGAGTCGCAACCAAGGCACATCGCGCTCTTCAGCAGCCGCTACTAACGAACCAGTGCTGGGACCAAAGGCATGGCGCTGAGCGCGGCGAATAAAAGAAGTTAACTCGTCATCCCAGTCAAAGTCGTCTTCAATGTCATAGTCTACCTGCGCCTGAACCTCTGCTGGCAACAAGTGCATCAAAAGCTTTATCGCCAACTTGCCCGCAGCCAAGCCCACGTCGCGGTGCTTGTATGCGTAGACCATATTATATTGACCCGGTTCACCGGTTGAGCGGGTTCTGCCGTAGGTAACTTCGTTACCGGCAACGCACTGCAATTCGATCGCCACATGCTCCATGATGTGGCCCATCCATGTACCTTCGTCTTCGCGCAGGCGCCGCAAAAATCCACCGTGAGTTTTGTAGGAGCAACCGTGTTCTTCAAGCCCGGGCAGCGCAGCAACAAGGCCTTCTGTGAAATCTGTACCCAGTTTTACCGAGGGCCAATTTTCCAGAACACCTAAATCAAGCACATGGCGAATGACGCGGAATTTTGCGTATGTATTGGGCCCAACATAGACGTTGCTGCTAAGAATTTTCATCGATCGTCCCCCGACTCTGATTTCAATTATGCGTCGTTTATTTAGTTTTCTCGGTTAGTCTCCCACCGAAATATTACAATGGCCCTGCCCGTCTTCCGCGGGTGGAAAAGCCTCGCGGTTATTCAGGTCATAGTGGCAGCCTTCATGTAAAATATCGAGCTTCAACCCTAACAAGCCCAATGCTTCGCCTCGACGCGCCTGACCCAACGACGAGTATTTAAGCCCGGAGCCATCTACAACCGTCACGCCGCCGCTACCGACAACCTCGATAACATTATAGGGGTCGATAAAAGCACCGGTGTCTTCATCGACACCGATACCAAACAAAAACGGATTATAAGCAACCGCCGACAACAAGCGACCAATGCGGTTGCGCTCGGAAAAATGCTGATCAATGATCGCCGTGTTGGTAAGGCCAAGGCCAGGCGCCAAAGACGCACCACCCTCGCGTGCGCCGCTGTCGCCGGGGCCGCCCGCCATCATATGTTCGGCCATAATCGACGCACCCGCCGACGTGCCCGCCACATGCACACCCGCCGCATTGCCGCGCCGGATGGCCTGCGCCACCGCTGTGCCACCCAATATGGTCGACAGCCGAAGCTGATTGCCGCCGGTGATGAAAATACCCGTCGCCTGATCACATTCGTCAGCATAATCCGGGTTATCACAGTCTTCGCGGCTGGTGATGGGAATATAGGATACTTGCCCTGCCCCCAACCGTTTGAACAGCTTCTGGTACATGCGACCAGTATCATCGAGCCTCGATGCAGTTGGAATCACAACGATCCGCGCATCTACGCCGCCGCAAATTTCGGTGAATCTTTTGAGAATTGTAGGTTTGGTTGCTTTGTCCTCTGCTCCACCGATGGGAACGAGGTAACCGCGCTGTTGGCCCTGAGGTACAATAGCTGGGCACATTACTGTAAGTCCTGTTTTATCTTTTGGCGTTCATCGGTTTGAACGCTACCTTTATATATCCAAATAACCCAAGACATGTCGCTATGCTACGCTATTATTATGCAAAAGGCGCTTTTTTGGTGTGTTCAGTGGTGATTGTGACGATTGTGCCACCGTAAACACCACTCTGACCGCCCGCCAGCAACAGGAGACTGCACTTCAATGACTTTACGCGGCCTGACAAAAATGTCCTTCGCTGGAGTCGCTGTCTTGGCGGGCATTTCGAGCTTTGTCGGCGGGGCCAGCTTCAACTTTCCCAGCAGCGTCGCATATGGTCAAGAGGTTGTCGCCCGGGAGATCATAGTTGATGGTTCCCCAACTTCAGCACCTCCCACTCTCGCCTCAATGGATTACTGCGCCGATCAATATATTCTGGCGCTTGCAGATAAAAATCAAATTCTAGCCTTATCCAAAGAGGCAACCAGTGTTTATTCGCTGTTCCGCGGACGAGCGGTCGGCATTCCCCAACTGCGCGGCAGTAGCGAAGACATGTTGGCGCTATCGCCGGATGTTGTGGTGCGCCAATGGAAAGGAAGCCCAGCAGTAGACCGCCTGTTCCAGCGCGCGGGCATCAAAATCATCGCAATACCATTCGCCGGATCACCGCAGGCCGCGCTCGACGGTCTGATTGCCTTTGGCGATCAAATCGGCAAGGGCAAACAAGCACGCACTTATGCCGCCAACCGCCGCGCAATGCGGCAACGGCTGGCAACTTTGCCCGCATCGGGCCTGAAGGCGTTGTATGTAACCCCCAGCGGATACACCGCAGGCGGCGGTACCAGCGTCGATTCAATTATTAAGTCCGCCGGATTGGACACAATGGCCTCTGACTATGACTTGCAGGGCTGGCACCCATTGCCGATGGAATCGATTATCCGAACTGCCCCCGATGTAATCATCACCAGTTTTTTTGATCTGCCCAGGCCAGCATCGCGTTGGCCGCTGGCGCAGAACCCAATAACCCGCGACTTACTCGCAGGTTTGCCGGTGATTGACCTGCCCGCAAGCCATCTGTCCTGCAATGGATTGTTTGACATCGATGCGGCCCAGTTCATCCGTGAAAAAGCACGGCAAATGGGACTGTTGGCGGGCTGATTTGCTCGATGGGCTCAGGCGGGATACAGTCGCCGAAAGAAACTTGGGGGAAACAAGGGGCGCCGCTTGACATCCACAGAAAACAGCACGAATTTAGTTAGTTCGGGCGACCACGAAAAGGTAATTGGCAAAAAGGATATTGTTCTTTTTTGCATATCCGCAATTTTGTTATTGGACACGGTTGCCGCTGGTGCCGCTATCGGTGCATCCAGTATTTTCTGGTGGGTCTTTCTAGGACTGGTTTTCTTCGTGCCTTTTTCATTGATTTCCGCCGAGCTCGGATGCGCCTATCCCGACCAGGGTGGCATATACGCATGGGTACGCCGGGCCTACGGCAGCCGCTGGGCCTCGCGCATTACTTGGTCTTACTGGGTTAATGTTGCGGTCTGGTGCCCGGCGATTTACATCTTATTTGCTGGTATTTTTAAACAGCTATTTTGGCCCGACATGTCGCTGATAGGCCAAATCATGATCGGAATCGGCCTGACCTGGCTTACGGTTTTGGTTAATGCCGTCACTCTCGATATCGGCAAATGGGTACCTAATGTGGGAGCAGTTGTGAAACTGATTGTATTTGCCGCAATCATAGTCGGGGCCGCTGGGTATTTCTCGGAGAACGGCGCGGTAAACGAGATTTCATTGGCAACCCTGACACCAAACTTGGGCGATGGACTGCAGTATCTGCCGGTGATTATATACGGCATGCTGGGTTTCGAACTGATCTGTGCCGGGGCCGACGAGATCAAAAACCCGAAAAAAGATGTGCCCATGGGCATTCTGATCTCGGGTCTGATCATCATCACGCTATATATTTTGGCGACAATTGCGGTTCTAACCGCTATCCCGGTTGCGGACATTAATCTGGTCGAAGGGCTGGTTGATACGCTGATGCTGTTCTTCGGTGGCGGCGAACTCGGCGTGGCGTTTGTTATGGTTCTGGCGATCGGCACGCTTTACACATTCTTTTCCAACGGCGTTACCTGGGCGCTGGGAGCGAACCGCGCGGCGGCGGAAGCCGCAATCGACGGCGAGTTGCCCGCATTCTTCGCGAGAGAGAGCAAAAAACATGGCACACCGGTGGGTGCAGCAGTGGCACTGGGCGTTGCTAGTACGGTTATATTGGTGCTGTATGGGCTGTTGGCAGGCAGCAATGAAGAGCTATTCTGGTCATTGTTTGCCTTCAGCGGGGTTATTTTCCTGATCCCCTATGTGGCGATGATGTTTGCTTACCTGAAACTGCGGCGCGACGAGCCAGATCGTGATCGGCCTTTCCAGATTGGCGGACCGGCGTGGCTGCCAGCGACATTGGCCGTTGTGTGCGCTTTGATCCTGTGCATCACCATCATACTGTTTATTTATACGCCCGGCAGCGGCGTGCAGTGGCCAGTGCTAGGTGGATCAATTATTTTGCTGATCATCGGCGAGATAATTGTTCACGTGAACAGCAGATCGCCACAGGCAGACGCTGAAAGTAATCTAGAAGATAGCTAAAAAAACAGCGGCAACGCCGTGTGCTGCCGCTGAATTACACTTGATTGAACAGCTAAACCATCAGAAGCATTTGGTCTCCAGCCAGTTTAAAAGCTCGGTATAGAAGTCTGTTTTATGCTGGTAGCTAAGCGTACTGGAAAAATGGTCTGCCCCTTTTAGCTCAACATATTTATAGTCTTTGTTGTTGCTTTTTAGCTTATCAACAAAACGGCGGCTGTGGGCAACCGGAACTCGAATATCAATGTCACCGTGAACCACCAAGATCGGCACATTCACATCTTCAACATGATCAATTGGCGAAACGCCCAAGATGGTCGGCCGCTGCAGCTCGCGCAGGAACTTGTTTCTGCCGATGGTAGCCCTGATCGAATTCAGGTCAGCAACGCCCGCGCCTGCAATGGCGCACTGATATATGTTGTTGGGGCGCATAGAGCCAGCAAAGGCCGCATAACCACCATAGCTCCAGCCAAACACGGCCAATTTGTCCTCGGTCGCAAGGCCGCGTTTCACCAGGTACATGGCAGCGTCATCCACATCGTCCTGCATCTCAAGGCCCCATTTGGCATCGCCGGCCATCCAGTGGTCTAGACCGTAACCCTCAGACCCTCTGAATTGCGGCTGAATAACAACATAGCCATGATGCGCCAACAACTGACCCCATTCGTCAAAACCGCCAGCGTCGCGTGCCCACGGTCCGCCGTGCGGTAAAACTATCGCCGGAAACGGCCCCTCGCTATTGGGGATGGTAACAAAGGCAGGAATTCTGCGACCATCTCGAGCTTTAAAGCTTTTGTATTCAACTTTCGCCAGATGCCGTTCCTCAAGAAGCGGCTTTTCCGCGCCAAGAAACTTAAGCTCAGACTTGTTTCTCAAAAGGTAGTATGACCCCGGGTCTTTCGCACTTCTGGTATAGATAACGATGGCATTGTCGTCTTCCGAGCGGGTCGCGTTATAGAAAACTGACTTTCCCGGAAACAGCCCTTTAATAGCGTTGTACAAAGCCTCTTCGTTGCCATCGATATAATATCGCTTCAGGCTGTCGGTGCGATAAGTAAAGCCCGTGAGCTGACCGTAGTTTTCCTTTTTCCTGCTACGCATAATACCTACTGCGTCAACCGACTTGAGGCCAAAGAGGCGTTCAGAATAGCTGCCAGACGCAATATCCAACGCATATACACCGGCAGTATTTTCGCCGTTGTTGGTCGACACATAGACCTCATTGGGATTTTCGCTACTGAATCCAAGAAAGCTAAATGATTCCCGCTTTTTGGGGTCAATAACCTTGATCTGCCTCCACTTGGATTCGCCTCTTAACCGAGCTAATTGGATAATCGAGCCCGACGATGGTTCAAAGCGGGATGCGCCGCGTACTTCACCGTTCAAATCCACTTGATAGCCACCGGTTCTATTGGTGCCGCGGGCAATATTGCTGACCCGACCATTACGCACATTAAAGCGTGCAATATCAGGGATACGATTATCGTTATCGTCGTATGAGATAATAATTTCACGCGGGTTGGATTGCCACGGCGAAACAAACTGGGACCCATCCGGCAGTTCCAACCATTTTCCAGATGCATTTGCATTTACTATGGCGGCTTTGTTAACCCAACCAGTGAAATTCGCATCATTGAGGATTTGGCGAAATCCGATCAATACCCGTTTGTCGTTCAACCAGTTGAAACTGCGCATTTCCATTACGTCGGTGCCAATGCGCACGGGTTTGGCTTTCAGGTTTTTTGTCTCGAAAATTTCCAGCAAGTAACCGCCGTCTTTGCCCGTGGCCCTGATAATGCCCAACTTTTTACCGTTGGGCGAAACCTGCACGTCCAGTATGGACGGCAACATGGCAAAAGCATCCAGCGGCAATTTTTCTTGTGCAGCGGCACTCCATGAAAACACAGCCGCTATTACCGCTAAAAACCCATATTTTTTTAATCCGGTGAACATACTTGTATCCTGATCAAGACGTTTGGTATCAAGCCGGCCAATTACCGGCAGTTAAGCAAAACAAGGGGCCCCGGTGAGAGCCCCTTGTTTTATTTTATAAGCCTGTTCTTCATGGTCAAGCCGAGACTAGAAGACAACCTTCACAGACGTGAACAATGTACGGCCCTGCAGGTCATAACCAACACCCAGTGGGAAGTTGCGAATACCAAAGACACCGTCTGTGTCGATCCGTGGCGGCTTGGTATCAAACACGTTGGATAGTCCCAGAGTCACAATAACATCACCTGGTGCCCACGAAATCGACATGTCGTGCACGTCATAATTTGTCGTGAAGTAAATTGGGCGACACGCAACCGGTAGGCCATCACAAGGCGTATCATCAGGATCAAAGTCCGGCGCAGCTTCCTCGCCGCCCTGGATCCAACGAGTAAACCAATTGAAACGGAAGTCGCGGTATTCCATTTGCAGAGTACCCTGCGCTCGCCAATGCGGCGCATCAACTTCACCGGCATTATCATCAATGCTATCAAGAACCTGTACGATTTGCTCTTCCAGATATGACGCCCGAACATCAAGAGACAACGACAGCAGTTCGTCACCTACCTCGAAGTCTTGCTGATACAAAGCATTGAAGTCGATACCCTTGGACGTGATACGACCAATGTTAATGAATGACCCATCCAAATCCGACACCAACCCATCGCTGTCGCGAGTGATGCGCGAACAAAAGTCACTGGTTGCACCCGGCTGCTCGATATTGTCATAGCAGTCGTTGACTAGGAACTGGCGACCTGGCTCACGGATACTGTCTGTCACTTTAATATCGAAATATGTTGCGGACAACGTCAGATCAAATGCTTCAGTGAATGGCTGCTCGAAAACAACACCAGCAGTGATCGACCGAGACGTTTCAGGGACAAGCACTTCAGAACCGCCTGTGGTAATTTCCACGGAGTAATTGGTATTGATGTCCGGATTCAGACCGACGGTTAGAGGGTTAACGCCATCAGCCGTACAAGCATCAAGTACCCGTTGTGTCCGGTTTTCACCGTCAGCACGATACTGCGAACCGCCGGTTGGGTCAGAGGGGTCAATCGGCTCACGAGCATCCAGCGGCACGACACACGGGTCAACAATTGTATTAAACCCGCTGGTGCCGTTCAGGAACTGCTCTCGCAAGTTTGGCGCCCGATAGGCTGTACCGTATGTGCCGCGAAGGGTTACATAGTTGATCGGACGGTAAACACCTTTCAATGAATATGTCCACGCAGGGCTGAAGAAAGTTGCGTCGGTCCTGCGAACCGAACCGGTAACAGTCAGTTCCTCTGCCCACTTTTCACCACGCACGAGTTGAAGCTCAGTTTCAGCAAAAAATTCATTTAGCGTCCGGGCACCATCAGCACCAAGGTCAGAGAAAAAGGCAAACAATTCGCCGTTTGCCGCAACATCGTTCGGATTGGATTCAATGCTGTCACGGCGATATTCATAACCAAGCACCAACGGAACTTTGGTGTCGTTCCAAGGCAACTCAAAAAGGTCACCAGTAATAAAACCACTCACCATTGTCTGTTCGACAATGGTTTCAAAAGTCCGGTCATCAAACAGATAGTTCGTCTCCGCCTGAGTGGCGAATGTGCCACCACCAGCTTGATAAATGGACGGTGCGAACATGTTCACCGGCACGCAGCCATCAGAACCATCACCGCAAATGAAACTGCCCGGATTGTCAGGATCTTCTCTGGTAGTAGCAAGTGAATGTAACAAGTTGTCTTCACGGATGCCGCGCTGACGATCCGTTCCTTTTGACCGAGAGAATGCCGCAAAAACATCATAAGCCCAGTTACCAAGGCCAAAGTTATCGAAAGCAGGCAGGTCGCCGCGAACACCACCAACAAGTCGGTATTGGTTCACTTTAACGATATTGCGGTCACGGTCATCTTGTATCGCTACAATCGGCGTGATTTCAGCTTGTCCCGCGAATGGACCGAAAAACCCGAGGCAATCCAGTTCGCTACACGGATTAAATGGATTTGTGATAGGCACTTCCGGGAAAATAGTAGCGCCAGGTGAAAAGATATTTGACCGACGCTCGGTGAAATATCCTTCAAAATAAGCAGTCGTGTCGCTGTCCTCATCAAGGATATATTCACCAGATGCGAACACACTCCAGCGTTCCAGACCAGCGAGAAAATCACCGCTTTGGTATCGGTCGGACAGCTGCGCGTTGTAAAATGGCGTTTGCAAGTCAACATCTGTGAGCCCATCACCGTCAGGGTCAATCAAGGCGGCATCATCAATGCCATCACCATTAATGTCAATGATCGTCAAGGCATTGGGGTTAAATTGCTCAAGACCAAGGCCAATGTTGGTGTCCGAGAAATTCGGGATGCCCGCAAACGGAACGTCAGACACAGCCCCGTCATTAGTCAGGTTCGACGTACCTGGTGTGTACCACAGATTACCAAATACGAACGGATAGAAGGCGCGGTTAATAGTATCCAATTTACAGGAGCTATCGGTTGTGCCTGGCGCCAGACCGCGATATTGGGTCAGAATGTTCCCGCCTTCGTCTTCATAATAGAATTGATCGCATTCCTGGGTAATTTTCCGGTCTTTAAACTTAACACTTTCGCGCTGGTAATACTCACCAGCAACTTGGAAGGAACCACGGTCAAATGTTTTGCCCCAAATAGCCGAAATTGTTTTTTCCTGCCCGCCTGCCTCAAATGGTTGACTGAATGAGCCATCAATCTCGAAGCCTTCAACATCCTTACGCATAATAATATTGGCAACGCCAGCAATAGCATCCGACCCATAGACAGCAGATGCGCCGTCCAACAGATTTTCCACCCGGTCAATCATTATTGACGGAATCAGATTCAGGTCAGGCGATGTCGGCGCGCCGCCAACACCGGCTGGCGCCACACGTCGTCCATTTATCAAAATCAAGGTCCGTTCGGCGCCCAGGCCCCGAAATGAAAGCTGGGCTGAGCCTGGCCCGTTATCCAGAACAAACGAGTTGAAAGTATTGTCGACTTGAAGACCCGTTGCCTGCGCAGAACTTTGCAGCATCTCGGCTGTATCAAACAGGCCAAGTTCGCGCGAAGTTTGACCGGAAATAATCTGAATCGGTGACGCGCTGGTAAATTCGTTCCGGCGTATCCGCGACCCGGTAACAATTACTTCTTCGACAAGATCGTCATCATCGACTGCGTCATCTGCATCCTGCGCCGTTACACCGCCAGACATGGAAAGGTTTAATGTAGATATCAACAGTGCCGCCGTGCCGTAGGCAAGCCGGTTCTTCAATATATCAATACTATTCATTTTTTAGCCCCAGTTTCAAAACACGGATCCCATGACCCCTCATGGGTTCCCACATATGCCGCAGCCCTAATCCGCAGCCCTAATCCGCAGCAGACTCCAATGGTCAATATGAAGGCATAAACGAAAGGCGTAAACCCATTGCCCTAATCGAAAGCATTAAGTAGTAACGGGTTTGTGAGGTGTTGTGACAATTATGTTACTAATGAAACTAGATTACCATTACAGGTATAAAAACAATCTATACGTGTGGTGATGCTTAGAGTCCAGCCGACAACAGGGAAGCGTTACCGCCTGCCGCGGTAGTGTCTACGCATATATGGCGCTCTAGCTGGCACCAACGACCCATTTCCCGCGAGGTTAAGAGCGGAATCAGTGGTCCATTTCGGGCCGCAAGTGCTCTGCGCGCCTTTTTTAAATCTGCCTCATCACTCCACAACGCCACCGCCGCAATCCCTTCCAGCAGCGTTAGATCATCCGGACTGACAACCCCGGACATACTATGCTCGCCCACTGCACCCGGTGCCGCAATCAACACCGCGCAACCGCATTGACGCGCGATGGTTTCCTGAGCCTGTGCATCCTCCTGGGTGGGGCCCAAGCAAAGCACCAGCCCGCGCGGATACAGCGAAAGCTGATTTTTCTCGCCGGTTGGCCCAGGCATATCAACTGTATGTATAGGTCGGCCGCCTTCAGGCGGCTGCTTCTGAACTCTATTGATCGCCCGCTGCACGGCCTCGAGTTCCAAAGTTTTTTCAGTCCCGCTAACGGTTGATAGTTCTGCCCTATCTGGACTGCTACAAAAGCGCGGTAGATAATGCGGCCCGCCTGCCTTCGGGCCAGTACCTGACAGGCCTTCACCGCCGAACGGCTGCGATCCGACAACCGCACCAATCTGATTGCGGTTCACATAGAAATTCCCCACCCTGATGCGGCGGGCGATATGATCAACCCGATCATTAATACGGGTGTGCAGGCCAAAGGTCAGCCCGTAGCCAGTGTTGTTAACAGCGTCGACAACAGCGTCAATCTCCTGCGCCTCGAAGGTCGCCACATGTAAGACCGGACCGAATATTTCGCGCTCAAGCTGCTCGATACCATCAACAGTAATCACCGTCGGCGGCACAAAATTGTCAGCCTGGGGACAGGCCAACTGTTTGAGAATCCGTCCCTCACTTTTCGCCCGCCGACAATAGTCCTCAATCATCTGTTTTGCCGGGCGGTCAATAACCGGTCCAACATCGGTGTCAAATTCCCACGGATTGCCGATCACCAACGCATCCATCGCGCCGTATAACATCCCAAGCAGATGATCGGCGATGTCAGTTTGCACATACAAGACCCGAAGCGCCGAGCACCGTTGACCAGCAGATTGAAACGCCGAGGCGACAATGTCGCGCACCGCCTGCTCAGCCAGTGCGGTCGAGTCCACAATCATTGCATTGATGCCGCCAGTCTCGGCGATCAACGGAGCGTGCGGCGTAAGGTGCTGCGCCATTGCGCGGCTAATGGTCTGCGCAGTGGTGGTTGAGCCAGTGAAACAAACACCGCTTACACGGGGGTCACTGGTCAGCGCGCCGCCAACAGCCTGTCCAGTGCCGGGCAACAACTGTAAAGCATTTTCCGGCACCCCCGCCGCGTGCATCAGCCGGACTGCCAGCGCTGCGATAAGCGGCGTGGTTTCGGCGGGTTTGGCCAACACGGCGTTACCAGTCACGAGCGCAGCAGCTACCTGGCCGGTGAAAATCGCAAGCGGAAAATTCCAAGGTGAAATACAGACGAAAATACCGCAAGGGTTTCGCTCGCTGTGGTGCCTCGCTTCGGCAGCATAATAGCGCAAAAAATCCACCGCTTCACGTAGTTCGGCCACCGCGTCGACCGGCGTTTTCCCAGCTTCGCGGGTTAGCAACGCAAATATCTCGCCGCTGCTTTCTTCAAACAGATCCGCCGCTTTACACAGGATCGCCGCCCGATCACCCACGCCTGCAGCCCATGGCTGCGCTGCAGTAATAGCGGCTTGGGCACCAGCGGCATCAATCTGAACAGCAACACCGACACGGTCCCTGGAATCTGCCGGGTTGACAATCTCAACTTCCATTCTGCCACCCAACGAGTTTTGGCATGGTTCAGCGCGCCATTGCCGCGACAGGAAAGGTGCTCGCTCGCCGTCGAACGCGGCTATGTCACTGGGATTACGCAGGTCCCAACCTTTTGCATTTTGCCGCGAGGTGCCGTAAAGCATTGGCGGCAATGCAATGGCTCCGTCGCAGACTGGAGATGCATCCGTTAAAGCACCGAATGGGTCCGCTGCCACCACATTCGCTGGCACTGTTTCATCGATAATTTGATTTACAAACGACGAATTGGCACCGTTTTCCAGCAACCGTCGCACCAGATACGCCAGCAAATCCTTGTGTGCACCCACCGGCGCATATATCCGGCAACGGCAATTTTCCCGCTGCATCACCGTATTCAGCAACGCTTCACCCATGCCGTGCAGTCGCTGGAACTCGAACGGTTTATCGTCACCTGCCAACCCCAGAATAGTTGCCACTGTATGGGCATTATGGGTGGCAAACTGCGGATAAATACGATCAGTCATGGCAAACAGCCTGTTTGCGCAACAAATGTAAGACACATCGGTTGCTACCTTGCGAGCAAACACCGGAAAGTCCTCAACGCCGTCAACCTGCGCTCGCTTGATTTCAGTATCCCAGTAAGCGCCCTTAACCAACCGCACCATAATTTTGCGATCCAGCTCGCCCGCCAACGCATAGAGCCAATTGATAACCCCGCCCGCGCGCTTACCATAAGCTTGCACAACCACACCAAAACCATCCCATCCAGCCAGCTCGTCGCTGCGCAGCACCGCTTCAATCACATCTAGCGACAGGTCCAACCGGTCAGTTTCCTCGGCATCGATGTTCAGGCCCATACCTGCAGTTTTGGCTGCCACTGCCAGTTTGCTCACCAATGGTACTAATTCGGCCATAATTCGGGTGCGCTGGCCCTCTTCATAGCGCGGATGCAGGGCTGATAGTTTTATCGAAATCCCTGGATTGTCACGGATGTCTGCGTTGCTGCTTCGCTTGGCTAGATAGGCAATCGCTTGCCAGTAGGCCTTATAGTAGGCGGCAGCGTCATCGGCAGTCATCGCTGCTTCGCCCAGCATGTCATAAGAAAAGCTAAAGCCCAGCTTCTGGTCCGGCGCTCCCTGCCGAACAGCTTCTTCGATGGTGCGTCCAAGCACAAATTGCTTGCCTAGCAACTTCATTGATCGGCCAATTGCCGCTCGGATCACGGGCTCACCTAATCGTTTGGTGGCCCCGCGCACCACGGCCAGAACACCGGCTGGCGGTGCTGGCTCCAGCACTTTACCCACCAACATCAGCGCCAGGGTTGATGCGTTGACCAGCGTGCTATCGGAATCGCCCACATGATCCTGCCACCGGGAGGAGACAATTTTGTCTTCGATCAGTGCGTCGATGGTCTCGTTATCTGGCACACGCAGCAATGCCTCGGCCAGACACATCAACGCCACCCCCTCGTCGGTCGACAAACCGTATTCCGCCAGAAAGACCTCCATCAAGCCCAAATCTTTTTCACTACGCAGCGTTTCGACAAAACCGATGGCCTGTGCCGTGGCGTTGGCTCTCTGGTTTACGTCCGGCTCAGAGGCCGCCATCAAATCACGCAGGATGTCAGATTCTGCCAGGCGGGTTTGTGCGCGAATGTTGGCTCTGGCTTCGGTGAGCGACGATGGGTTCTCTGAAGACATTGCGGAGGTCCTTGTTAAACACCCTGTGAGTTGACGAACTCGAAAATGATACCGAAACCTTATAAGTCTTATTTCCTTTTATTTACAAACTGAAGGTGTTAGTACCTATATTTGAAGAAAAATAAGGCGATTAAATAATGATTGATGATAATGAAAGCCATTTAGACCGAGTGGACCTTAAAATTCTAGCCCTACTTGAAGTCGACGGTCGCATGCCGGTTACAGAACTAGCAACCCAAGTGGGCCTGTCCAAAAGCCCGTGCCAGGTTCGCCTGAAGCGGTTACAAAAAAAGGGTTACATTCTGGGCTTTCGTGCAGTACTGGACGACACTAAACTAGGGCGAGAACATGTTGCCTTCGCCGAGGTGAAACTGAACAGCACCACTGAAAAAGCGCTCGCGGCTTTCAATGCTGCGGTTCTGAAAATTCCAGAAATTGAACAATGCCATATGATCGCCGGATCGTTTGACTATTTGCTGAAGGTTCGCACTCAGGACATCAATAGCTACCGGCTGGTTCTGGGCGAAAAATATCCGGCTTGCCACATGTGGCCCATACTTCCAGCTTCGTTTCGATGCAAGCAGTTAAGGAAGTAGGCCAACCATCCGCCGGATAGAATGTTGAGCCTTCACCAAGCTAGCCCTTGTGTCATCCCGCAATCCCGCTTTTAATGCCCATTCGGGAATATAACACAGGGGACATCCATGAAATCGGTCATATATGCCAGCATGATAATCAGCCTATTCTACAGTGCGACAGCGCAGGCATCTGAAACAACCGAATATCCCATCGTTTTATCCATGCAGGAGCGCGCGCAGCTGGAAGACAAATGGCTGGAGGCGCGCCTTAACACGGTTGTGCCCGCTGTAATGCGCGACCGCGGCATAGACATGTGGATTTTAGTTGCTCGCGAATATAACGAAGACCCTGTTGTTAAAACCATGCTGCCAGCCACATGGCTGTCGGCGCGGCGACGCACGGTACTGATGTTTTATGACAACGGCGAAACCGTTGAACGCCTGGCGGTCAGCCGCTATGCGGTTGGTAAATTCTTTAAGGCAGCCTGGAACCCCGAAGTTGACCCCGACCAATGGACCCGACTGTCAGACCTGATCACCCACCGCAACCCGAAAAAAATTGCCTTGAATGTATCACCCACTTTTGCGCTGGCCGATGGCATGAGCCACAGCCAGCACCAGGACCTGATAAAGGCATTGGGGCCCGAAGAGCAGCAAAAAATTGTCTATGATCCGGCACTCGCCATCGGTTGGCTGGAGCGGCGCATCCCCAAAGAAATGGAACTCTATCCCCACATCGTTGGGCTGGCACACGCAATCATTCATGATGGTTTTTCTTCAAAGGTTATCAAGCCCGGCATAACCACAACCGCTGATGTTATGTGGTGGTTCCGCGAAAAAATCAGGGAACAGCGGGTGACTGCTTGGTTCCACCCTACGGTCTCAATCCAGCGACAAACCCTGGATGACAAGGGCCAGAAAATGACTGAGCTATTCGACCCCGAAAAGGACAGTGTTATCCGTCAGGGCGACCTTATCCATGTGGATTTTGGCATCACCTATATGGGCTTAAATACTGACACCCAGCATCATGGCTATGTGCTGAAAGTTGGTGAAAACGATGCCCCCGCAGGCATCAAAAGTGCGCTGAGCGTCGGCAACCGGTTGCAAGATATATTAACTGAAAACTACAAAACTGGCTACAGCGGTAATACGGTATTGGCAGCCAGTCGCAAGCAGGCGATCGCAGAAGGCATAGTGCCCAGCATCTATACCCACCCGATCGGCTTTCACGGTCACGGTGCAGGCGCAACCATTGGCCTGTGGGACAGCCAAGGCGGTGTGCCGGGTCGCGGCAGCTACCCGGTTGTTGAGAACACAGCATGGTCAATCGAGTTGAACGCTACCGTATCTATTCCCGAATGGGGCGGTCAAAAGGTGCGCATTATGCTGGAGGAAGACGCCTTTTTTGACGGCAAGACCGTAACCTACATCAATGGCAGGCAGACCCAGCTTCACATCATTGGAGAGGAATAAATTCCCCGTCATGATTTTGTGCTAAATTGCTATGAAAGTGCCATCGCCTGCCAGCGTCAATATAAAACAGCTCCGGCTACCAGAAGGATGAGATCCATGAAAATTTTGCCCTCAAAAATAATTCTCTCCAAACTTATCGCGGCTACAAGCTTGTTGCTACTAGCGGGCTGCGGCAACGCAGACAGCGAAAAGGAAGCACCGCCGGTTCGCGGCCTCAAGGTGTTTGAAGTGGCACAGTCGGCCTCCTTGGAGGCGCGTCGTTATCCCAGCATCATTCAATCCGCCAATGAAAGCAGGCTATCGTTTGAAATTTCCGGCCAATTGGCGGAAGTTGACCTAGAGGAAGGTCAGCGGGTAACCGCCGGGCAGCTTTTGATGCAATTGGACCCTACTTCGCTGCAACTGGAACTTCAGGAAGCGCGGTCCGCCGAAAATCAGGCAGATGTAGCCCTGCGAAACGCTCAAGCCGACTTCGACCGTAAATCGCAGCTGATTGAAAACGGGAATGTTACCCGCGCCGATTTCGACGATTCGCAAACCAACCTGCGCACTGCGGAGGCGCAGAAGGAACAGGCAACCCAGCGCCTTGCTATCGCGCAGGAACGACTGAGCAAATCGGAACTGCGCGCGCCGTTCGACGGCGTTATCGCTGACGTAGAAGGCAAATCCTTCACCAATGTCAGTGCAGGTGGAAGTGTTGTGACCCTATATAGTCAAAGTGCTTTTGAGGTTCGCATTAACGTACCTGCGACTGTTATCAACTTGTTATCGGTCGGCGACGACGCTGATGTCATTATATCTGACCTGCCCGGCGTGACCCTCAAGGGGAAAATAGGCGAAATCAGTTCGCGTGCAACGCAAGTGTCAGCCTTTCCCGTCATTGTCGCCCTCAACGAAAGCAACGCTGGCCTAAAGGCTGGCATGGCTGCCGAAGCGATTGTCCGTTTCGCCCTACCCGGCAGTGTCAATGGATTTCTGGTACCAATTTCCAGTTTCGATTTCGAAGGGCTAGGTGCTTTTGAGCGACAAAGTGTTTCCGAACGCACAGCAGAAGGTAGCCCGTCACAAGTCTTTTTATTCGACCAGGCGTCCTCTACGGTTAAAGCTACACCAGTTAGCATTGTCGGTGTACGCGGTAACATGCTCATTATCGCCAAGGGACTTAAATAAGGTGACCTGATCGCCGCCGCTGGCGTGTCTTACCTGTATGACGGCCAAAAAGTCAGCCGTCTCCCCAACGGCCAATAGGAAGGTAAAGCCATGTCGTACCTGACTCCTCTCGGCCTGACAAAAGCCCGCTTTTCCGTCCTGCTAATGTTCAGCTTGGTGATTTCTGGCTTGCTTGCCTACCAAGATTTTCCCAAACGCGAAGACCCTAAGATAACCATCCGCAGCGCCGACGTAACAGTGCGCTTCCCAGGCCTTGCGCCTGAGAAGATGGAACGGTTGATCACCGAGCAGGTGGAGCGGAAAATCCGCTCAATCAAGGAAGTCAAAGACATTGAAACCCTTCTGGTAACCGGCCGTATGAAGACGTCCGTTTTCCTAAAGGACAGCATCACCGACCTGACGCCAGTTTGGCAAGACCTGCCCGACAAGATGGAGGAAGTTTCCCGCGAATTACCGGACGGCTCTGAAGGCCCCTTTGTCGATACCGATGTGGGCGACGTTACCATTGCCTCCATCGCCATGACGGCGGAAGGCTTTTCATACCGGGAAATGGAAAATGCTGCCAAGGAACTTCAGCGTCAACTTTATTTGCTGGACGGCGTTGGCAAGGTGCAGTTGTTCGGGGTGCAGGAGGAACGTATTTGGCTTGAAGTGGACGCCGAGCGAGCAGCGGCCGTTGGCAAACATCTTCGGCATTTAATTGATGATCTAAAAGCTCAAAACGTTATTCTGCCTGCCGGAGACCTTAACGCCGAAGGCACGTCAATGCTCCTGGAAGCCAGTGGCGACTTCAAAAGCGTTGCAGATATCGAGCGAATGCTAACCCAAATTCAGGGCACCGATGAATATGCTCGGTTGGTGGATATGGTTTCGGTTAAACGCGGGCTGGTCTCGCCTCCGGAACGACCTGCTTTTTATAACGGCAAACCAGCATTGGTGATCGGCGTGCAAATGCAGTCCGGTTTTGACATTCAGGATGTTGGAGTGGCGCTACGGGAAGCGGTTACGAACTATGAACAGTCACTGCCCATAGGCTTCGTACTTGAGTTTGCAACATTCCAACCCGATGCTGTATCTGAGGCCGTTTCCAACGCACTATCGAATGTGGGACAAACATTTATTGTAGTTGTTTTGGTCGTGCTGGCTTTTCTAGGCTGGCGTTCGGGTTTTGTCATCTCGTCCATCGTGCCCTTTGCAGTTATGTTCGCCCTTCTCGGTATGGGAATCCTGAATATCGCCCTTGAACAAGTCTCCATTGCTGCAGTGATCATCTCACTTGGCCTGTTGGTAGACAACGGCGTTGTCATGGTTGAGGACATACTAAGACAAGTAGACGAAGGAACCTCCCGCCACGACGCGGCGCTAAACTCGGGTAAACAGTTCGCGATGCCGCTTCTGGTGTCATCATTAACTACCATTTTTGCCTTCACCCCATTCTTTATCCTCGACGGCGACGAAGGCGAATACGCCTTCTCGCTTGGGGCCGTTGTTGCGTTAACCCTTATCGGGTCATGGCTCTCATCCATGTATTTCATGCCACTGATTGCCTCAAAATTCCTGCGAAAACGCGCGACAGCAGCGGCAATAGCGGAAAAAGAAACACCAAGTTTTGTCCACCAGTACCAGCGCATACTGTCGCCTGTTCTTGGCTGGTCATGGGCCGTTGTAGTGGCTTGTTATGGCCTTGTGGTTGTTTCAGTGTTTCTGTTTTCGTCCGTCCCGTCTGAACAATTCCCGGAAAGTGAACGCACGGAAGTGCTGATTTATATGGATATGCCCAAAAGCACCCATATCGAGCAAACAATTACATCCGCCCTCAATGTAGGCACATGGATCAACGATACTGATCAAAACCCCGATGTTGATAACCAAATTCTGTATGTTGGCTCAGGCGGTCCGCGCTTCTATCTATCGTTAACGCCAGCGGACAAGAACGCATCCAGCGCGTTTTTTCTGGTTAACGCTACCACACCGGATGCCGCTACCAAATTTACCAAACGCGCGAAACGATACCTTGTAGATAACCACCCTGAAGCTCGCTTCAAAGTAAAACGGCTTGCCATGGGCGCCAGCGAATCCGGTCTCGTAAAAATAGAAATCACCGGCCCTGAGCTGGATCGCCTATTGTCGCTTGGTCGCGAAACAGAAGTATTTTTCCGCGACACTCCCGGCCTGATCCAAAACGAAAATAATTGGGGCGAGAAAATCGTCAAATTCACCATCGACGTTGATCAGTACAAAGCGCTTAGGCTGGGCATTACGTCAGAAAATATGTCTCAGCTTCTGAGCTCATACTTCAACGGATACAAAATCTCTGACTACAGAGAAGATGATCAATCAATCCCGATCATGCTGCGAGCCTCCAAGAAAGACCGCGACAGCATTGAGGACTTGCTCAACATCACTCTTTCCAGTAGCGGTCAAGACGTTTCGCTGGAACAAACATCAGACCTGATTCCCGAACTGGAATATTCGCAAATTAGACGGAAAAATCAGGTGCGAACGATCATTGTCACTGCAAAAAGCGAAAGCCTGACTGCCGGCGAATTATATGACAGCGTGGCGGATGATATCGCCTCGCTTGACCTGTCGGGCGGCTATAAAATTGATGTGGGCGGCGAACTAGAGGACGCCGCCGATATCAACGGCAAAATCGCGGCTGGCCTACCCTACGCCTTGATGCTGATGCTCCTGGCGGTTGTGTTTCAGTTCAATTCGCTGCGACGTGGTGCGATTGTTTTCATGACAGTACCACTGGTTTTAATTGGCGTGCCGTTTGGCTTGCTGCTCACCGGCCTGCCCATGTCATTTTTTGGGACCCTCGGCATCATCAGCCTTGCGGGCATTGTAATCAACAACGCCATTGTTCTAATTGACCAAATCGATATCGAAGCTAAAACCCAGAATGTGGAGGCCGCGATTAAGGCCGCTGCAGGAAAACGACTGCGACCCATCTTGCTGACCTCTATCACTACAGTATTGGGGCTAGTGCCACTGTATCTTTTTGGCGGGGTTCTGTGGGCACCACTGGCGATAGTGATGATTTTCGGTCTTGCAATCGCATCTGTGTTGACACTGTTGTTCGTACCAGCGCTTTATCTACTATTTTTCGGCAGAAAACGCGCGGGCCAACCAGCAGAGCTGGACGCTACGGCTTAGAAAATTCGCCTTCGTCACATCAATGCGACGTATATGTTTTGCTTATTATCTTCCACCCATCATCGGTTTTAATAAGGTGCATATAGTCGGTGAAATTGAATGTATTGAAATAACCAGTTTCCTTAATGGTCATGCGTGCCGCATTGCCAACAACATCGATACTTTCGATCCAACCTTTAAAATCTGATTGTGTGGATGCCATCGGCGGGTTATTGGTAAGGCCATCAAAAAATGGCTCAGGGGACCCAAGTCCCAATTCGCCGCCGAGGAAACCGTTCATCACGGCGCCGGGGTCAAAAACTTGGCGCAGTGTCGCAACATCTGCCTCAAAAGTTGCCTTGATGTATGCATCGCCCACCTGCCTTACCGCCAAAATATCCGCAGTCGCTGCGTCGTTGTGCGGCGTGGCGTCACGAGCTGCTTCAAATGCTTGAAGGGCTTGCGGCCCTGCACCTAACAACGTCACAGAAAAGAGAACCATAAATAACTTTATTGCTCTGTTCATTTTCACTTCAATTTCCCCTCTAAAACTCTGGCAAACGCTCAAAACCCGGATTTGGCCTCATGGGTTGCGCGTTCGTCTTCGCTTATGGTCAGCGGCTTACGAATAGGTTTCATGGTCTTTTCATCAAAAAACGGTTTCCACGACTTGCCGCCTCGAACGCGCCACCACAGCAACTGACAAGCAAAGCGCGCAAGCATGCCAGCATTACGCAGTTTTTCGCTCAGTCCGATCGGTTTGTTTTGGTTAAGATGGCCCCGCACCGGGCCAACCAACTTCACCACCTCGTCCGACGTGCCCTTATAGCCAAGGCAAATAGGCAACACACCCAGAAACGGTATACCACCACGCGGAAAACCGTTACCCAGCGGGGTTTTGCAGCAATCAGTGTACCACCTAAGCGGGCCATCCGGCGTTACTCTCATACAAACTACATGCTCCATGCCTGCTTTAATTTCGAAGTTTTTCGGGTCCAACTGGAAAATGTTGCTGCCGCCGTTTTCATCTAGCATATCATCTGTACGGCCAAGAAAGTGCGCGTAGCTTTGGCAGCCCCTACAGCTGCACTTCACGTGATTTGTGGAGCCTGCAGAAAGGTTTCGTGCAACGCCAGTGACCGAACCGCAGGAACATTTGATCGATACATCAACAGACATGTTTCTCTCCCTAGACCAAACGGCCTGTTTACTTTCCCGGGTGATAGGTACGCGTTGCGTTAGCCTCAACTTCCGCTCGGGTCGTCAGTGCCCGCCGCCATTTCTTGGTGGCAAACAGGGGCGCCTGGTCGGCATAGTGCGGCGAGTTTTCGTCCAACGTGGCACTACCAAATTGGTGGATAACATCGGCGGTTTGGCGACCAGCCTTGTCCCACTCAACCAGCGCGATCCAAGTGTCA
>JAALKD010000041.1 GCA_011088215.1 Sphingomonadales bacterium | reverse complement strand
GCAAGTGCAGCTTTACCGTAACTATAATAAGTTGGTCCAGGCAACTTTACAGTTTGATTGCCGATCAAGTCACCCAGAATGCGATAGGCCGCTTCCAGGTTACCCATAGCCAGCAAGCTGTCGGACAGGCCGGTCAGTGCTTCGGGGGATCGAGTGGTTGCCGCCGCGTGGCGAAACAGGGGAATTGCGCCTTCATGGTCGCCTTTGGCCGCCATTTCCCGAGCGATTGTCAGTAGGCCGCCAGGCTCAGCCGCGGCAGGTGACGCTTGGGCAGCCGTCACCTCCTGGGGAACTGCATTTGCATAACTGCATGCAGCCAGTAGAATTCCGCTGCAACATGCAACAAAGGGTTTAAATGCGCGTAAAATTGCCATGATCTCGCCTGAGTTTATGAGTAGTGAACTCCCAGCGTTCTTTATTTTGAACGTTTGGAACTTTGCCTGTAGTATCGACTCGAAGAATAGGCGTTAGGCGTGAAAGAAGATTTAAATTAAACTATGCTTTTTACGCGACTTTAGGTCTAATTTTAGCGAGTTTGGTTCCGAATTAGGCCAGTTTGGTTCTGGTTTTTGTGAGTTTGCTTCATGAAATTGACAGGTAAATGGATGTTTTCAGCACTTCTGGCGGTCTTTCTGATGGCCGGCGTGACGACCGGTGCGGCGACCTGGGCGCAGGACCCTCAGCAGTCCAGCGCTGATGACCGGGTGATCGAAGACGCCCTTAATGCCATTCGAAATCAGGAAACTGAAAAGGGTATGGGGATGCTGCAAGGCCTTGCTGATCAGGCGAATTCGGAGGCTTTGTTTCATTTGGCAGAGATGTCGAGATTGGGTGTTGGCGGCAAGCAATCAATGACCGTGGCCATAATGTACTACCGCCTCGCCGGCAAGCTGGGCAACGAAAAAGCCGCCATGAAACTGGCCAATATTCTTTATTTTGACGGCGAGGGAACACCCACCGAAATTTCCGAAGCTTTGGCGATTTGGCAAACATATGCCCTGCAGGACAATGCAGAGGCGCTCTATCTTCTGGGCCTCATATACTGGAACGGTGAAAATGGCCGTACGCCAGACCCACTGAGGGGTTACGGCCTAATATGGCGCGCCGCCGCACGTGGATACAATGACGCGATTCAGTCGGAACTGACCATGCGGGCGCAGCTGCCGGGCGATGCCCGCGCTGTCGGGCAGGCCTACGGTGAGCGTCTCGCCCAACTTGGGTTTACCGATGAACTGATCGGCATGGATTTGTTAGTTGAAGGTTGGCAGCCGGATGAAAAAACAGCCGCTGAAAAGCCCGATGACTGGACGGCGGTATGGCGCCTCGAGGTGGGTTTTGCCATGCGCGAAGACGACGCCAATACCATGCTGGCCCAGATTAAACGTGACCACGGTGAAGTTATTGTTGGGCTTTTCGGTGAAGTGGTAGAAGCCCCCAACCGCATTGGGCGTTACCGCTTATTGTTCGGGCCTGTTGATAGCTTGCACTCAGCGGTCAATCTGTGTGTCAGTCTGAAGCGCGGAGGGTTTGATTGTTTTGCCAAACCGCCGACCTAAGGGGTGGCGAAAATGTGGCCGAAACCTCGGAGTTGCGCGGGGACGGCAACACAACCCTGCCCCCGCGCGCACGAAACCGGCACTAAAATGCCGACAAGAATTTCAGTATCCGGTCTCGCCCCAGCCGAGAATTTCGGGACGTTTTGTTTCGGGGCTCTGGGCAATGAAGGTGGTGGTTCTCATCTGGGCTTAGCACCGAGACTTCGTCCGGGGTCGTCGTCGCTAGTTATGCGGTCACTCTCTTGATGTCGGTCCACAAAAATAACGCATCTATCCGCGTCGGCACATGCATTCGCCGGAAGCATAGGCCCTGTCCAAATAGTCGCTGACCGCTTGCTCCAGTAGTGCCTGTTGGCTTTGGCCGTTACGTACAGCTAACAGCCGCAAGTCCTTGTCCATAGCCGCACTTATGCGGAGTGATTTTTTCTTGGTTTTTTTGCCAGCGGCTCGTGAGGTCTCTGTCGCTGCCTGGCTGTTTCGCGGTCGTTTGTCCGCATCGACAAATTGATTGCTTCTGCCCCTAACCGGCGCGCTGATTGGCACCAGAGTTGGTGGTGTTACTGCAGGTTGAGCTGCCCCCTTGGGCGCAAGTAAAGATGCATTGAGCGAAGCCATTGCCATGTTGGGGTTTTGGGCCATGTCGGTCTCCTGGGTATTGCTTAAGTTTGATACGGTTTCGTAACTATTTATAGGGTTGCCGGATGCGCGGCAGTGCCAACCGTCGTATGAGGCCGGTTGCCGAATCCGGCGCGCGTTGTCGGCAAGCTTTTAAACTGCGCTTTTACCGGCAGGCGCTTAATCCGCTCCGCGATATAGGCCCACAGGTTTTCCACTTCTGTGGCTGAGCGCCCGCTTGGGTTCGCTTCCATAACGGTGCGCCCGTCGATCATGCTGGCGGCGAAATCCTGCCGATTATGCAAAATGGTCGGGGCCACCGTGCCGTGCTGCGACAGGGCTATTGCCGCCTCGCCGGTTAGGCGCGCACGCGCCGTGGCACCGTTGACCACAAACACCAGCGGCTTGCCCGCGCGCTCCACCAAGTCAACGGTTTTACCAGCTGCACGCAGGTCGTGCGGACTTGGGCGGGTCGGAATAATCACCAGATCAGATTTCACCACCACCGTTTGAATGGCGCCGGTAATTGCGGGCGGCGTGTCGATAAATACGGTGCGGAACCCCTGTTCGCGCAGCGCCGCTAAATCGGCATCGAGTGTGGCCATCGTTGCCTGAGCAAAGGCCGGATCGTCGGCCTCGCGTTCGTTCCACCAATCCGACAGGCTGCCCTGCGGGTCGGTGTCCACGAGAGCCACGGGTTCGCCAGTCTGGCGCGCCGCTTCGACTGCCAGGTGGCCGGTGATTGTTGTTTTACCTGAGCCGCCTTTTTGCGACGATACTGCAATGATACGCATGCCTGATCTCCACTATCCGTTTCGGATATTTGCGCGCGGATCATTAGGCCGCGCCTGGGTTGCCTGAACCAACCATCATCGGGTGAAGGCGTGAAAATCTGTTTAAGAACAAAAGCCAATTTTCCGATAACAAGCGGAAAATACAGGTCAATTCTGATCATAATTTTACCAAGTTCCACATAGACATCGTGCACCTGTCTTTCTAAGCTGAACCCATGCGATACCTGATGATCCATGATGCCTTCCCTGGCCAGTTTATCCATCTGTTCCGACACCTGCACCGGGCGGGCGGTAACGAAATAGTTGCCGCCAGCCGAAAGGGGTCAACGCTTGATCTTCCGGTCAAGCAAATTGTTTACGACATTCCGGTAAAAGAAGGCGAAGCACCACCAAATGGAACGGCAGCGGCGATTGCGCTTGGCCATGACCTTTATTCCAAACTGAAGCCACTGGCTGATGATGGCTGGCAACCGGATTGCATCCTTATCCATGCGTCCCGTGGGGCATCCTATTTTATTCGGGAACTGTTTCCAAAGGCGCGGATCACCACCCTTCTTGAATGGTATTACCGCGACCCAGCCGTGGGGTCTGTGCGGGATGCTCGTGCCTTTTATCAGGCCTGCGCCAGCAATATCGCCCTGAACGGCGTTATTGCGCGGGATTTTGACCAAGCCGATGCAGCTTATGCGGCGACACAGTTTCAAAAGGTTCAGTTCCCCGCCCGCTTGCAGCCATCCATTGAGGTTTGCCATGAAGGCATAAATGTTGATCTATATAGTCCGGACCCTGACGCCACGCTGACAGTGGGTGACAAGGTTTTTGATCGCTCCATGGAGATAATCACTTATGCCGCGCGCGGCATGGAAAAGTCGCGTGGGTTTCCACAGTTTATGCTGGCCATTGCAGAGGTGCAGAAACAGCGACCCAATTGCCATGTAATCATCGCCGCCAAGGACCGCATTTGTTACGACCCCGGCGGGCGCGGCAAGGAAGGTTACAAAAAATGGGCTGAACAAACCGCTGGTTATGATCCTGCGCGTACCCATTTTGTTGGCCTGCTGCCTGAGCGCGAATTTGTAAAAATGCTGCAAATCTCACGGCTGCATGTCTATCTGTCGATCCCCTTTGTGCTTTCGTGGTCATGCCTGAACGCCATGAGTGTTGGCGTACCCGTGCTGGCCAGCGATAACGGCCCGGTACGCGAGGTGATCACAGACGGCGAAAATGGCCTGCTGGTTGACTCTAACAATGTTGCTGCGATTGCCGGGCGAATGATTGAGACGTTGGACGATCAGAAACTGTGCTCTAACCTTTCTAATAACGCGCGCGAAACCATTCTGGACCGTTTCAAGCTAGAGGATGCCCTCACAGCGCAGCTCGCGCTTATCCACAGATAGGTAGCTTTCGTCCATTGACTTTAACGGTGGATGGTTATTTCATCCCTGAACTCGAAAAACTTTTTATGGCACGGCGTAACTTTTAACCATTCAATCGGGTGGGCACATCTTTTTACAATCCACGCTGTTTCCACCATTCGCCAGATTGAAATTCTTTTGGAATTTCATCTTCCCAAGCATCCAAACCCATCTCTTCAAGGATGTCAAAATAGGAATCTCTCAGTGATGGGGGAAATTGCTTGCCGGACCATGGACAATATTTCAGTACAATCCCTGATTGTCCATCGGTGCACCGGATTGTAAATTCTCTTGTTTTTTCACAATAGCCAATTTCAACTTTTCCGATTTCCAAATATTCAAAAAAGTCCGAGTATCTTTTTTTTAGGTCAGTATTCATCTATTCAATTTATTCCCTTTAATTGGACCAATTGTTAGCAATAGAGAATGTCCTAGTGCCGCGCCTCGTCCCACCACCAGAAGGGGGCCATTTCCTTGCGCACGGGCCAAGTCTGGGTCAGCGTATCACCCTCATAAAGTGCGCCGTTTTTCATCATTTGCGAGATCGTATGGGTGTTTTTAATGTCGGCCAGCGGGTTGGCGTTCAGGATAACCAAATCTGCCAGTTTGCCGGGCTCGATTGAGCCTAGGTCTTCAGCAATACCGATGATTTTCGCCCCGTCGATGGTGGCAGCACGCAAAATCTCGGCTGGCGTCATGCCGCCCATGGCCAGTGCCCACATTTCCCAGTGGTAGCCAAGACCTTGCAGTTCGCCGTGACCGCCGACACCCACAAGCCCGCCTGCGCGCTGTAGTGTCGCTGCCGCAGAGGCGATCTCGTCCACTGAAAATTCATCGTCGCGGGCCCAACCGCCGCGCCTGCGGGTCATTTCGTCCAACCGGTTGTGCGGGTAAAAACGGTTCAGCTTGGCGTCGTCATGCACTTCAGTGCGGGTGAAGAAATAATTGGTCATGCTGATGCCGTTATATTGCACCACCAACGTCGGTGTGTAGGCGGTTTGCGTTTTGGCATAGAGCTCGATCACATCCCTGTACATGGGCGCGATGGTCAAGGTGTGCTCGTTGCCGTGCATACCGTCGATGGCATGGGTGATATCAAGGCGCATGTCACCGCCGCCTTCGGTTGTTGGCATCAGGCCAAGTTCCTTGGCGGCCTTTACCACCCACTGACGCTGTTTGCGGTTACCAGCAAGGTAAGACTTGATGTTTTTGGTGCGGTAATGGTCCGAGTAGCGCTTCAAATAACCCAGTACGGCATCATACGACTGGAAGTCATTGCGGCCGAAAACGCCGGGGCCGGTCATGAAGGCGCGCTGGCCCAGTGACTGGCCGGTTTCAACCATGTCTTGGTAAGCGAAGTAATCCTCATATGCTGTTTGCACGTCCAGACCCGCTGTTACCCCGTAAGCCAGATTTGCAACAAGGCTCCAGTTCTGTGGCTCCAATACGTCGCCGGTTCGAAACTCCCAGTGGGCGTGGGTGTCGATGAAGCCGGGCATGATATATTTGCCGGAAACGTCAACTGTTGTGGCACCATCAGGCGCAGTTAGCGTGCCGTGATCGCCAATAGCAATAATGCGATTGTCGGTGACCAGAATGTCCTGATTGGCCAGCACGCTGTTCATGGCGGCGGTGTCTGCACCTGCCATGGTGATGACATTTGCGCCAGCCAGGATGATGCTACCGGACGGGGTGTCTCGCGGTGCCTCAAGTGCAATTTTTATTGATGTGACATGCTCATTGTCTTCGAGGAATTCAGGCTTTTTGTCCTCTTTCTGGTCAGCTTTTTCAGCTGGTTTTCCCCCGTCAGCTGCGGGTTCTGCGCCTTCTTTCGCGGCGTCATCTTTATCTGCTTTTTCTTTCTCTTTCTCGTCGTCTTCCTTGAGGAATTTGATGCTGTCGAAAGGCCGGGTGTAAACAGTGTGGCCAATGGCCCATGTCACTGTTTTGCCGCCATCAGTCCAGCCGAAGCTGTCGGCGCCGATGGTGGTAAGTTGCACCGTGGGCACCGAGCCGCCGCGCACCGAAACCTTGGGGGTGCCGCCGCCAATGTGCGGAATAGGCATGGCCCATAACTGTTTTATACCGAACGCCAACGCATGGGTGCCGTCCGGGCTGATGCGGACATCTTCGGCTTTTGGTGCGTCGTCGCTAAAATTGCGGCTGCCACGCGGCAGCTCAACAACCAGATGCTCGCGCTTGTCACTGCCGTCAAAGCGCAGCGAAATGAGCGCGTCGCCTGAGTATAGGTAAATACGGCTTGGGTCAGCAGAGAAATGCGGCGTACGTGCGCCGTTGGCCGATGCGATTACGCTTACGTCGCCGCCGTTTGCAGGCAGCGAGATAAGGTCAAGCGGCACACCGAGGCCGGTAAATTCGCTGAAGGTTTGGTGGCGCTGGTATTCGTTACCGCGCATGGCCACAATTTGTTCGCCGTCCGGGCTGAAGGCCAAGTCAGTATAGAAGGCAGCGTGTTCCGTAAGCTGTTGCGGGCGACCGCGGCCATTAGAGCGGATTTTCCAAATTTGGCCGCCGTCATCCATCGACCATGTAACATAAGCTATCCAGCGACCATCGGGCGACCATGCGGGTTTGAATTCCCATGCATCGCCTTTGGTTAGCCGCTTGGGTGTAGCATTTTCACCTTCTCCGGCTTGATTGTCGGTTACATAGATTTTGGTCAGGATAGAGGCGGCGATTTTGCTGCCGTCTGGCGCGTGTACCGGGTTCTGGACAAGGCGGGCTGTAACCGGACCTTGCTCGACCCGGTAGGGCGAGGTGAGGTCGGGGCCAATATCCAGATCAACGGTAGCGGTGAAGGGGATAACTGAGCGGTTGCCGTCGTTGATGTCGATGCGTTCAATCTTGCCGCCGGTGTGCAGGACAAGTGCACTGCTGTCGGGGGTGAAAGCGTAGTTGGGGTAATAATCGCGACTGGGCAGGCGGCCTGCTTCCTGGGCATCGCGCTGGATCGGCCAGGCAATCATACGGTCTGCACCGGATGTAAGGTTACGCACACGAATGCCGGTTTTGGTCTCCTTGCGCGAAAGGTAAACCAGCGTGTTGCCGTCTGGGGACACCAGTGGTTTTACCCCGCCGCCTTCGCCTTGGCTGATGTTATCAACTTCGCCGGTCTCCCGGTCAAACCGTGCAATCTGGCCTGCGGGCATGCCGCGGCCTTGAGCACGGCGGGTATAGTAAATATGTTTGCCGTCGGGCGAGAATGCGAGACCAACACCGCTTGCAGGATTTGCTTTGTCATCGCTTGCAAGCGTCAAGCCCTTGCCGCCGTTCACATGAAACATTTTGATGGTTGTTTTGCGCCCACCCACGGTCATGGCGACATATTGGCTATCTGGTGACCAGGCCGGTGAGACCAAACGGGAGTATTTTTCGCCCGATAATTTACGCGGCTTGGTACCGTCGCGTTTGGCGACCCAAAGATTGTCATCACCTCCACGGTCACTGATGAAGCTGATCCATTTTCCGTCCGGCGATACACGCGGCATGCTGTCGTATCCCATGCCTTCGGTGATGCGCGTGGCTGCGCCGCCAGCGATGGGCATTTCGTATATATCGCCGAGTAGTTCAAAAATTATCTGCTGACCGTCAGGGGTAACGTCCAGCGACATCCATGTGCCTTCGTCGGTTTCAAAACTCAGTTTTTCGGTTGAGCCCGTCAGTGGCAGAGTTGGTTTTTTCTTAGATGTACCTTCGGCCCAAATAGTAGGTGCCAGCAACAGGCTTGCCGTCACAATGGTTATATTGGCCCGGTTGATAAGGTTAGAAAAATCGATCATTTTGAGTGTCCCCCGTGTCGTGTTGATAGCGCGCTGTTGGCTTGGCGCATTCGGCCTTTGGCGTATTTAACGGTAATTGGCCCGTTTATGCAATTGGCAGGGTCAAAATCGCGCCTGTCCCGCCGCGTGCCTGTGGGCTATTATTAATCCCGTGCAACAAAGGAGCAATGCGATGCCAAAAAACATCGGGGTGCCAAAAAACATTGGGATGCCAGGCACTAATTCGGCACCGGGATTTCGGGATTATCCTGACCATATCCTGACGCTGGAACCGGTAGTGGGCTCGTTACGGGTTGAGGCCTTTGGTCAAACTATCGCTGAAACAGTTGCTGCAATTTGGTTACGGGAAAGCCGGTATGTGCCGGCGATATATGTGCCGCGCGGTGATGTGCGGTTCGGGTTGCTGCGCGATAGCGAGACCACCACCTATTGCCCGTTTAAGGGTACCGCCAGTTATTGGAGCCTTCAGATTGGGGACGATTTCTCTGGCGATGCGGTTTGGGGATACAACAACCCGTACGACGAAGTGGCCGGTTTGGCTGACCGTGTCGCTTTTTATCCAGACAGGGTGGGCGCAATTTTACTGGACGGCCAATCGCTTCAAACCCCTTGATTTGCGAAGCCGCGCAAGTTGTTGCTTGAAACCAAGGCCGTTAAGGGCCTTATTAGAGAGAGGCAACAGTAATGGGGTTTGGCCATGATGGCTTTGTTTGCCTACTTTGTTATCGAAATCGGCGAGATTTTTCAGTTTCTGGCCGTGGTGTTTACCCCTGGCGCCTGGTTTGAAAATTTGGGCTTTGATCTGATCGTCGGATTTATCATTAATACGTTCGTCAATATCGGGTTGGCATTTGCGTGGTTCATCCCGCTTCAGGAATACGCCGATATCGGCAACGGCTGGATATGGATTGGCGCGGCCTACATTGGCTATATGGCGGGGCTGAAAGTGGTGAGCCAAAAAGGTGACCTAGTATGGGAACAGCTTGGCATTGCCGCCAACAAGGGCGTGGTGGTTGCCCGTGAAAACCTTGCCAAGGCTAAAGCCCGCCAATCAACCGATAAAAACGAAAGCTAAGTAAGGATTCATTGAGAAATGGTGGAGCCGAGGGGGCTCGAACCCCTGACCTCTAAACTGCCAGTGTAGCGCTCTCCCAGCTGAGCTACGGCCCCACTATTCTGGGTAATCAGGCCCGCACATATGAGTTCGGGCTATCGGCGGACAGGCAGGCCTGACCACCGGCTTCTGCAACCACATGTGGTTGCAGATTAGCTTTCTTTGTCAGCCAAAGATGTATCAACAATAGCTGCTACATCTTCATCATCGTCATCGTCCAGGCTAACCACGGCGTCGTCTTCATCGTCTAGTTCGATGTCGTCTTCGTCGTCTTCAGTTTCTTCTGGCTCAGCCTCTTTCTTAACGGCAATCGGCTGTTTCGTTTTCAATATTGGTTCAGGAACCCACTCGTGCGCGCAAGCGATACACACAGTTGGGTTTGCTTTACCAAGATCATAAAAGCGTTCGCCGCACTTTGGGCAGGTCTGCTTTGTACCCCATTCAGGATTTGCCACTCTAATCTCCTTGCAATTTAATGCGGTTTGCAGCAAAGAATTCGGCGCTTCACTTGCCATGATCAAACGCGCCTGTCAAAGCTTAACTGTCAACAATTGTTACAAAGCGGAAACTTCAACGTGGTGAAACTGATTTCAAGCCCAAATTCTGCACTCAGCGGCAGGGTGCGTGTGCCCGGTGATAAATCCATATCACACCGGGCTCTGATGCTGTCTGCATTGGCGGTTGGCCGATCAGAAGTGCGTGGGTTGCTGGAAGGCGATGACGTGCTGGCTACTGCCGCCGCCATGCGCGCAATGGGTGCCACCATCAACCGGCTGGGCGATGGGCATTATGAGGTCTACGGCGTTGGTGTGGGCGGGCTCATGAGCCCTGATGATATCATTGATATGGGCAATTCCGGCACTTCCACGCGGCTACTGCTGGGCCTGATGGCGAGTCATGATATGACCGTTACCATGACGGGGGACGCTTCGCTTCGGTCGCGGCCAATGGGTCGGGTGATGGATCCACTGGGTGAATTTGGTGCCGAGTTCAGCGCACGGGGCGGGCGATTTTTGCCGCTTACCATTACAGGAACAGCCCAGCCATTGGTATTGGATTACAGCCCGCCGATGGCAAGCGCGCAGGTGAAGTCTGCGGTGCTTTTGGCCGGGTTGAACACGCCAGGTCGCACGATTGTGCGCGAAAAGATCGCGACTCGGGATCATAGCGAGCGCATGCTGAGCGCCATGGGGGCGGATATTCGCGTGGTGGTCGAAGACGGCGTGCGTATTGTCAGTATCGAAGGCCAGCCCGAATTATCCCCAATTTCGATTGACGTACCTGGGGATATATCTTCCAGCGCCTTTTTGTTGGCGGCGGCCTCAATGGTGCCGGGTTCCGATGTAGCTGTTGAGGCTGTCGGCCTTAATCCGCTGCGCACCGGGATCATCGGAGCGCTCACCGCTATGGGCGCAGATATTGTTATTGAAAACGAATCGACATTGGGCGGCGAGCCAGTTGGTACCCTGCGGGTACGGGCGGCGGCCCTGAAGGCGGCCACTGATCTGGCGGTGGATCCCTCCACCATGATTGATGAGTTTCCGGTCTTGTTCTGCGCCGCTGCGGTGGCCGAAGGCGTTAGCCGCTTTACTGGGCTGGAAGAGCTGCGAGTGAAAGAATCGGACCGCCTTAACGCGATGGCTGTTGGTCTGGCCGCAAACGGTGTGCAGGTCGAAGAATTGCCGGACGGTCTTATCATTCACGGTGCAGGTGGGCACGGTGCATGCGAACGCATACCGGGTGGAGGTAGCGTTGAAACCCATCTGGATCACCGTATCGCCATGAGCTTTTCGGTTTTAGGCCAAATGGCAACCGCACCGGTCACCATAGATGATGCCAGCCCGATGCAAACCAGCTTCCCCGGTTTTACCGACCTGATGACAGGGTTGGGCGCTGGCTTGGCACTGGAAGACTAAACCGCCTGGATCTATTCAGAAGGCCGATCCGTAAACTCAGCGAAGGTCACCACGTGGCCCGCCGGTTCCAGGAAAGAGATTTCCTTGGCACCGTAGAATGTATCGCGCATCTTCATGATAACCTCATAGCCTTCCAGCGCGCGGGCGACAGCTTCCACATCACTGACTGTGATAAACAACAGTGCTGGGCTGGTGCCGTTTGCCGCAGGCAAAAAAGCTTCCGAATCGTCGCGCAAACTTTGTCGGGTTTGATACATCACCTGATTTTTGCCTTTAACCAGAATAGCAAAGCCGATGTGATCATCCTCAGGCACCTGCACATCAAGGCTGAACCCGACCTTTTCGAAAAAGGCTACCGATGGCTCGATCCGGTCGGCCACCAGATTGGATGTAACTTGAATAACCATTCCGTTCTTCCTCTAATTTGTTCACTTTATGTTCTATTTATATGTTTATGCGTAAACGGAGTCGAGTCATAAATATTATTGATTTTTTCTAGTGAATTAGGGGTGTTTTTCTGGCTCTTTAGGGTATGTTTTTATATAAGCACGCCAAGTAGCGCACAGTTTTGGATAGGTGATTCGCGGTGATTATTGCGATTGATGGCCCCGCCGCTGCGGGAAAAGGCACGTTGGCGCGGCGGTTGGCGGCAGAGTTTGACTATGCTTACCTGGACACCGGCAGCCTGTACCGCGCAGTTGGCCTTGGTGTGCTGCGTGCAGGCGGTAAGCCCGATGATGATGTTGCGGCGGCTGCAGTGTCGTTGGACCTTGATCCTGCGCTGCTGGGTGATCCGGCGCTGCGCGAAGAACGTACCGGCGACGCCGCGTCCAAGGTTGCTGCTATGCCAGAGGTGCGGTCTAACCTTATGGAATTTCAGCGAAATTTCTCAATTCATCCACCGGGCAGCAAACAGGGCGCAGTTCTTGATGGTCGCGACATTGGCACGGTAGTTTGCCCGGATGCTGACCTGAAGCTTTATGTAACCGCCGGTGCCGAAGTGCGGGCGCGCCGCCGTTTCCTGGAATTACAGCAACGCGATCCTGCAACAAAATATGAGCAAATTCTCGCTGATGTAGAGGCTCGTGATGCCCGCGATACAGGCCGCGCAGACGCTCCGTTAAAGCCTGCCGAAGATGCCCTCTTGCTAGACACGACGGAACTCGCTATAGACGCCGTGTTTTTAAGGGCGGTCGATCTGGTGAAAGAACGACTTTAGCCCCAATATCCGAAGACGCTGCATAAGCGGGCCATTTGCAACTGGGAATATCTTGGTCGCAAGTTGGTTTTTATTGTTGTGTTAGAGGCTTTCGAACCACAGAAAAGCGCGGAATGGTCCTGCACTTGAAAAAGTTTGGAAGAAGACCGCCGGAACCAACCGGCAGGCACGAAAACAAGAGTATTTGAAAGGACACTATATGTCTGAAGCGGCAACCATGCCAGGCCTCTCTGATTTTGAGGCGCTTCTGAATGAAACGATGCCAGCAGACACAGGCTTTGAAGGCCGTGTTGTTAAAGGGACCGTCGTTTCTATCGAAAATGATTTCGCGATTATTGATATTGGCCTTAAGGCTGAAGGTCGCGTTCCCCTCCGTGAATTTATGGCTCCGGGCCAAGACGGTGAACTTGTTGCCGGCGACGAAGTAGAAGTTTATGTCGACCGCGTTGAAAACGCGATGGGCGAAGCTATTCTGTCGCGCGACAAAGCACGCCGTGAAGAAGCCTGGACCGAGCTTGAGAAAGCCTTCGAGAATGACGCTCGCGTTGAAGGTGTTATCTTTGGCCGGGTTAAAGGTGGCTTTACAGTGGATCTAAACGGCGCTGTTGCTTTCTTACCGGGCTCACAGGTTGATATCCGTCCGATCCGCGACGTGACACCTTTGATGAACATCAAGCAGCCTTTCCAGGTTTTGAAAATGGATCGCCGCCGCGGTAACATCGTTGTTTCGCGCCGCGCTATTCTTGAGGAAGACCGTCAAGGTCAGCGCGCTGAACTGATGAACCAGGTTAAAGAAGGCGATGCTGTTGACGGTATCGTGAAAAACATCACCGATTATGGTGCCTTTGTTGACCTTGGTGGTATCGATGGCCTGCTGCACGTGACTGATATTTCATGGCGCCGGGTTAACCACCCAAGTGAAGTTCTGACCATCGGTGAAACCGTTAAGGTACAGATCGTTCGCATCAACCCTGAAACTCAGCGTATCAGCCTTGGTATGAAGCAGCTTGCTGACGATCCATGGGATGCTATTGAGACCAAATACCCGCTTGGCACCAAATATTCAGGCCGCGTA
Source organism: Sphingomonadales bacterium (assembly GCA_011088215.1). Taxonomy (GTDB): domain Bacteria; phylum Pseudomonadota; class Alphaproteobacteria; order Sphingomonadales; family Kordiimonadaceae; genus Kordiimonas. The sequence goes on along the minus strand of JAALKD010000041.1, from coordinate 19,717 downwards.
ACCAATATCACCGATTATGGTGCTTTTGTTGAGCTCGAGAGCGGCGTTGAAGGTCTTGTGCACGTAAGCGAGATGAGCTGGGTTAAGAAAAACGTACACCCGGGCAAGATCGTTTCCACCAGTCAGGACGTTGAAGTGATGGTTCTGGAAGTTGATCCAGCCAAGCGTCGCATCTCTCTCGGCCTTAAGCAGTGTGGTGACAATCCTTGGGAAGCATTTGCTGCCAAGTACCCACAGGGCACTGAGATCGAAGGCGAAGTTAAGAACATCACCGAATTTGGTCTGTTCATTGGCCTCGAAGGCGACGTGGACGGCATGGTTCATCTGTCGGATCTTAACTGGGATCGTTCGGGCGAAGATGCCATTCAGGAATATACCAAAGGCGATATGTTGAAAGCCGTTGTCCTTGATGTAGACATGAAAAAAGAGCGCATCAGTCTTGGTGTCAAACAGCTTAGCGGCGACCCGTTCAAGGATGTTGCATCCAAGAAACGCGGCGAGCAGGTTACCTGTGTTGTTAAAGTTGTTAACGACAACGGCATCGAAGTTGAAGTTGGTGAAACTGGCGCGTCTGCCTTTATTCGCCGCAACGACCTGTCACGTGATCGCAGTGAACAGCGCCCTGAGCGTTTCGCTGTTGGTGACAAGGTTGACGCTATGGTTACTGGCGTTGACAAGTCGAGCCGCAAGCTCAACCTGTCAATCAAGGCCCTTGAAATCTCCGAAGAAAAAGCTGCTGTTGAGCAATATGGTTCAACTGACGCTGGTGCAAGCCTCGGTGATATTCTTGGTGCAGCGCTGGAGAAAGCCAAAGAAGACAAATAAACCAAATCAGGTTATTTGCCTAACAAGTGGTTCTAAAAGCCGCTCTCTGGAAATTCCGGGGGGCGGCTTTTTTCTGTGCGGACTGGGCCGCAGCGCTGAAATTACCAGAATAGCGATAGAGAATCACCCTCATGGAGGGAGTCGTTCAACGGGCCGCGCGGGCTAAACGTGGGTTGCTTAGGACGGAATTTGACCAAAAGTGTCGATTTTCTCGGCGACAATTATGACATTTTGGCAGCGGTAGCCACAAAATCGCATTAAAACCCCTTTTCTTTGAAAGGCTTATCTTGACGGACGCTTAATGAGGTGGCACGCTTCACAACATTGACAAAGGCACTCCAGTTTCGAGTGGGGATTAAAAAGGGTGCCTGGCGGGAGGACGTTTATGATCAAGTCCGAGTTGATTGCGAAAATTGCTGATGCCAATCCACATCTCTATTACAGGGACGTGGAGCGTATAGTATCAAAGATTTTTGACGAAATTACCGGCGCCCTGTCCCGGGGTGATCGTGTTGAACTGCGCGGCTTTGGTGCTTTTTCTGTTAAAGAGCGACCGGCTCGTATCGGCCGAAACCCACGTACGGGTGAAAAAGTCGAAGTTGCAGACAAGCGCGTACCTTATTTCAAAACCGGCAAAGATCTGCGCGAGCGCTTGAATAAATAGCCTGAATCAATAATTTGGGTGCTTGGCTTTTGAAACTGCTACCTCCTGGTTTGGGGGTTGATTCGACTCATTTTCACCACAAAGACACATATTTTCGTGTGGCTCCTTATTGTTCGCAAATTGTTTGGCGAGACCTTGTTTCATGTTGAAGAGTTTCTGGATTATATGTCGCCGTCTGCTTTGGCTTGTTTTTGCTCTTATCCTAATTTTGTTTGCTATCAATAATCGCCAGCCGATTGTGTTGTCGGTCGAGCCCTTGGGTTTCATGCCACCGATGCCGGCTTATCTTCTTTTATTCCTGGGTATTTTTATCGGCGTTGTTGCCGCCGCGGGTGTTACCGGTTGGCTGCGTCTGCAGGGGTTTGCCAAGCGACGCAAAGCTGAACGGCGTACCGATTACCTGGAAGGGCAGGTATCGGCGCTAGCGGAAGACGCGCACCAGCACCGTGCTGCTAAGGCGCACACTGCTGCCAGTGACACCAGCGATAGCACTGAACTGGCTCCGAAAAAGTAAGTTTGCTTGAGCAGGCTTGTTCTTTGGCTAGTTTGGCGTTACCACCCACATGATCAATGTAATTGCAGGGGCCTTTTATGAACGGTGAATTTCAGCAACCAAGCGACCGGATTTTTTGCGCTCTCGATACCACCAACAGAGAGGTGGCCGCTGACACTGCGAAAAAGCTGCTCGGCGTTGTCGGGGGCATTAAGCTTGGTCTGGAGTTTTATTGTTCGGCGGGGGCAGACGGTTTTAAAATGGTCGCTGAAACCGGCATGCCGATATTCCTTGACCTGAAGTTTCACGACATTCCCAATACCGTGGTCGGCGCGATCCGGGCCGTGATGCCACTGGCACCCAAAATTCTTACGATCCATACTCAGGGCGGCCCTGAAATGATGCGCCGCGCCGCTGAAACAGCCGCCGAAGAAGCAGAGCGGCACGGCGTGACCGCACCGTGGGTTGTTGGGGTAACGCTTTTGACCAGCCTCGATAATGATGATCTGGCTGCCATGTCACTTTCTGGCACGACGGATACGGTTGTGCCTACGTTAGCGAGCCTTGCCCAAGCGTCCGGTCTGGACGGTATTGTTTGCAGCCCCAGAGAAATTGCCATGGTGCGCAGCCAAACGGCCCATGATTTCCGGCTTGTTGTGCCGGGGATTCGCCCTGTCGGTTCAGCCGCCGGTGACCAGAAAAGGGTGATGACGCCCAAGCAGGCAGTGTCCGCCGGAGCTGATGTGCTGGTGATTGGCAGACCGATAACCGGTGCAGCTGACCCCGTTGCTGCGGCTAAAGACATTGCTGACAGCTTGAAAGGTTAGTCAGCTAAGTCCTTTTTTACGAAACGCATCAGTGTTTTCTGAGTGTTTTTGAGGTGGTTGTCATCGCCCAATGCGACAGATAACACCATGGCTCCTTGCAGCGCCCCGATGATGTGGGTTGCCGCGTCGGCCGCTTTGGTCTTTGACAGGCCCGCAGCCAGTGCATCTCTGGTCCAATTGGTCATCGTTTCGAAAAACAGCCGCACCTCTGCCGCCACGTCCGGTGGCAGGTAGCGCGCTTCTGCCCCCAGCACACAGCACAAGCAAACACTGTCGCCGTCGCTCAGTGCAGCGGAATATACCGCACACAATAGCTTTAGTTTGGCGATGGGCGTTCGTGCGTCCTGCGGGTCGCCGAGGGCTGCAACCACTCGTTCGCGGTAGCGCGCTACAACCGCTTTGCCCAAGTCCGTCTTCTGCGGAAAATGATAATGTACGCTCGCGCTTTTCACTCCCACAGCACTTGCAAGGTCGCGGAAACTGATTGCGTCAAAGCCGCCCATTCGCATGTGAGCTTCGGCCACATCCAGAATTTCATTGGCTTTCGGGGAATATATTTTTTGTTCCATACGCATAACTATCTACCAGAAGATAGGGGTTGACAAGGATATTTCGATTAAGTAAATTTATCTATCTACCTATCAGTAGATAGATAAATTTAAATCACAATCAACCCCCGCAAAGGAAAACAGATGCGTATTTATGATTACAAAGCTTTCCCCAACCCAGCCCGCGTTCGCTTGGCCCTTGCTGAAAAAGGCCTGCAGGATGGCGTTGAATTTATTAATGTTGACGTGCCGGCGGGCGAGCATCGCAAACCGGAATTTTTGGCCATTAATCCGTCAGCTATGGTACCGGTTCTGGAACTGGAGGATGGCACTATTCTGTCCGAATGTGCGGCGATAACAGATTATCTTGACCATGTAAGCGGCGAACCCACGCTTACCGGACTTAACGCAAAGGAACGCGGCGTCATTCACATGCTGCAGCGCAAAGTGGAAGACGGGCTTCTGGATGCTGTTGGCAACTATTTTCACATGGCAACAACTGGCCTCGGCCCGGATATTGAATTGTATGAGAATAAAGACTACGGCAATCGGCGCCGCGATATCGCGCTTAAGACAATGGCATGGATTGACGCGAAGCTAGCCGATAGCGACTATCTTGCCGGTGATCGGCTAACTGTTGCGGATATCACCGCATTCGCCGGATTCGGTTTTGCCGATTTTGCCGGTATTGAAACCCCGGAGGAGTTTGGAAATATTGCGGCGTGGAAAGCCCGGATGGGTGCCCGCCCGAGCATGGCAGCTTTGGCGTGATTGAGTTAGGTTATTGGTGGGCCGTAGGGCCCGCCACTTCACAAGGATAACGTTATGGACATCAATGCAGATTTTGGCGCCCGTGCGGTGGTTCACAGCGAAACTTTGGACTGGCTTGCCTCGCCAATGAAAGGTGTAAGCCGCCGCATGCTGGACCGGATCGGTGATGAGGTGGCGCGCGCCACTACTATCGTGCGCTATGATCCTGGCAGCTATTTTTCCGCACATACCCACACTGGCGGTGAGGAATTTATTGTGCTGGATGGGGTGTTTCAGGATGAACACGGAGATTTTCCAGCCGGCTCATATATACGCAACCCGCCAACTTCTTTTCACACGCCCGGATCAGAAGCGGGCTGTGTCATTTTCGTTAAGCTGTGGCAGTTCGATATGGATGATCGCACCCATGTAAACATTAACACGCGCGAAACAAATTTCGTTGCCGAGCGTGGGCGCAAAGGCGTTGAAACAATGCCACTCTATAAAGACACGCGTGAGGACGTGCGGCTTGAACGTTGGGCAGCAGGTGTAACTGTTGGTATCGACGCAGCAGGCGGTGCTGAGCTGCTGGTGCTGGAGGGCGGCTTCGCCGAATCGGGCGAAACATTTGGTAAAAATAGCTGGTTAAGGGTGCCGCAAGGCTACAACCTGGCGATGACCGCGGGAGAAAGCGGTGCTCGGGTGTGGGTGAAGACTGGCCATCTAGATTATGTTGTCCAAGCATCATAATTATTAAGAATTAAACGTCTTGGGTAAATATTTTTGTACATTCGCCACGTGCGATTTTTGTTAAAATTATCAGAGCAGTTCAACTCCTGTTATAACGCCGCACAATACTTGATGTTAGTGGTTTGCTATGATCTCTGATGGCGACAATAAAAGTTTTAATTTCTGGCGCGGACTCTAAATCAACAATTTTAACTTCAATTAGTTCTTTTGTCCGAAAACCTTGCTCATCCAGCTTCCAAAGTATTGCTACCTTGTTGTCAAAAATCTCTATGTTCCTATATGCTTTTAGCAAATTATTCTTGTTACCAATTACAGTCGAAATGTTATTTGGTTCAGCATGATGTGCAGAAAAACCATGGTTTGTTACGTACGATTTGGTTTCTTTAATTTGCTTCCAGTTATCCTGCATTTGTCTTTCGGAGAGATAAAATACCCAGGATTTTGAAATTTCTTTCCGCTGCCTTAACTTGGCAGAGAATTCATGCCATGCATCGGTCCAGTATTCTTTCCAATCATATGTATCGCTATCTATGATCCAATAATCTTTTGATCGTTGCAAAAGCATTTCCGTAATTTTGAATCCGTTGAGTGGGCTGGTTTTCCAGCTAGTATTTACTGATTCAGTTAACTCTTGAAGAAAACTATCTGATTGTATTAGTGCTATTTCACTTGCGATTGGCCTCAGGGGCTCTGACACTCTGGTTAGAGTGCCGGATATTTTGGCATTTAACTTAAGTATTGAATCTTTTGTTTCATTTTGTTTGTCAAGTTTTGGTAAAAGTGAGGAAAGGAACGACTGTTCTAACGACTTTTTCACTTCTTGTTGTACAGCGCTTTTGGTTTTGGTTTCTATTTTGGATGTAAGAGCGTTTATGTTGCTATGAATGAAAACTGTGAGTTCAACAGTCAACAGCAATGTAAAGGTAATGAAATATGCAAGATATTGCACTAAGATGTAATTGAATTCACCAGCTAGTTCGAAGTAATTGTTTGCCCAAACTAAAAACCTAGGTGTTCCTTCGCCTACTATGAATGAACATATAAAGTTAACAAAGAAATAGCCGAACCATACTAGTGTTACTTTTATTTTGTTGGGAATCTATAGCCTCCTACGTATAGCTGAATACTAACGCGTCTTTATCAGAATGCATATACATGACCGGTAGGTTAACGTAACTCCTTGCGTATCATCAACTTCAGACCCGACCAAACCTCATCGACAGCGCAAACTTTCACGTCCACCAGGCCTATGGGCAGCGCGACTTCGCGGACGATGTCTTCGCTCATCGTGGTTGAAACTTTCGAGGCCTTCTTGGGCCACGAGATCCAGATCATGCCATCACGTGCCATTTGCTTCATTAAGCCCGATAGTTCTTGCTCAAAATTAGCGCGTTCATAATAGAAGGCGTGAGTGAAATTGATGCCTTTGGTTTTGGTCTCGTCAATGCCTGTTGGTATAGCACCCAGCAGGGCACTGTAGTGGTCAGGCGCATGAACGAATGAAACCCGCATTCCGTCCTTAATGCCCAGCTTTTTGATAAGCGGTGTGCCTGAATATCCTGCCATATATGCCTCCTAAATCATTTCTTTTACCAGAAAGTCGGCCAGCAGGTCGTAGGCAACCCGAACGCGGCGGCTGGTGTGAAGTTCCCGGTGTGCGATGAGCCAGATAGGGAACAGCATGGGGTCCATTTCGGGAAGCAAACGTTCCATATCCTTCGACGGTTCGCCGACTTTATCGGACATTATGACAATACCCATTCCGCTGCGTGCCAATTCCCAGGCGACCAATCCGTTTTTTGAACCCACCCGAAAATTACTGGGCGTTAACGACATCCCCATTTGATTGAGGGTATCCACCATGCGCTGGTTGTCGCCGAAGCCGATAAAACTGTGGCTGGATAGGTCGCTTTTGCTGGTTGGCCGGCCATGTTTGCGTAAGTAACTTTTTGAGGCGTAAAAATGCGCGGCACCGTCTCCGATAAGTTTCGCGATCAAGTCAGGTTGCTCGGGGCGCACATGTCTTATGGCAATATCGGCCTCGCGCAGTTGCAGGTTTTGGATATCGTTAACAGCAACGACATCGATGTCCATCAGGGGTGCAATTTTGCGCAATTTTTTGAGGGCCTTAGGTAAAATATATGCGGACATTACATCTGATGCCGTGATGCGGATACGTCCTTCAATGGCCTGTGACTGCCCCGACGCAGTTAACGAAACCCGATTGGCCGCATCAAACATCGCTCGCACATGGTCCAATAGTTCCAGCCCTGATTCTGTCAGTACGAGCGACTTTCCGATACGTTCAAATAGCGTGACGTCAAGCGTAGCCTCCAGTGCAGCCACCTGCCGACCGAGCGTGGGCTGAGTGAGGCCAAGCTGGCGCGCGGCCGCAGATAAAGAGCCTTCCTCCACAGTCGCGAGGAAAGCCCGCGCCTGATTCCAGTCAAATGATACAGCATTCCAATTCATGCATTTTTGTATATCAGATGGTATTATTTCGACAATTTATATTTGTGATGTGTTTATGTATTTCTAATGAATAAGGAGAAAAACAATGCAAGACGCGACAGTATTTTGGGACAAAGTATCAGAGAAATATGCCAAAGCACCGATCTCTGACGAGAAAGCTTATCTTCACACACTTAACAAAACACGGAGCTATTTGAACAAGGAAGACCACGTTTTGGAGGTTGGCTGTGGCACTGGTTCGACCGCGCTGTTGCTGGCGAAAAATGTGAGCCAGATTACCGCCAGTGATTTGTCAGGCAAAATGATCGAGATCGGTCGCAGCAAAGCGCTGGCTGACGGCATATCGAATGTTGATTTTGTTCAGGAAGATGTTTTGGACACTGGCTTTGCTGCTGACCCTTTTGATGCTGTTCTTGCTCACAATATATTGCATCTGCTGGAGGATGTGCCTGCGGCACTTGGGATCATCAGCCGCCGCCTGAAGCCGGGCGGGCTTTTTATATCCAAAACCGTCTGCAAGCTCGGCGCGGGCACACCGCTGAAATGGCGCTTGTTGAAAATTCTGCTGCCGATAATGCAGTTTTTCGGGAAAGCACCCTATGTAAATTTAAACCATCATCTTAACGTGGAATCTCATCATTTCAGGAGAGGTTCCCATGCTTAAACACACATTGTCGGCAATTGCCATTCTTACGGTCGGATTGTCAGCAGTTGGCCCAGCCACCGCTGCCAGTGCCAACGACCAAACTATCACCAATGATTTTTGGTGGCCTAACCGATTGGACCTTGGCCCTCTACGCCAGGAACTGGATCGATCTGATCCAGCGGGCGATTTCAATTATGCGGAAGCCTTTAAGGCGTTGGACCTGGCGGCCCTTAAGCAGGATCTGGTTGAGCTGATGACCACGTCGCAAGACTGGTGGCCAGCAGATTACGGTCACTATGGCCCGTTTTTCATTCGCATGTCATGGCATAGTGCGGGTACCTACCGCATGATTGACGGACGCGGTGGTGCCGATGGTGGCTTGCAGCGTTTTGCGCCGCTTAACAGTTGGCCCGACAATGCAAACCTGGACAAGGCGCGGCGCCTATTGTGGCCGCTCAAGCAAAAATACGGGCGTTCCATTTCCTGGGCTGACCTGATGGTTCTTGCGGGCACAGTCGGCATGGAATCCATGGGTTTCAAGACCTTTGGTTTTGCCGGTGGCCGTGAAGATGCCTGGCAACCGGAAACCGTTAACTGGGGTCCGGAAGGGGAATGGCTGGGCAGTGACCGACACAGCGGCAATCGCGACCTTAAAAAACCACTCGCTGCTTCCCGCATGGGTCTTATTTATGTGAACCCGGAAGGACCGAACGGCAACGGGTCTCCAATGGCTGCAGCGCGCGACATACGTGCCACCTTTGGTCGCATGGCGATGAGCGACGAAGAAACAGTGGCGCTTATCGCTGGCGGGCATACCTTCGGCAAAGCTCACGGTGCGGCACGCCCCGAAGGCAATGTGGGCCGCGAGCCCGAAGCCGCCGGCTTGGAAGAACAGGGCCTTGGCTGGAAAAACAAATATGGCAGCGGTAGTGGCGCAGACACAATCACCAGTGGACTTGAGGGCGCCTGGACAGTCAGCCCGGCTGAATGGACCCATAATTTCTTTCAAAATCTGTTTGCTTTTGATTGGGTAATTGCAGAAAGCCCAGCTGGCGCAATTCAATGGGTACCCAAAGACGGTCAAGCCTCTGAGCTGGTACCCGACGCGCACGACCCTGACAAAAGGCATGCGCCGATTATGCTGACCACCGACCTTGCGTTGAAGATGGACCCGTCTTACCGCGAGATTTCCCAACGTTTTCTCGATGACCCGGAAGAGTTTGAGCTGGCCTTTGCCAAAGCGTGGTTCAAGTTAACCCACCGCGATATGGGCCCGAGGTCTCGTTATTTGGGCGCTATGGTGCCAACTGAAGAATTGATATGGCAGGACCCGGTACCGGCAGTTGACCACCCGTTGGTTACCGCCGCTGATATCAGCACCTTGAAGGCGGCGATTAATGCTTCCAGCCTTTCTGTGTCTGACCTCGTTAAAACCGCTTGGGCGTCCGCTTCAAGTTACCGCGGAACAGACATGCGCGGCGGTGCAAACGGGGCACGCGTTCGCCTCGCGCCGCAAAAAAGCTGGGGTGCCAATGACCCAATGGAGCTGGACAGGGTTTTGACAGCGCTTGAGGGCATTCGCAATGACTTCAACAACGCACAAACCGGCGGTAAGCAAATCTCGCTGGCTGATCTGATTGTGCTGGCGGGCGCGGCTGCGATCGAACAGGCTGCTGATCAGGCCGGCGTTGATGTGGACGTTCCTTTCGCACCAGGTCGCACAGACGCCGTTCAGGCGATGACCGATGTAAAATCATTTAATCTGCTCAAGCCAGCAGCGGACGGCTTCCGCAACTATTTCGAAGCCGGAAACTCCCGGTCGCCCGCGGAAATGTTAGTAGAAAAAGCCGCGCTCCTTACGCTGTCGGTGCCTGAGATGACCGTGCTTGTTGGTGGCCTACGCGCACTGGATGCAAATGCCGGCTCGGCCCAGCACGGTGTGTTTACCAAGCGGCCCGGTACGCTCAGCAACGATTTCTTTGTAAACTTGGTGGACATGTCCACAGTTTGGAAACAATCAGATGGTTCTGACGGTGTTTACGGCGGTTATGACCGTAGTTCCGGTGATAAAAAATGGACCGCAACGCCGGTTGATTTGATTTTTGGCTCAAATAGCGAACTTAGGGCGGTGGCAGAATATTATGCTTATGATGGTCCAAAAGAGGCTTTCGTCCATGATTTTGTTAAAGCCTGGACCAAGGTCATGAACCTGGGGCGTTACTAAACAAACTTATCTTGCAGTTAACATTTTTAAGCCACCCCTCGCAGGGGTGGCTTTTTTGTACTCCTTATTCGACAGGCACTTTTTAGGTGCGTTGATGCAAAGAAACCTTGTCCGCACAACCCTGATCGAATTAGCCTTGTCGAAAGGGAGAATGGATATGCGCCGCATTTACGAGCCAACAGGGAATATAGTCACTGGTCTTTTGTTTTGTTTGGTCCTCAGTTTTGCCGCGAGCACAATTGTGCAGGCTGCAGACAAGAAGGTCACTCTGTTGTTCACCAATGATGTGGAAAGCGCCTACGATCCCATACCGGCTTTCTGGCTTGATGATCTGGAGCGCATCGGCGGTATTGCTGAGATGACCACTCTCATTAACCAGATCAGGGCAACAAACCCGCGCACTTTCTTGTTTGATTCCGGGGATATTTTCACCGGTGCTCTGGCAAAGGAAACTCAGGGCGCGCTCGCGTTCGATTTGATGGCAATCATGGGATATGATGCGCTGGGCATTGGCAACCACGAGTTTGAGTACGGCGTTGAGGTCTTCGGCTGGCAGAAAAACCGTGCACCGTTTCCGGTGTTGTCCGCAAATATGTTTTACAAAGGTACCAACCACCCGTTTGCGCAAACCCATACAATCATCGAACGCGCCGGTGTTCGTATCGGTGTTGTTGGCATCATGGGCCGAGACGCAGTGTCAGCCATCATTCCTGCGTTTATCGCACCTCTGGACGTAACTGATGAAGCAGTGGCTGTGCAGAAGTCGGTTGATGCAATCCACGATGAAGTGGATGTTGTTGTATTGCTTGCCCATCAGGGCAAAACAGCGCCGATGCAAACAGACGCCGAAACTGATCCACGGACCCAACGCGACATTGACGCAGATGTCCGCCTGGCTGGCGCGGTGCGCGGTGTTGACGTTATGTTTGCCGGTCATGCCGACGCAGGCACACCCAAGCCGGTTATTCATCCTGATACGGGTACTATCATTATGCAGACCTACGGTCAGGCCACACACCTCGGTTTTCTGGAACTTACCTTGGATGCTGCTGGGGCAATAAAACGGCATGACGGCAAGCTTATTCCTGTGGATGCCGTTAAATATGCGCCCGACCCACTGGTACGGGCCAGAATTGCGAGCGCGCGCGCCAAGTTCCCCGAATTGTTTGAGGTGATTGGTCGGTCTGCGGCTTATATGAACCGTAAATACATGGAAGAATCGGCGCTGGGTAACTTGTTCGCTGACATTTTCCGGGAAAAAGCAGGAACTGATATTGCTTTCATTCATCCTGGAAGTCTACGCAAAGACCTGCCAGCTGGAGACATCCGCCGGGTTGATATTCTGGATGTGTATCCTTTCATAGACCATGTATTAACCATGCAGCTTAACGGGCGCCAAATTAAGGACTTGATAGAACAATCGCTGACCTTTGAGCGCGGTTTGCTTGAGATATCCGGATTTGAGTTGGCTTATGATCGCTCAAAGCCAGAGGGACAAAGGGTTTTGTCCATGTCCAGAAACGGAGAGCCGATAAAGCCAGAGGACGTTTTCACCGCTGGTGCGCCGACAATTATCGCCAACGGCGCTGATTTGTTCACCACATTTACCGAGGTTGAAAAGACGGGGAATGCGGGGCTTATCTCGGAAATATTGCTTGGCTATTTTGCCAGCCATGATCGGGTTGAAGCCCCAGCGCTTGGGCGCCAAAAAGATATGACTGCAAAATAGGGAAAAACCCGCTGAATCTGCTTGCAAAGCGCAGAAAACCACCCTATACACCCCCATTCGTCGAACGATCCGGCCGGAAAAGGGCTGCCGAGGTTGTTCAAACTGATCACTCTTTACGCAATGTGAGGAAGAAAAATGCCCAAGATGAAGACTAAGTCGAGCGTTAAGAAACGCTTCAAGCTCACTGCCTCTGGTAAGGTTGTGTCTGCCCAGGCTGGAAAACAGCATGGAATGATCAAACGCACCAATAAGCAAATCCGCAACCAGCGTGGCACGACCATCCTTTGTGATGCCGATGCCAGAATCATCAAAAAGTTCATGCCCTACGGCTAAGGCCGGGCTGCACCTTTCAGGTTTAGGAGAAATACCATGGCACGTGTAAAACGCGGTGTAGTATCGCACGCTCGTCACAAGAAAGTCCTCGAAGAAGCCAAAGGCTATCGGGGTCGTCGTAAGAATACCATTAAAGTTGCTCGCCAGGCTGTTGAAAAAGCTGGTCAGTATGCATACCGCGACCGTAAGGCTCGCAAACGTAATTTCCGCGCTCTGTGGATACAGCGTATTAACGCCGGTACCCGCCAGCTCGGTTTGCCATATGGCCAGTTTATGCACGGTTTAAAACTCGCAGGCGTCGAGCTGGACCGGAAAGTGCTGAGCGATTTGGCTGTGCACGAACCATCCGCTTTTGAAGCGCTTGTGGATCAGGCTAAGGCCGCCCTCGCTAACTAAAGCTGGTTTGCGCAAGCAACCAAGTGAAATTAAAGGGGGCCTGGCCGGTTGGTGAGGCTCCCTTATTTTGTTTTATAGATATTATTCTATCCACGCGGGATTCAGACATTATGCAGGAACAGATCGCATCGCTTAAGGCGGACATTACGGCGCGCATTGCCGGGACAGACAGCATCGCTGCCCTAGAAGATGTGCGGGTTGCGGCGCTGGGCAAAAAAGGCAGCGTGTCTGGCCTGATGAAGGGCCTTGGCGGCATGAGCCCCGAGGAGCGTCAGGTTATGGGCCCGGCGCTCAACGGCCTGAAAAGTGATATTGCCGGTGATATTGCTGCCCGCAAATCAGTGCTGGAGACCGCAGAGCTGGAAGCGCGTCTCGCCGGTGAGCGTGTGGATGTTTCCCTGCCTGTGCTTGATCATGCTGCAGGCAGCATTCACCCAAATAGCCAAGTGATGGATGAAATTGCTGAAATATTCGCCGTGCTGGGTTTTGATGTGGCCGAAGGCCCGGACCTGGAAAGTGACTTTCACAATTTCACGGCGCTAAACATTCCTGAGGAACATCCGGCCAGGCAGGATCATGACACCTTCTATTTGTCGCCAAATGCCGAGGGCGTACGCAAAGTGTTGCGCACCCACACGAGCCCAGTGCAAATCAGAACCATGCTGAGCAAAGAACCGCCCATCCGTATCATCGCACCCGGGCGCACTTACCGTTCCGACTCGGACGCGACTCATACGCCCATGTTCCATCAGGTAGAAGGATTGGTGATCGACAAGGATACCCACCTTGGCCATCTGAAGGGTACACTTGAAGCCTTCCTGAAAGCCTTTTTTGAGGTTGATGCGGTGACGCTTAGGCTCCGCCCAAGTTATTTTCCTTTCACCGAACCTTCGATGGAAGTGGATGTGCAGTGCAGCTTCGCTGACGGTAATGTCAAAATTGGTGACGGCAACGACTGGTTGGAAATTTTAGGCTCTGGCATGGTGCACTCCAATGTGCTTAAGGCCTGTAATCTTGACCCAGATGTATATCAGGGGTTTGCTTTTGGCTGCGGCATCGACCGGCTCGCTATGCTGAAATACGGCATGAATGATTTGCGTGCCTTTTTCGACGGTGACCTGCGGTGGCTGCGCCATTACGGGTTCCGCGCGCTCGATCTGCCAACACTGGCTGGGGGATTAAGTCGATGAAATTCTCGTTAAGCTGGCTCAAAACCCACCTGCAAACCGACGCGCCTATCGACGAGATTGTGCGCACGCTGAACGCTATCGGTCTGGAAGTGGACACTGTGGAAAATGCGGCCGACAGGTTGGCTCCTTTCACGGTGGCGGAAGTGGTTTCTACTGAAAAACACCCTGACGCCGATAAGCTGAAAGTGTGTCAGGTTTCCGACGGCACCAACCAGATGCAGATTGTTTGTGGGGCCCCTAATGCGCGCACTGGCATTAAGGTTGTGCTGGGTCAACCTGGTGACTATGTACCCGGCATTGATGTAACCCTAAAAAAGGCGACGATTCGCGGTGTCGAGTCGAATGGTATGATGTGTTCATACCGTGAGCTGGAGTTGGGTGATGACCATGACGGGATTATCGAACTTGATGTTAACGCAGTGGTGGGACAGTCATTTATTGACCATGCTGGGCTGGATGACCCGATTGTAGACATTGAGATTACTCCCAACCGGCAGGACTGTTTGGGTGTGCGCGGGATCGCGCGCGATCTCGCAGCCGCTGGCCTTGGCAGCCTCAAAGAAGCTGACACTGTATCCGTTGATGGTAGCTACGCGAGTGATATTAGTGTTTCGCTGAAACTGGGCCAAGATAATGCCTCGGCCTGTACACTCTTTACCGGACGCAAGTTTACCGGTGTTAAGAACGGACCAAGTCCGCAGTGGCTGCAGGACCGCCTAACCTCTATTGGGTTGCGGCCAATTTCTGCGCTGGTGGATATCACCAACTTTATTACTCATGACCTGGGCCGTCCGCTGCATGTTTATGATGCCGCGAAGCTGACCGGCAACATTCATGTGCGAACGGCTGAGAAAGGCGAAAGCTTCCTCGCGTTGGACGACAATGACTATACTTGCCAAGGCGGTGAAACGGTTATCGCTGACGATGCAGGCGTGTTTGGGTTTGGCGGTATTATTGGCGGCGAGGCCAGTGGCTGCAGCTTCGAGACCACGGATGTTGTGCTTGAATGCGCGTTGTTTGATCGGGTTAAAACCGCTGTAACTGGCCGTAAACACGGCATTATTTCAGACGCGCGCTACCGGTTTGAGCGCGGCGTTGATCCTTTGTTTGCAATGCAAGGACTGGAGATTGCTAGCCAGATGATTGTTGAGCTGTGCGGCGGCGAGCCCAGCACAGCGTTCAGCGCGGGCGAAACGCCAGCATGGAATAAGACCGTTTCGTTCCGCTCGGAGCGTGTGCGCACGCTGGGTGGATTGGATATTCCTGCAGCAGATGCGGTCGCTATTTTGGAAAAGTTGGGTTTCGCTGTGTCGGGTGATGACCCCTACATAGTTAGCGTTCCAAGTTGGCGCGTCGACGTGGAAGGCGAGGCTGACATCGTCGAGGAAGTGCTGCGCATTCATGGCTACGACGATATTCCGTCGGTTCCGTTGCCGGTTATTGATCACAAAGCGGGAACAACCCTTAATGCAAGTCAGAAAAAAGCTCGGCGAGTAAAACGGCGTTTGGCCAGTGCTGGTTTACATGAAGTGATGACTTGGTCGTTCATGCGCCGCGATTTTGCCGAACTGTTCGGGGGCGGCGACCAATCGCTTGTAGTGGATAACCCGATTTCCAGCGAACTGGATTGCATGCGGCCATCCATGCTTCCCAATCTGATGCAGACTGTGCAGCGCAACAAAGACCGCGGTCTTGACGGTATTGCGTTGTTTGAGGTTGGCCCAACATATGAAAATGATAGTGACAAGGGTCAGCATTTGGTTGCTGCTGGTGTTCGCGCTGGCGCAAGCGGACCGCGGCATTGGTCCACAAGTCAAAGTTCGGTTGATGTTTTCGCTGCGAAGCGGGATGCGATCGCAGCTCTTGAGGCAGCAGGCGCACCGACGGCTAACCTGCAGGTTTTTGCTGAGGCGGCGCCCTGGTATCATCCGGGCCGCTCTGGCACACTCAGGCTTGGTCCGAAAAATATTCTTGCCAGCTTCGGCGAGCTGCATCCCGGCGCAATGAAAGCAATGGATGTAGGTGGTCCGATTGTTGGGTTTGAGGTTATGTTGGACGCCGTTCCCGCCGCCAAGCGCAAAAACGCGAACAAAGGTGCGCTTGCGCTATCTAATCTGCAGTCGGTAGAGCGTGACTTTGCTTTCCTGATCGACGCAGACCGACCAGTGGCAGATTTGATCCGAGCGGTAAAGGGTGCGGACAAAGCGGCGATTGCGGCGGTGTCGGTGTTCGATCTTTACGAAGGTAAAGGTGTGCCGGAAGGGCAGCGTTCGATTGCTGTTTCGGCGACATTTGAACCCAAGAGAGAGACCTTTTCTGATCAGGAAATTGAGGCCTTGTCAGTCAAAATTATCGCGGCTGCAGAAAAGGCGGTTGGGGCGATATTGCGCAGTTAACACGAAGTTGTTCACAAATTATCAATCAATTTCTGGCTTGATATTGAGGTTAAAAAGAGATGAGATTCGCTTCAAACACTGATTGGGGTGCTTGATTCGCGTGCGCGAAATAAGTTTAGGGTATAAAATTGGCTGCTAAAACGGGTAAAAAACCAAGCACGTCTATGCCGTTAGGGCTGCGTTTAAAGGCGTGGTGGGAAGGCTATGATCCGGATGAGATTAAAAAACGCATCCGAGACCAAGCACCTGTGCCGGAAACTGCTGACAACCCTGTTGCTGAGGAAAAGAAAAAAGTCACCGTCGATACGATTGACCCGTGGGACGAAGAAACGGTGGATATTGCTCAATATATATGGGGCAAGGGCTTCTGTGGACCTGGGGGCCCGGAGTTTATCGTATCATTGTCGAAATTGTTGGCGCTTAGTCCGGAAATGTCGATGCTGCAAGTCGGCGCTGGCCTGGGCGGCCCTGCCCGTGTTCTGGCGGACAAATTCGGCGTGTGGATGACAGGCTATGATTCATCTAAAACGTTGGTCGATAAGGGCAACAAGCTCTCCAAAATGAATGGTATGGAGAAAAAAGCAGCGTTGGAGCTTTATAATCCGGAAGAACTGGAGAGCTTTGACAGGAAATTTGACCGGGCTTTGTCCAAGGAGGCTTTGTTTACCATTCAGAACAAAAATAATATTATTGCCAACATTGAAGACAAATTGAAGCCAGGCGGGCTGTTTTTAATGACCGAATATGTTCTGGGTTCAGATGCGACAATCGGTAAAGACCGATACAAAGAGTGGGTTCAGGGCGAACGCCAGAAACCCTATCCGGTACTGGCGGACGATTTGGTTGAATTGGTAAAAAACAATCGGCTGCAGGTACGGGTTTCTGAAGATATTTCCATGCAATATGTCGAAATGATCAACAAGGCCTGGGCAGGCGCGGATGAAGTGGCCGCCAAATTGGCGCGCGACGACGATGGCACTCAAAAAATTCAGATATTGATGCGCGAAGCTGAGTTTTGGACGCGGCGCAAGAAATTGCTGGAATCTGGCGACATCAAGCTATGGCGCATCGTTGCCAACAAAAAGTCCAGCGGTCCGTCAATGATGTCTGATTGGTAGGAGCCGAGTTCGGCGTATTAGCGGCTGCGTTGTTGGGAAACACCAATGCCAGCCAAGATCATAACAGCACCAGCCATATGCAAAGGCCCGAGCGCTTCATTGAAAATTAGCCAAGCTAAAATGGCGGCGACAACCGGTTGTATCAACAGTCCGATTGAGCCGTAGGCTGCCGATATATGCGCCAACCCGTATATAATCAGCCCTTGACCCAATATGTGCGTTACCAGCGCCAAGCCTATCAGGGGCAGCCAGCCATTTGCTGTAGCTGGGATAAATGTACCGTCCGCTAACATTGCCGGGGCTAGCAAAAGCGCGGCGCTGACAACAGCGGAGCCTGCCATTAACATGGTGGTCGATAAAACAGTGCGTGCCTTTGCCGCTGTAATTATGTAGCCGGTTAGTGCTAAGGCTGTTAGTAACCCCAAAAAATCGCCAACCAAATACTGCGGACTGTAGGCTGCATTCTGCCCAACCAGGGTCGCTGCCCCAGCCATGGCAAGCACCAAGCCGGCAATAAATAGTTTCGAGAATGTTTCCCTGAACAGGAAAAAGCCGACCACGACGGTAAAAACGGATGCCAGATTAGCCAGCAACGTTGCGTTGGCAACCGTGGTGCGGGAAACGGCCCAATGCCAGAAAAATAGATCGACGGCAAACCAGAAGCCAACAACTGCCATCTGAACCAATTGTTGGCGGTCAACCTGTTGCAACTGTTGTCTGCCTGTAGGCGTCGCCAGAATAAACAGCGCGAATACCGGAATGCTAAGCGCCATGCGCCAAAAGGCAGCGGCAGACGGTGCTACAGGCGCAAGCCGCATGAAGATGGCGGCGGAGCCAATGGCAACTCCGCCCAGCAAAATAGATGCAATGCCCCATGAGGCCGGTCGCGCTGTCATAGATGTGACCTTTAGAATGATTGACGACTGTTGTTATCTTGTCGGATACTGTGTGGCAATAGTTGGAATAATGCACCAAGCTATAGAATATACCTGCGGGGGGAAAGCCTGCCCCGGCCCTGACGGATAGGATCAAATGATGAGCGAAGACCTGATATTCCCGGTGCCTGATAGCGCCGCCCGCGATACACTGTGCAATGATGCCCAATACCAGGAGTTATACACCAGTTCAGTCGAGGACCCGGATGCATTTTGGCGTCAGCACGGCGGCAGGCTTGATTGGATGAAGCCCTTTACCAAGGTCAAAAACACCAGCTTCGAGGGCGATGTTAATATTCGTTGGTTTGAAGACGGTACGCTTAATGCTTGTGTAAACTGTGTCGACCGCCACTTGCCTGAAAAAGCAGCAGATACTGCGTTGATATGGGAAGGCGATGACCCCACTGTATCCGAGACCATCACCTATCAGGACTTGTACGACAATGTATGTAGGTTGGCGGGCGGTTTGCGCGCGCACGGCATAAAAAAAGGTGACCGCGTAACCATATATATGCCCATGGTGCCCGAGGCGGTTTACGCCATGCTGGCCTGTGCGCGAATCGGTGCAGTTCACAGTGTTGTCTTTGGTGGATTTTCTCCTGAAGCGCTGGCGGGCCGCATCACTGATTGCCGATCAACCCACGTGATCACTGCCGATGAAGGCCTGCGCGGGGCTAAGCCCATTCCGCTTAAGGCCAATGTGGATGCTGCGCTGACCAAATGCCCGGAGGTAGATACGGTTGTGGTGCTCCGGCGCACCGGCGGCACCACTCAGTGGCACGAAGGGCGTGACATCTGGTATCATGACTTGGTGGCGAACCAGCCGGCCGACTGCCCGCCTGAGGAAATGAACGCAGAGGACCCGCTGTTTATTCTCTATACTTCTGGCTCAACTGGTCAGCCCAAAGGCGTGCTGCATACTACCGGCGGTTATATGGTATGGGTGTCGATGACCCATGAATATGTTTTTGACTATAAGCAAGGCGAAATTTATTGGTGCACTGCCGATGTGGGCTGGGTAACCGGTCATAGCTATATCGTATACGGCCCGCTTGCCAACGGCGCAACGTCCCTTGTTTTTGAAGGGGTACCGACCTATCCGGATGCCAGCCGTTTTTGGCAGGTATGCGAAAAGCATAAGGTCAATATTTTCTATACTGCCCCCACGGCCATTCGGGCATTGATGCGCCTGGGCGATGAACCCGTTAAGAAGTATGACCGTTCTTCGATCAGATTGCTGGGTTCGGTGGGTGAACCGATCAACCCGGAGGCCTGGCTGTGGTATCACCGGGTTGTGGGCGAAGAGCGCTGCCCTATCGTTGACACCTGGTGGCAAACGGAAACTGGCGGAGAACGGGAGAGCGGGGGGTAGGGGAAGAGGGGGGGGGGGGGGGGGGGGGGGGGGGGGGGGGGGGGGGGGG
>JAALKD010000128.1 GCA_011088215.1 Sphingomonadales bacterium | reverse complement strand
AAATTGTCGCACCTAATGGCAGCAGAAATAGGGTAGCTGAGTAGTTACGAAAATAGAAACCAATCGTGCCATCGTCATGACGGATAAACACATAATTGGCGTCTTGCTTGAAGCGACGGCTGGGACCACCGCGGTTTGAATCCTGCTTGACCGCCGCCACGGTTCCCGCCCGGGCCGCGTGTACCGGTGTGTTTTCTGGCAGATTGAAATCCAACGCATATTTTTCGTCCCCCTGATGGGAAAATTCTCCGTTGCAACCCTGCGAAATTTTAAACCTTTCCCCCGCAGCAAATGGCAACTGATACATCTGATCTGGATCATGTACAGCGTCGAGATCACCATAAACCCATTTATAATCAAATGAATAGCGCCAGGATCGGTCGCGGCGCTTTGGCTTTAAGGAGAATACCTGCCTTGCTTCACCGCCCTTTAAGACAAATATTTCGTCTGAATCGCCGACAACTTTCAGGTTTTTCAGTTTCAGCTGAATGGCAAATGTAACCGGCATATGAGGCAGTTTATTGATTGCAGTAAAATGGGTCGTACTGCCCGAGCGTTGAGTGGAAATACACATGACCATGTTGGAACATTCCAGTTTCGCTTGTGCGTGATTGTACCAGATGAGCGGCGCCAGGCAGTTGGCGACAATTATCATCAACATTAATCTTACGCGCATCTGCCCCGCTGCCCCCTGTCGCCGTGGAGACGGCTGTGAACCCAAATGAAATTAAAACAGATTGACCACCGCCGTGCCAATCCCTAAATTCTCCAGGTGGTGATTTGGCCGGTCGGCTTGCAGCCACGTTAAAGAAATCGCTAAAGGGCCGCTCCTGTTTCAAGGCTCGTTCCATTTGCGGTTTCGCCGTTGATCAAAAGCCAGGTGAACCAGCCATGCCGATACGTATTCCAAACGCGCTTCCCGCCCGCCAGACTCTGGTCGACGAGGGCGTTATGGTGATGGATGACAACACTGCTGCCCGCCAGGATATCCGACCCTTGCGCATTGCCCTGCTCAATCTGATGCCCAACAAGATTCGGACTGAAACCCAGATCGCGAGGCTTATCGGCGCGACGCCGCTGCAGGTGGAAATGACCCTGGTGCGCGTGGCCGGACATAAATCCAAAAATACCGCCGAAGATCATCTGATTTCGTTCTACAAAACCTGGGATGAAATAAAGCATGAGAAGTTCGACGGTTTCATCATTACCGGCGCACCAATCGAACTGCTTGACTTTGAAGACGTCGATTACTGGCCGGAACTGCAGCAGATCTTCGAATGGACCCGCACCCATGTCCATTCAACGTTCAACATTTGCTGGGGCGCAATGGCGGCCGCTTATCACTTCCATGGCATCCCCAAATATGACCTGGCGAAAAAGGCTTTTGGCGTTTACCGCCACCGCAACCTGGATCCGGCGTCACCCTATCTCAGCGGTTTTTCCGATGATTTTCAAATACCTGTCTCGCGCTGGACCGAAATGCGTTCCGCCGATATCCAACAGCATGAAGGCCTGCAACTGCTGATGGACAGCGATGTTACCGGCCCCTGCCTAATTTCAGAAAAAGAAGGAAAGCGTCTCTATATCTTCAATCATATCGAATATGATTCCTTCTCCTTGAAGGAAGAATACGACCGGGATATCGCAAAAGGCTCGCCGATTGAGGTGCCGCACAACTATTATCCCTCCGATGATCCGGTGCAGGACCCGCAAAACCGCTGGCGCAGTCATGCGCATCTGTTGTTTGGCAACTGGATCAATCAGATTTATCAAACGACCATATTCGACATCGAAAAGATTGGAACCCAGGGCTGATGTTCACCAATCTGTTTTTTGGTCTCAAACAAGCTTCTGTTCCGGTTTCTCTGCGCGAATACCTGACGCTGCTGGAAGCCATGCAGCGCGGCGTTGCCATGTGGGATGTTGAGGAATTCTATTTCCTCGCCCGCGCGGCGCTGGTCAAGGACGAGCGCAATATCGACAAGTTCGACCAGGTATTCGCAACCGTCTTCAAAGGCCTGGAAACGGTCTCCGGTGGTGGTGGCGACGGCGATGCCGCCGCCGGGGCGGAGATTCCCGAAGACTGGCTGCGCAAGATGGCGGAGAAACATCTCAGCGACGAGGAAAAGGCGCAGATTGAGGCGCTCGGCGGGTGGGACAAATTGATGGAGACGTTGAAGAAGCGGTTGGAAGAGCAGGAAAAGCGCCATCAGGGCGGTTCCAAATGGATCGGCACTGCAGGTACTTCTCCGTTTGGCGCCTATGGATATAATCCCGAAGGGGTGCGGATCGGCCAGAAGGAAAGCCGCCACCGCCGCGCCGTCAAAGTGTGGGACAAGCGCGAGTTCAGGAATTTTGACGACAATGTCGAACTCGGCACCCGCAATATCAAAGTGGCTCTCAAGCGCTTGCGTCGCTGGGCGCGTGAAGGCGAGGCGGACGAATTCGATCTTAACGGCACCATTCGTTCAACTGCTGAAAACGGCTATCTCGACGTCAAGACCCGCCCCGAACGGCGCAATGCGGTCAAACTGCTGCTGTTTCTTGATGTCGGTGGCTCAATGGACGGCCATATCAAGGTTGTCGAAGAACTGTTTTCTGCCGCCAGGTCCGAATTCAAGCACATGGAAAATTTCTATTTCCACAATTGCCTGTATGAAGGTGTCTGGAAGGACAATCACCGCCGCTATGGCGAGCAGCTGGATACCTGGGACGTTCTGCGCACCTATGGCCCCAGCTATAAGTGCATATTTGTGGGGGACGCGGCGATGAGCCCCTATGAGGTGGTCTATCCCGGTGGTGCGGTTGAACATTGGAACAAGGAAAGTGGTGAGACCTGGTTGCGGCGAGCCACCGATCAATGGCCGTCAATAATCTGGCTCAACCCGGTGCCCGAAAATGGCTGGCGCTACACCCAGTCCACCGCGATGATCAAGCAATTGTTTGATAACCGCATGTACCCACTGACCCTGTCAGGGATCAGCGATGGCATGAAGGAACTGACGCGCTAGCGGCGGCGAGCGGTGAGCGGTGAGCGGCGACATATTTATTTTTGCGCTCACGCAGGCGGCTTCGCCGCACCCGACAGCGTGAGCGCAAACGGCAAAGCCGCGAAACAAACATCTCGCAGCGGTTTACTCATTCTTCCCGGTGATCTTCCTCTGGCGTCACTTCCAATAGCTGCAATCGCCGCTTTGGCGCACGCGGCGGCGTCCGCCCCGACAGTGTCAGCAAAGCCTAGACCCTTGCGTCATCGACGAACTGCAAACCCAGGAAAGCATCTTTTCGCCAAACGACTTTACAGGCATATATCTGATCGGTTTCAGGTACATACAGCATGAACTGTACCGGAATGATATCGATTTCCGGAATTTCCACCTTGGCGCCCCCTTCGGACAAATCGAGAATCGTGCAGTCGAACGATGTCTCCGAGTTCGCCATAATGGCATTTGCACCAATTTCCACGGGCAGGCGTTCGAATTTGCGACGTTCTCTAAACTGCAACTCGACATTGCTTTTTGAAGACATGCATAAACTCCTTACAGTTCAAATATCCCAACATTGTGGAGTAAAAATCTCTACGTCGACTGTTCGAACATTTTACAATTTATTCCTTAATGAATTCAAATTGTAGTGAAGTTGAATTGGGATTAATTTGAGGACTTAATATTGCTTTGAGTCTGGAAATTGTCGGGTTGGCGCCTGGCGATCAGGCGTTTTCGGTTTAAAATCCCCTGGCAAGTAGCCCTGTTGGCAGGTTTGATGTGCTCACTATGGTCCTGAGATTTACCCGCCTGAAAGCAATTGGGCAGACAGGCCGGTTCGGTAGACATGTCCTCACTGCGCAATGCGGATAGCCGAACGGCAGCAATGCGGATCAAGGCGACAATGCTGCGGTTATCGGTTGTCGAATTTACGACACCAACTATCCCAAGATCGCAACCGCTGTTTTGGGGGTCCATTCAAGGTCGCCGGAAATACTGGCGAAGGCAATCTCGTTTGCTAGTCAAAACAATTGTCAAACGTTGCCCGAAGACTAAGTCGTGGTTCGCGAAATTCGCATTAGAAGTATTGCCAGGCCCGCGCCCGCCACGCCACCGGCGCAGATTAGTGCGCCAGAAAAGCCCAATTGATCGACCAGAAAGCCCAAGGCAATCGCCCCGATCGCAGCGCCACCGATACCAACCATCACCCATAGACTCATGACGCGACCACGAAGGTCATCATCAAGATCGGTTTGAATCGCTGTCTGAAATGACACGGCAGACAGCGTTCCTGCGAAACCCAAACAAGCAATTAGTCCCACTGATAGTACCCACGATATTGAAAGGCCAACCAGGGGTACCAGGCCGATGCCAACCAGCGCGCTGACGAGTGCGGTTTTGGGCAATCGCCCGGCAATCTGAATTGGCATTACGATCTTCGCAACGCCGGCGGCAAGAGCGCCAAGCCCCGCGCTGGATGTCAAAAGCCCAAGTCCCACCGCGCCTTTTTCAAACACACCGTCGGCAAGCACCGGAAGAATTTCCAGAGTGCCCCGAACAACGACCGCAAACAGCGCCGTTATCAAAATTGCATGTCGGATCAGCGCATGGGTAAGAACGTGTCTGAAGCCATCGGCCAAAGCACCCAGGAACGATCTTCCATCGGTTATTGACGCTGAACGCTGCCGCGTACACAAAAAACCAATCGCAAGTATAAAAGGCAAATAGCATAAGGCTTGCACAAGCAATGCCGTGCTGACACCCCAGACCGCGATTACCCATCCTCCCAGTGCGGGGCCTGTCAATCTTGCCAAGCTAAAATTGATGGCGGCAATATTGATCACCGACCCTACAGCTTCACGGTCGACTAACCGCGGAGCCAGCGACATCCTCACGGGATGATGCGCTGATGCGACTATCCCGGACAACCCCGACAGGACTGACAGTGCCAGCGTATTGAGAAGCCCGAAACTGAAGAGAAGATAGATGGCCGCAGCAATTGCGAGCATCAATGATTGAGTTACCAAAGCGGCTCGCTTGACGCGAACCCTGTCGATCCAGACCCCGAACAAGGGGCCGGACACCAATGTTGGTGCAAAGTTCATGAACGCAATGAAACCCACAAAGCTGGATGATGCGGTCAGGTCCCAGGCGATCCATCCGATTGTGACGCGTTGCATCCACAGCGCATTCAGCGCGAAGATATTTCCACCGAGATAAAGGCGAAAATCTCTAAAACTCAGTGCAGCAACATTCATTCACCCCGCATACAGTATCGCAGGCTTCGATGCCATGGCTCTCAGTGTGACTGACGTTTGCCTGTGCTAACGACGACCCCACGCATCGAAGTCGGCTCTGCGGGGATTTTGCTTTTGGGTTTCGCAGCGACAAACGAACCATTCCAGCTGCTCCGATAACAACATGGCAAATTTGGTAAGAGTGGGCTCCAACCAGACATTGAGCCTTTGATCGGCCGCACCCGACCCAATGACCGGTATGCGGAGAGGCTGTGTGGAAAGTCGGGCATTTTATAGGGTTTGCTTCGGGTTTT
>JAALKD010000127.1 GCA_011088215.1 Sphingomonadales bacterium | reverse complement strand
CCCCCCCCCCCCCCCCCCCCCCCCCCCCCCCCCCCCCTCCCCCCCCCCTCCCCCTCCCGATCTTCGAACCACCCCCCCGCTTTATTTTTGGGTTTTACAACTTCCCATTCAGCCATGATCTGTCCCCTTACCCGATTTTCAGTGTTGTATCGCTGAGGAACGCATACTCGGGAACCTCAAGGTTTTTCGGTGCTGGGCCCTTACGGATCCGGCCGGATGTATCATAATGCGATCCATGGCATGGGCAAAACCAACCGCCAAATTCGCCGCGGTCATCACCAGATTTGGTGCCAAGGGGAACACAACCAAGATGGGTACACACGCCCATAACAACCAGCCATTCATCCTTACCAGCGGTAACCCGTTCGCCGTCAGCTTGCTGATCAGGCAGGTCCGTCACGGCAACCGCGCGGGCTTCTGCAACTTCTTCGGCAGTACGGTGCCGGATAAATACAGGTTTGCCCCGCCATTTGATGACAATCGCGGAACCAACATCAATCTGACTGATGTCGACCTCTACAGAAGCCAGCGCCAAAGTATCTGCCGCTGGGTTCATTTGATCGATAAACGGCCAAAGTGCGCCAACAGCGCCTACGCCGGCCATGCCGGCTGCAGCAACGTGAATGAAGTCGCGCCGCGTTGCGCCGTCGTCTTCATGGTTGGTAGTCTCGAGTGTGCTCATATAACGTTCCCTGACAGGAAATGATAACATAGGTCGATACGCTTTTTTCGCGCGGACCCTATTCTATCGTACCCTACTAGCCTAGTACCGCGTCACAGAGACGCAGTTGTCCCACTAAAAAGCTGCCGGGAGCCCCTAAAAAGTCCCGACAAATTTGATTTGGTTTAGTCGTCCCAGCCTCAAGAGGCAAGCGTTTATACCCCGAAATATAAAAAAATATGTAAATTTTCTCACGGTTCCGGCTAGACGTTGATTGCGCGGTCAAGTCGCTATAGGTTGCGCGGCATGGACATTGCCCTTTATCAGCCCGATCAACCACCCAACACCGGCACGCTTTTGCGGCTGGGTGCCTGTATGGATGTCCCGGTTCATGTTATTGAACCATGCGGCTTTCCCTTTTCACCAAAAGCGATAAAGCGCTATGCGATGGACTATGCTGATCATGTGCAAATGCACCATCATCTGGATTGGGCTAATTTTCAGCGCTGGCACGAAATGTCGCAGCGAAGAGTGGTTTTGTTGACGACGCAATCGTCAACCGTCTATAGCGATTTCAGTTTTCGACCCGACGATATTCTTATGGTGGGTAGCGAATCTGCAGGCGTACCGACGGACGTACACAGTTACTGCGAAGCACGCGTTACTGTACCGATGAAAACGGAGGTGCGGTCGTTGAACGTTGCCGTCGCCCTGTCGATGGTATTGGGCGAAGCGCTTAGGCAAACTGATATGTTGCCAAATATAAATCAAACAAAGAGTTAGAAATGGATATTGAGAGCAAAAAGAAACTGGCTGCCGATTGGTTCCAAACGCTGCGTGATCAAATCTGCGACAGTTTTGAAGGATTGGAAGACACCAGTTCTGGCCCTCTGTCAGACCGTAAACCCGGTCGATTTGAGCGCAAAAGCTGGGACAGGACCAATCAAGGCGACGGCGCCCCCGGCGGCGGAGGCGTTATGTCGATCATGCGCGGCGGACGGGTTTTTGAAAAAGTCGGCGTCAATATCTCGACAGTATTTGGTACTTTTAGCGAGGAATTTGCCAAAAACATGCCTGGCGCGACAGACGACCCACGTTTTTTTGCTACCGGCATTTCACTGGTCGCCCACATGAACAGTCCAAAAGTGCCCGCAGTTCACATGAACACGCGCTTTATTTGCACAACTAAAAGCTGGTTTGGCGGTGGTGCGGACCTGAATGCGCCGCTACCCAACGCGGAAGATACCGCAGATTTTCATACCGCCTTCCAGGAAAGCTGCGACCGGCATGATCCGGACTATTATCCAAAATTCAAAAAATGGTGCGACGAATATTTCTATATTCCCCACCGAAAAAAGGCGCGGGGCGAAGGGGGTATTTTTTATGATCAGTTGGCAAGCGGCGACTGGGACGCCGACTTTGCCTTTACACAGGATGTAGGCCGCACTTTCAACGATATATACCCACGACTGGTTGCCCGGCATATGAACGACAACTGGACGTCAGATGAGCGCGAACAACAGCTGGTTTACCGGGGCCACTATGCCGAATTTAACCTTGCGTACGATCGAGGTACAACGTTCGGCTTGAAAACAGGCGGCAACGTGGAAGCGATTTTGATGTCGCTGCCGCCCGAAGCCAAATGGCCTTAAAATCAAATCGTGGAAACTGATTTAGCCCTTTACATCACGCTATTTTGGAATGCTTTTGTCGCAGCGACACTACTGCCTGCACTGTCCGAAATCACGCTTGCATCCCTTGTTGCAATGGGCGCAGGCAATCCTCTGGCTTTGTTTGTGGCTGCAACGACGGGCAATGTTGCGGGTTCTACATTGAATTGGTGGCTAGGGTACCGACTGGCAGACTTTAAAGATCGAAAATGGTTTCCCTTTTCCGAAAAACATATTGCAGGGGCGTCCGAGCACTTTAATCGCTATGGCAAATGGTCACTGCTATTCGCGTGGTTGCCTATCGTCGGAGACCCGCTAACGCTGGCTGCCGGAATATTCAAGACACGTTTTCTACCATTTCTAGTATTGGTGACAGCGGGGAAAGCACTCAGGTACGGGGTAATAATAATTGCTGTTAGCAAAACGCAATCGTGATCAGTCTTAATTTGAATGCCGTAAAAAGGTCGTTATTCTTCAGGAAATTATCCCCCATCATTAATCATAACAAGTTACTAACCCAGAAAGAGTACAAGCCATGCTGAAAAAGAGCATTTCCCTCACTATTGCATCAATTTTGAGCTTTTTACTGATCTCAACAAGCGCTGTTGCCGACAAGACCGACAAGAAACGCACCGACATTCTCGAAATGCGCGCTGAAGTATTGGAACGTTTGTATGACGAACGGCCAGAAACCAGATTGGAAATTCAAAATTCCGTCGGTTATGCCGTCTTCTCGAACATTGGTGTCAACGTGATATTCATCTCTGGCGGTGGCGGCAAGGGTGTTGCGCACGACAAAATAACCGGCAAAGATACGTTCATGAAAATGGGCACCGCAGGTGTTGGGCTTGATTTGGGAATCAAAGATTTCCGCGCGGTTTTTGTGTTTCACGACACCAAAGCCTTCAACGACTTTGTAGAAAAAGGCTGGGACTTTTCGGGCGAGGCTGATGCCGCCGCAAATTCAGGTGACAAGGGCGGCGAAGTTTCGGGCGCGACAACTCTCAGTAAAAAAGTTAACGTATATCAGTTCAACGAGGCTGGGCTTGCGGTACAGGCAACTTTGCGCGGCACCAAATACTGGAAAAATAAGAAATTGAACAAGAACCAAAGCTGACATTCATGGCTAATGCATCGCCGTCAGCTGATCTTTCGTCAGTGAAAAATCGCTGGCAATCCATTTTTGCTCAAGGCTGGCCAGGGCATCACCCAGTTCTGGCCCGGCTTGGGCGCCCAGCGCAATCAAGTCGCGACCTTTGACCGGGAAAACCGGAATCGCCCAATCGCGCGAAAGCTGTTCAACAAGACCGTAGGCCGCGTCGCCCCGAATAACCTGCGCCGCTGTGGTTGCCGATTTGCCATACAAATAAAAACTGCGGCGGATATCCGCTTCCTTTTCAACAGGTTGGTGACGAACTACTTTCTCAATTTCCTCAAGCAGCCAGCGTTCATCGTTGGAAAGCTTAAATTTGGCGGCTGTCTCCGACGCTGATAACAAACTGCTCGACAGCATATACAGCCTGACCAAGGGGTTAACCGGCGCATTCAATCGGGCCTCGTTGGCGCAGTAAGCCTCGATTGTATTAGACTCCCAGTCTACTCCGAACACCTGGTGCAATACCCGACCCTTTTCCATTTGTGTCACGATCGGCACAATGTTTGTCGTCGAGAATATTTTCAAAAGCTCATCGCGGACACGCTCCACTGACAAGCCATCGATCATCTCGATACAATTGATGCAGGCGGTCTGCCCGGCCTGGTCAATATGTTCGGCGAAGCGAGCAGAAAAGCGATAGAAGCGCAAAATACGCAAAGCGTCCTCGCGGATTCGCTGTTCGGCATCCCCAATGAAACGAACCTTTTTTTTCTGCAGGTCAACCACCCCGCCAACAGGGTCAAATATTTTGCCGCCCGACGTCAGGTAGAGTGCATTAATGGTAAAGTCGCGGCGTTCGGCGTCTGCTTGCCAATCATCGGTAAACTCTACATCAGCATGCCTGCCATCGGTGTCAACATCGCGCCGCAGAGTTGTGATCTCGCACGACCTGCCTGCTTGCACCGCTGTGACAGTGCCGTGCTTTAAACCTGTTGGAATAGTCTTGATCGAGGCGTCACCGAGCAGGCGCTGCACCACATCCGGCCTATGACTGGTTGCCATGTCAATGTCCGCCACCGGCAAATCCAGTAAACCATCACGCACCGCGCCGCCAACAAAGCACACAGTGTCCACGCCGAGCGCCTCAATAATGGCGGAAAAAAAATCTCCGTACAGCCAGTCAGGGCTCCAACCAAGGGGAGGATCAATCAATTGATCAGTTGGGGGTCCCACCGGCCCCTCCACCGCCTTTATCTGGATCAGCTTCTTCGTCGTCTTTTTCTTCAACGTCATCTTTGGGAATGTAATAGCCGGGAATTACCTTGCCGTCCTCAACTCGCGCCGGCACATAGATACTGTCCACGTCGCCTGCCCCATCATCAATAAAGCGCAGACCAAGCCCGGTTGCCAATGTAACAACCACCAAAGCCGTCATACCAACCCGCAGACGCTTAAATTCGGCGTTTCTGGTTTCCTCGTCCAAATCGCGTTTCATCCGCCACCGCAGCCACATAAGCAAAGCCGCTATGGGAATCAGAATCAGCATTAGCCTCAAAAATATTGCCATTTACGCTTCCTCTCGCGCAGCTTCCAGAACGTCGACTAAATTAATAATCATTGCGGCGGTTGCACCCCAAATTAGAAAATCACCGTATGGCATAGCATAATAATGGCGGCGGCGGCCACGCCACACCCCGCTCTGCTGCTGATGATTATTCCGATCGAGCACAAAATCCAACGGCACTTCAAAAGTTGCCGCGACTTCACCGCTATCGATTTGCAGGCTGAACCCAGGGCGAACCGTTGCAACAATTGGCGTGATCTCAAACCCGGTGCCTGTACGGTAACTGTCAAGTTCGCCGTGGACATCAATGAAATCTGCGGTCAGGCCTATTTCTTCGTGGGTTTCCCGCAAGGCCGCAGCCACAGCATTTTCATCACCTTCGTCGATACTACCGCCCGGGAAACTGACCTGACCTGCGTGGTTGGACAGGGTCTCGGTTCGATGGGTTAATAGGATAGTAGGCCTGCCTGCGTGCTTGACAATAGGCCCCAACACAGCAGCCTGACGCGGCGTTTCCTTCATAAGTTCGACTGCATCTTGCTCGTTAT
>JAALKD010000002.1 GCA_011088215.1 Sphingomonadales bacterium | reverse complement strand
CCCCCCCCCCCCCCCCCCCCCCCCCCCCCCCCCCCCCCCCGCCCCCCCCCCCCTCGCCCCCCCTCCCGGCCTGGGGGGTTTCGCCCCATTTTTTGCTGGGTACCCCAATAACAGCAACATCGTTTACTTCAGCGTGGGTGATCAGCACCGCCTCAATGTCCTGCGGATAAATGTTCTGCCCGCCTGATAGTATCATATCCTTCTTTCGGTCCACCACATATAGGTAACCGTCATTGTCAAGTTGGCCAATATCACCGGTGCGCAGCCAAGGGCGCCCATCCGGGCCAATCCAAGTTGCCTCGGTGGTGGCGTCGGGTCGGTTCAGGTAAGCGGGCATAACAATACGGCCAATGCCGACAATTTCGCCGGATTGGCCAACGGCGACTTCTGTATCATCGTCGCCAACAATTTTGATGTCGGTGCCAATAAGCGGCTTGCCGACCGAGGCCATGCGTCCAGTGGCTTCTTCAGGGTCCAGTGTCGTGATCAGGCCTTCGGTCAGGCCAAACAATTCAATCACCGTGGTGTCGCCAAGAAGCTGAAATAATTGCCCTTTCAAGTCTGCGTGCAGGGGCGAGCCACAACTCATTACCGCTTGAACCGAGCCAAGGTCGAAATCTTCGCAGTCGGGTACCTCCAACAATCGTTGCAGCTGGATCGGCACCATGGCGAAATTGGTGATTTGCTGGTTTGCAATCGCAGTTAAAGCCGCTTTGGCATCGAAGCTTTGGTGTACAACCATTGTGCCCCCAGCCAGTAGGGTGCACAGCATGCCGACCCAACTGATGTTTGAATAAAGCCCGATGGTGAACAGCGTGCGCGATGCACTGGTATAACGTAGGGTAATGCTAAGATCATAAGCCCAGTCCCGGCGTCCCGCGTGGGTTTGCACAATGCCCTTCGGCATGCCGGTGGTACCCGAACTGTATATAATATTAAGCGGGTCATCATCTTTGATGTTAGCCGCTGGAAAAGTGTCGCTTGCACTGCCTTTATAGGCTTCAAACTCCGGGCCGGCCTCGATGCAAGCCACTGCTGGGTTCTGTTCGAGAAACTCTGTTATGCGGGCTTTTTGGTCGGGGCTCACGAAAATCGCAGACACGTTGGCATCTTTCAGCATGGCGGCAATAGCGTCATTTGAAACCGATAGATTCAGCGGTACCGAACAGGCACCGCTTTTCATAATGCCAATTAAGGATTCAACCATCTCCCGGCTATTTGACATCAACACAGCAACTGTGTGTCCGCAGTTGATTTCGTCTGTATTCAGGCGGTTGGCAAGTTGGTTGGTGGCCCGATCAAACTGCGCCCAGGAAACAACCTCACCCTCGCATACCAGCGCTGGTTTGCTGCCCTTCCACTTGCCGTGCAACGACAGGATTTCTGGCAATAAAGGAGCATGGTTATCAAATGCTGTCATTTGACGATCCTTTGCATGGCGAGGAGTTTCGATAGTCGATTTGTGACCGGAGAGAGCAGGGGAAAACTGCTGGGGAGTTCCCTCCGGCCAAAACGCTTGGGTACCAGTGCAGCGACTAGAACCGAACGCCTATGGTTGCTGTTACTGTCCGCGGCGGACCGTAAAAGGCAGATGCAATTCCCTCAAGGCCTAACGTTGACGCGGTGCCAGTAGCATTGGCAAAATTGTAACCTGCAACTTTATATTCCTTGTCGGTCAGGTTTTTGCCGTGAACGCCAAATTGGTAGCGGCCATCGTCAGATATCCAAACGATGCTGGCGTCAAAAAGTGAATAACCGGGTTGATCAAGAAACTGGTTCGAAACCTCGAACTGGTGGGTCAAACTCTTGTAGGACCACCCGCCAAGGAATGAAAGCGTGCCGGGGCTGCCAAACATTTCCGTTGGTCGGTTATAAGTCATCCGCAGATTGGTGCTCCACTCCGGCGTGTTCTGGATAACCCGCTCTCCAGAAACGTCTTGCAGCGCTGTAACGCCTGTGCCCGGGTCGGTTACTGCGATTATAAACTCATCGTATTCGGCATCAATCCAACCCAGTGAGAAATCAGCTACAAGACTGTCACCCTGCACACCTGTGTCCTGCGCCAAAATTGCTTTGCCTTCAAATTCGACACCAAAAAAGTCAGCGGCGCCAGCATTGGTGGTAATACCTGAGAAGCTGTCGTTGATGCCGTCCCCGGTGGTATCAACACCAATGGAACCTGGTATCTGTACGTCTTTGTAATCGCTATAAAAGACCGCAAGATTTGTCGTAATACGACCATCAGCCCAGTTGGTTTTTGTGCCAGCTTCGTAGGTGGTGATTTTTTCCGGATCAAAGTTGATGAATTGGAAAATTTCGGCGTCAGAAGTTACGCCGTCATTGTTCAGGTCGGGCGCAGCTGTGCTTTGTGCTCGCGGATCGAAGCTACCACCTTTGAAGCCTTCGCTATAGGAGATGTACATGGTTTGGTCATCGTTCGGCTGCCAGGACAAGCTGGCGCGCGGCGTGAAGTCTTTGTACTTTTTCGATCCGGTGAAGTCAGACGTTGTGGCAATAAGAGTTGCATTGCCGCCG
Organism: Sphingomonadales bacterium; assembly: GCA_011088215.1. Classification (GTDB taxonomy): domain Bacteria; phylum Pseudomonadota; class Alphaproteobacteria; order Sphingomonadales; family Kordiimonadaceae; genus Kordiimonas. The sequence continues at coordinate 130,740 of JAALKD010000002.1, read as the reverse complement.
AAAGTTTCTGAATTGCCGCCGATGAAGGTGCGCCGCAGGATGGTGGATGTGCGTTCGTCTTCGGTATAACGGCCACCAATGTTAAGTTCCAGATTGCTATCCATGCCAAAGGCATTGTCGAGATCGATGCTGAAATCACCGAACACCGACCATGTTTCTGTTTTCACGTCGCCGAGGGTGTTGGCGTTAAGGCCGGGAAGGCCGATCACGTCACCTGTTGCACCGAGCACAACGTCAAACTCGTTGAAGGCAGTGGCGTCCAGATAGTAGAATCCAAAAACACCACTGAATGCTTCGTCGGTGTAAAGAATTTGAAATTCCTCGCTGAATTGGTCGTTTTTATAGCGTACTGGCACGTCAACATCGATAGTTGGCAGGCTGTCAAAGTCGATTAACTGAAAACTGTCATCTTCTCGGTACGCCAGAATGTTTTTAACAGTGATCCTGTCGTTGACTTGATATTCGATCAAGCCGGTAACGCCGTATTGATCAGCCTCATTCTTGCCTTCGATTCCAGCGCGGGTGTCAAATACATCATCCAGAATAGGTGCACCACTGAATAGGCCCGGTATCAAGCGGTGGCCGGACTTGGGGTTGGAATCGTCTTTCAGATAGTCACCGGAAATACGGATAAACAAGTCATCTGAAGGGGTAAGCTCGACGCTGCCACGGAAACCCAGTAGGTCTTTGTCATAATGTTCTGCCCCAGTGTTGCGGTTTTCGCCGTAACCGTTGCGTTTCATATAAGCGATGGAGCCACCAAAGCGAACCGTGTCACTAATTGGCACTTCTGCTGAGGCGATAATATCATGCTGGCCGAATGTGCCGCCTTGCAGTCGCAGGTTCAGAGTTGGTTCGTCGCCTAAGCGTTTAGTGACATATTTGATGGCGCCACCAATGGTATTACGCCCATATAGGGTGCCTTGAGGGCCGCGTAAAACCTCGATGCGCTCAACGTCGTATATATCCATTACTGCGCCTTGAGGGCGGTTCAGATAGACGTCATCCAGATAAATGCCGACACCTGCTTCGAAACCGGCAACAGGGTCTTGTTGTCCGACCCCCCTGATGAATGCGGTTAAAGTCGTGTTGGTACCTCGGGACACTTCAAGTGTTGTATTGGGCGTTGTTTGCGCGAGGAAGGTAATGTCTGTCGCGCCGAGTTTGTTTAATTCCAAACCTGTAAAGGCCGATACCGCAATTGGTACGTCTTGCAAGCTTTCGGTACGGCGCCTTGCGGTTACCTTAATTTCTTCCAATACAACTGCTTGATCGGCATTTTGTGATGTCGCGGGTCCTGCAACCATCAAACCACTTATTCCAGCACCAGCCAGTAGTGCCGCACGCGTTATTTTATGCGAATTCATTTGTCTCTCTCCCTGCGTAGGCTGACGCGGATCCCAAACCCGTACACCAGTCCAATTCAGCATCAATAAAATTCAACGCGTGTTGAAAGTCAATATAAAATTCAACGATCAATGAATTTTTTAATTCGGTAATTGCTCTGCCGTTCGTTTTGGCTAATAATATCAAAGGGTAAGTAAGAACCAGCATTGGCAGTTTGAATGGCACCGACAAAAACGAAGCGTAAAGACCGTATTTTGGATGCCGCTGAAGCACTGTTTGCCAAACATGGCTTTGAAGGTGTTTCCATGCGTAAGGTCGCTGAAACCGCTGATGTTGACCTTGCTTTGTCCAGTTATCATTTCGGCAACAAGCGAGGTTTGTTTGATGCGGTGTTGCTGCGCCGGGCCGAGGTTTTGAACGAAACCCGTTTGGCGGCATTGGAACGCTGTAAAACGGAAGCAGGGGAAGATGGCCCGACTGTTGAAGCGATTATTAATGCTTTTCTGGAACCGCTTTTGGCACATGGTTACCAGGAAGATGAAGGCTGGCGGCACTATTTTGAGTTGGTGGCCCAGGTTAACAGTTCGTTCGAATGGGGCGGGCAATTAATGACCAAGTATTTCGATCCTTTGGTGCGTAAATTTATGGAAGCGCTTAAAGAGGCGCTTCCCAACGCAGACCCAGCTGACTTGTACTGGTGCTACCATTTTCTGTCAGGCGCGCTGACGCTTACCTTTGCCCATACAGGCCGTATCGACCAATTGTCTGAGGGGGTCGCCAAGTCTGAAGATATGGTCGCCGCCTACGAACGCATGGTGCCGTTCGTTGCCGCCGGATTTAAACGGCTTTGCGAAAAATAGACGAGCTATTCCACTGACATTACCGAGGGGGTTTTAATGATTTTACGACAAGTTTTTGCTGCGGCTGCACTTGCGGTTGCTGTGGCTTCACCGTCATTCAGCGATGCGGCTGATTTTAAAACCGGCCCTTTGATTAAACAATATGGTCCGGTCGCTGTGGTGCCAGGCGCGGAGCCGCTTGCGAAAAACACAGTTTTTGCTGTTGCTTTTGATGTTATCCAGAGCGGCGAGAAGGACGCTGTTAACCGAGGGTTTGAAAGTGCAGCGCGCTTTTTGAATATGCATTCAGCCGCCGGTGTGCCGGCTGAAAGTATGAAGCTTGCGATCGTTGTCCACGGTGCCGCTGTTCAGGATTTGACCAATGATACGGTCTATGGTGGAAGCAATAAAAATGCAGAGTTGATTAGGTTGTTGTTGGCGAACGGTGTTTCCGTTCAGGTTTGCGGCCAGTCTGCCACTTTTCGCGGTGTTCGGGCTGAGGATTTGTTGCCGGGCGTGAAAATGGCGCTGTCTGCGATGACGGCACATGCGTTGCTGCAGCAGCAGGGTTATTCGATTAACCCTTTCTAATAAGGGTACTTTTTGCGTGTCGGATACCGACGGCAGGCGCGGCAGGCCTGTATTGTGAACGGCAAACCTGTTGCCACGGCTTTGAAAGCCGTTAGAAAGGTTTCAGGTCACAGTTTGATAATTCGATAGGGAAACGCTCATGATAATAACGGACCGGATTAAGACAGCCCTTTTCGCTGTTCTGTTGGTGTCCGCGCCTGCGGTTGCGGAAGAGTTTACAATTGAACGCCTGGAAGGCAGCCCCACCATTAACGGTGCGAGCGTGCAGGGGCTGAAAATGTCTCCCGACGGCCGCAGGGTAACTTTCCTGCAGGGTAAGGCGACAAACGCGGCGCAACTTGATTTGTGGGAATTTGATATCGAAACCGGCGCGTCGAGCCTGTTGGTCGACTCCGCGGTTTTGCTGAGCGGTGGTAGCGAGGTCCTGAGCGAAGAAGAGAAAGCAAGGCGCGAACGTAACCGTGCCATTACCGGTAAAACCGGTATCACCAGCTATTTCTGGTCTGCCGATAGTTCAACGCTGTTGTTCCCGATTAGCGGCGATGTCTATGTGTTGCCCATTGGCGGTAACGTGAAACGGCTAACTGACACTGCGGCATTTGAGACCGATATTAAATTTAGTCCCAAAGGCACCTATGTTTCTTTCGTGCGCGAGCGCGAGTTATACGCGGTTGAGGTTTCAACCGGCACGGAGACCAAACTAACCAGTGGCTCGACCGACACCATTGCCAACGGCATGGCGGAGTTTGTGGTGCAGGAAGAACTGGGCCGCTTCACCGGCTATTGGTGGTCACTCGATGAGAGCCGCGTTGCCTTTGAGCAGTTCGACGAGTCAGGTGTGCTGATAAAGGACCGCTATGAAGTGCAGTCAGACGGCGGCGTCGTTGCACTGAAGCAGCGTTACCCCGAAGCAGGCAGTGACAATGTGCTTGTGAAGTTGGGTATTGTTTCTCTCAAAGACCGATCTGTTGACTGGGTTGATTTGGGCGCGGAGACCGATATTTATCTGGCGCGGGTAAACTGGTCGCCGGACAGCAAGCAAATTGCTGTTCAGCGCTTGGACAGAAGCCAAACTCAACTGGATATTCTGCTAGCTGACCTGAGCGGAAAATCATCTGTTTTTCTAACCGAAAAGTCCGATATTTGGGTAAACCTCGATAACAATATGCGATTTTTGGCCGACGGCAAAACCATGGTGCGTACCAGCGAGAGAACTGGCTTTCGCCATATTTTCAGCCGTAGTGTCGAGGGCGGCGAGGCCACAGCCATCACGTCTGGTGATTGGGTTGTCTCTGCGATTAGTAAAATCGATGAATCTGCTGGTGTAATTTATTTCACGGGTTTTAAGGATACCCCCATCGAGCGGCATCTTTATTCGGTGCCGCTCAGTGGCGGTGCAGTTACCCGCATTAGCCGCGAAGCGGGGTGGCACAATGCCACTGTTGGAGCCGATGTTTATATCGACAATTTCTCCAGTCCAACACAGCCGCCACAAGTGACGATCAAAAGCCTGGCGGACGGCAGCCTTAAGTCCACCATTGTTGCCAACAAGCTGGACGAAAGTCACCCATATCACCGCTATATGGATAATGCGTCTGACCAGTCATTTGGCACGATAGAGGCGGAGGACGGTACGCCGCTTTATTACCGTCTGCTGAAGCCACATACATTGGAAGCAGGCGAGAAATATCCTGCTATTTTGGCGCCTTACGGCGGCCCGCACGGTCAGCGAGTGCGCAATGCGTGGGAAGTTAACTTTAACGAGATACTCGCCCGCAATGGCTATGTGGTCATGGTCCTTGATAATCGAGGCATGTGGAACAGGGGTCTTGAATTCGAAGGCCACGTGAAAAATGCCATGGGTACTGTAGAGGTGGCAGATCAGGTCTCCGGAGCGAATTATCTGAAAAGCCTTCCTTATGTGGACGGCGATAATATCGGCACTTGGGGCTGGTCGTACGGCGGCTACATGACACTGATGAGTATGTTCAAGGAACCTGATGTGTACAAGGCTGGTGTTGCCGTTTCGCCGGTTACCGATTGGCGGCTGTATGACACGGCTTATACAGAGCGCTATCTGGGGCATCCGGATGCATCGGGTGACGTATATGCCAACACCAGCGTGTTTAAATATGCGGACGGCTTTAAGGGCGGTAATCTGCTTTTGATGCACGGCATGGCAGACGACAATGTTTTCTTTGATCACACAGTTAAGTTGCTGTCGGTTTTGCAAAACAGTGGTAAGCAGTTTCAGCTGATGACATACCCGGGCAAAAAGCATGGTATTTGCGGTGAGAAGACACGCGCTTTCCTATGGAATCAGACGCTGGAGTTTTTTGACCGTAAGCTGAAGTAACAGTGCATTAAGCAATGATTTGGAAAGGGGCGCCTTTGGGTGCCTCTTTTTTTACAAATATACTGCGGACCTGGCTGAGTTTTGACCAAGGTCAAGTACCGGGCCTGCGGCGGCTTGTATAGTTTCCATGGGCGGTGGCACTGCACATATTCTTCGTCGGCGCATCGGAATCCCTAATTCGCGAGCTGATCAAGAGCCGCCGCCCATCCATTCATGCGCCGTGTCTACCGGCTTGGATCATCAAAGTTTTTGATAGGAGTAGAAAATGAATATTGAAAGTCTGGGAGATAATCCGTCCATGTTGACCCGTGTTGCCATTGGCAAGGGTTTGGGCCTCATTGTTGGTTTGATCGGGTTTGTAATGGTTCCAATGTTCATGCCAGATGCCAGCACCATGTTCCGCTGGGCTATTTTGCTGTGGTACATTACGTTTGGTGCCATTGTCGGCGTGTACGGCGTGTTCACCTACCATCCGGTTTTGCAGCTACCAATGCCGTGGTGGTTCCGTGCGCCTGTTATCGGCGCTTGGCTGAATTTCGTATTAACGCTGTTTATTTACGACGACTTGAAGCTTTTCATGGTTGGTATGTTCGGTGAAGGTGGTACGCTTTCCTCGCCCTTCTGGTTTGTTTTTGAAGGCGCAGTTGTCGGCCTGCTGTTTGGATATCTATGCACACGGTTTGGCGGCGAAGGGGCAGCCACGGTTAAAGACCAGGATACCCTTTAGGCCCGACAAATTTGGTAAGAAAGCGCAACTGGAATTATGGGTGTGCGCGATTGTCGCACCATGATTTAGATAATGTTTCAAATGGGTTAGTAAATCTTGACCAAATTTATGTGGTTTCGCCTTGAAGCTGGCTCCCGCGTCCCCATATAAGTTTTGTAGAGACGAAGAATAGAGGTCTGCTTGCTCGCTTTTGGCTCGGCACTCCCCCCCCATTCCCCCAAGTCGGGCTGGTGGGCAAGCATGATACTTTGGGCCGGAACCGCAACATGTGTGTTCCGGCCCTTTTCATTTGCAAATGGCTATTTCTAAAATTTTGCTTCCATAGCGCGCTCAAATCGCTAGGGTGCGCCAAACTTGTGTCGCAGAATGGCTGGCCGAAGCAGCCAATTGGTTATGAACGGAATAGCGGGTCTGATGGTTTTTGAGCAGGAAATTGAAAAAAGACGCACTTTTGCGATCATCTCACACCCGGATGCCGGTAAAACCACGCTGACAGAAAAACTGTTGCTGTTTGGCGGCGCTATTCAGGCTGCGGGCGAGGTTAAGGCGCGTGGTAATCGTCGCCGCGCCAGGTCTGACTGGATGAAGGTTGAGCAAGAACGCGGCATTTCGGTGGCGTCGTCGGTTATGACCTTTGATTATGAGGGCTGTACGTTCAACTTGCTGGACACTCCCGGCCACGAAGATTTTTCTGAAGATACTTACCGCACGCTTTCAGCTGTAGACAGCGCGGTAATGGTGCTGGACGCCGCCAAAGGTATTGAGAACCAAACCCGCAAACTGTTTGAGGTTTGTCGCCTGCGCGATATGCCAATTACTACTTTCATCAACAAGATGGACCGTGAAGCTAAGGATCCCTTTGAACTGCTCGACGAGGTAGAACAAACTTTGGCGCTTGATGTGTCGCCGGCTAGCTGGCCTATTGGCATGGGGCGTGACTTCCTCGGTTGTTATGACCTTATCCGTGATCAGTTGATATTGTTTGATCGTGGCAAAGGCGACGCGCTTGCAGAAGGCATTAAGTGCACAGGCCTGAGCGACCCGCAACTGGATGATCTGCTGCCTGATTATGCTTTGGCGAAACTGCGCGAAGATATTGAAATGGTTCGCGAGCTTTGCCCCGCGTTTGACGTGGAAGCTTATCTTGAAGGTAATCAAACCCCAGTATTTTTTGGCTCAGCGGTCAACAATTTCGGGGTTCAGGAACTTTTGAAAGGTGTGGGCGAGTTCGCACCAAGCCCGCGTATCGGCAAGGCGATTGAGCGGCAGGTATTGCCCACGGAAAGCAATGTTTCCGGCTTTGTGTTTAAAATTCAGGCCAATATGGACCCCAAACACCGCGACCGGATCGCGTTTTTGCGACTGGTTTCTGGCAAATTTAAAAAGGGCATGAAGCTAAAACATGTGCGTAGCGGCAAAACCATGGCGATCCATAATGCGCAGTTATTTTTGGCGCAGGACCGTGAGATCGCCGAAGAAGCCTTTGCTGGTGACATCATGGGCATTCCCAACCACGGCAACTTGCGCATAGGTGACACGCTTACCGAAAGTGGCACTGTGCGCTATACCGGCGTGCCGTCATTTGCGCCGGAGATACTTCAAAAGGTGCGCCCAGACGATCCAATGAAAGCCAAGCATCTGGGCCGTGCGCTGGAGCAACTGGCCGAAGAGGGCGCAGCGCGAGTGTTCAAGCCGTTTCTTGGCAGTGACTGGGTTGTGGGCGTTGTTGGACCCTTGCAGTTTGACGTTCTATCGGACCGCATTCGTACTGAATATCAAATCCCCTGTAAGTTCGAGGCAACTACCCTGATGACCGCCGAGTGGATCGAGGGAGATGCGCGTGAAGTAAAACAATTTACTGACCAGAACCGGGCATCCATGGCCAATGACCATGCGGGTGCACCGGTGTATCTGGCGCGTAACAGCTGGCATCTGGACAAGGCAAAAGACGATTTCCCGACGCTCAAATTCCTGAAGATAAAAGAAGAGATTTACTAGAGCACGTTGCATGGTAAAGGCATTCCAATTTTAGCCATGAATTCTCAGACGAAGCGTTTTGATCTTAATCAAGGCGCGGCACACCCAAGACATTCAACTATTGACAATCGCGAACTGGCGATCATCATGATTGGTGATGTCGATGGCAATGCAACTGGGGCAGGGGTGAATGGGAGAAGAGCTAAAAACCAGTAATTTTTGCAATGACGATTTTGCCGAATTTGTCCGTCGGCTGCGTGCTGAGACCGACATGCTTCAGGCATGGGAACAGGACGATCACCTGTCTAATGGCCCAGCGACCGCCGGTTTTGAACTTGAAGCCTGGCTTGTTGATCGGGAGGCTCGACCTTCAGCTCAAAATAGTGATTTTCTGGCAGCAGTTGATAATGAGGTGGTCGTGCCGGAACTGTCCTGCTTCAACATCGAATTTAACGGCGACCCACAACAACTGACTGGCGTTGGCCTTTCTAAGCTACAAACTGAACTGGAAGATCTGTGGCGCCACGCGGTCGGTGTGGCTGACGGCATAGGCCTGCGCTTGGCGATGATTGGTATACTGCCGACCGTAAAAGGCGATGACCTTTGCGTTGCCAACATGTCCGAAAGCAATCGATTTAAGGCGCTGAACGAACAAGTGTTTCGGTTGCGCAAGGGGCGGCCCATTCATCTGAAAATTAACGGCGAAGACACGCTGGACAGTGAGCATATGGACCTGATGCTGGAAGCTGCTGCCACTTCGTTTCAAATTCATCTGAAATTGCCTATTGGCCGCGAAGTTGATTATTATAACGCATCTAAACTGGTGTCTGCTCCGCTGGTGGCAGTCTCGGCCAATTCACCTTATCTTTTCGGTAAAAATCTGTGGGCAGAAACCCGTATTCCCTTGTTTGAACGAGCAGTTTCCGTTGGGGATTGGGATTATGCTGAACGAGTAACATTCGGCGTTCGTTATATTGAAAATAGCCTGTCCGAGGTTTTTCTTGCCAACCGGCAGCTCTATCCGATTTTGCTGCCGCTAGTGCGGGACCGTGTGGTTGAAAAATTGGATCACCTACGCTTGCAAAACGGTACAATTTGGCGCTGGAACCGGCCTTTGATCGGCTGGGATAGTGATGGAACCCCTCATTACCGGATCGAACAGCGTGTGGTGCCCGCGGGGCCAACAGTATTGGATTCGATTGCAAATGCCGCGCTTTATTATGGGTTGGTGACCTATTTAGCTGAACACGAAATGCCGCCGCACGAACGGGCGCAATTTTTTACTACCCGTGATAATTTCTACGAGGCGGCCAAGCACGGTTTGGATGCGCGAATACGCTGGGACCATGTGGATGATTTGCCGATTGATCAGTTGATTCTTGATGTCTTTTTACCCATGGCCGAGGAAGGTTTGCAAAGCCTTGCGATTGATGAGGCTGATATTCGACGTTACTTGGGCGTGATTGAAGCACGTTGCAGAAATAAGCAGAACGGCGCTAACTGGCAGCGGTCATTCGTTAAGAAAAAACGTGTCGGCATGGACGAAATGCTGGAGGCATATTTGCTGCGACAGGAAACAGCCTTGCCTGTTCATGAATGGCCTTTATGACTAGTCTCAGGCGCTTTGACCATGTGCCAGAGGCAATGCTGAAGGCCACTTCAATCGAGCTGGAGCAGATATTAGGTGGCCCAGCGCTGTTTTATCTGGATGGCGCGCGAAAACCGCCACTTTTCATAACGGTATTGCAGCATGGCAATGAACCAACCGGCTTTGAAGCGGTCCAGCAGATTTTGGAGAAATACCAAGCTACAGGATTGCCGCGGGCAGTGTGGCTGTTTGTTGCAAATGTTAGCGGCGCGGCAAAGGGCAAGCGTATGCTCGACAGTCAAAGCGACTATAATCGGGCTTGGCCTGGCACAACCAACCCTGAGACTGTCGAAGCGGCGCTGATGCGGGAAGTTGTTGATACAGTAACCGCCGAACCGCTGTTTGCCAGTGTTGACTTGCACAATAACACCGGCAGTAACCCGCACTATGGCTGCGTGAACGAGTTAGCACCGCAATATTTACAGCTGGCAACATTGTTTGCCCGCACCGTTGTTTATTTCAAGCAGCCGGTCGGAGTGCAATCATTGGCGATGGCGCGGCACTGCCCAGCTGTAACACTGGAATGCGGGCAGGCGGGCGAGCATGCCGCTCTGTCTCATGCCGCCGACTTTCTGGACGCATGCCTGCATTTGCACCATTTGCCGGACCAGCAGGTCGCCTCGCATGATATTTCAATATTGCACAGTTGCGGTGGCAAAAATGCGCCCAGGTGTTACCTACGGTTTTGATGGAGAAGATTTGGATGTGCGTTTCCGTGGTGATCTGGACAAGCTGAACTTTGGACTAATTGCAGCTGGGGAAACACTGGCTGATCTGACCGGTGATGTCGGCATGCCCATTATTGTTACCAACGATGACGGCGAAGATGTAAGCGCCGCGTTGTTTGAGGTCGTCAACGGTAAATTGACGCTGCGCCAGTCATTGACGCCATCGATGGCGACGCTGGATGTTGGTGTCATTCGGCAGGATTGTCTGTTTTATATTATGGAACGAATGACGACCCCGAAGCGGTGAGAACGTTCTTACAAAAGGGTTTGCGACATATAAGGCGAGTGCAGATCACCTTAATGGGTGATGTGTTTAGCTTTTGCTCATGGTACGGTTTTGCCGATATTGATACAGGAGGATTGTATGGCCCATGAGGGTAAGATAACCGGGTTGGGTGGTGTTTTTGTGAAAAGCAAAGATACTAAAGCCCTGGTAAAATGGTACCGCGAAGTGCTGGAATTTCCCTATGACGGCTATGGCTCCAGCTTTCCCATGCGCGAACACGACGACCCCGACAGCGAAGGCTACAATGTGTGGGGCCCGTTTAAGGCCGAGACTGATTACTTCAAACCGTCTGATAAAGACTTCATGATTAACCTGCGGGTTCAAAACCTGGATGCGTTGATGGAACGGCTTCTGGCAGCGGGTGTGAAGGAAGTGAAAGCACGCGAAGAATACGACTACGGCAAGTTCGCCTGGATTGTTGACCCGGACGGCACCAAACTGGAGTTGTGGGAGCAGGTCGGTCCCAACCCAGCTAACGAGGTTGAAGGCGCCTAGGCAAATAGAGACTTAACCGACGCCACGAATATCTATCCCTTTGATTTTGCAACCTTGGTTCTGGTCCAAACCAGACCTGTCTGGCAAGCGGCGCGCAGCTCAGCGGCAGAAATTGCAGGCGCGAAATCGCTGCGGGCATCCTGATAAGTGGCGATACACTGGTCCAGCAACACCAGATAATCCGCGAGTGCAGTTGAGCGCGGTGCACCGTAGGCCATGATGCCACCGGTTTGGCAGGCTTTGCTATGTTCAAGAGTGACATATTCGTTGCGGCACATTTTTTCCAGCGAACGGTTGAACGCGCTGAAGTCATCAGCATGTGCCATTGGCGTTGGAAACGCTAGAAAACATAAGAGAATCAAGGATATCATTTGTTTTTTTATGATCGAGCTCTAGAATTTATTGTTAGGTTACAATTGATTTGTGCTCGCACGCTTCATGCCAACTATTCAAAACTGTCTCAGTATGATGCAGAATGACCAGTAAGGATAGTGAAGTGTCACGTACAGATGGTTTGTGTTTTGGGGCAGGGGAATACTATGAAAAAAATAGTCATTGGTCTGATTTTGGTGGCGTCGTTGTGGTTTGTGTTTGCGCCGGGACCAATTGACCCGGTTGCGTGGCAGCCGCCAGTGGACAAAGGTTTTGTTGGTGACTTTGCAGAGAATACTGATCTGTTGGCAGCCGAATTAATCCCGATTGAAGGCGGAGAAGGCCCGGAAGATGTAGCGGTTGACGCGCAAGGCCGTATATACGGTGGCTTGCATGACGGCCGGATCATCCGCTTTGACAATAATGGCAAAAACCAGGAAACTTTTGCAACCATTGACGGCGGTAGGCCGCTGGGCTTGCACTTTGATGCTGGCGGTAACCTGATTGTTGCTGATGCTTGGAAAGGCCTTCTGTCGATTAACCCTGAGGGAGAAATTACGGTACTGACGAGCGGGCACGGCGGCAGGCCCTTTGCCTTTGCTGATGATCTGGACATCGCTTCTGACGGCAAGATTTATTTCTCTGACGCCAGCGATACCTATAACCAGCCAGACTATTTGTATGACCTGTTCGAAGCGCGCGGCCACGGGCGGTTGATGGTGTATGACCCGGCCACCGGCACGACAGACATGCTTTTGGATAAACTGTATTTCGCTAACGGCATTGCCTTGTCGATGAACGAAGACTTTGTGCTGGTTAACGAAACTGGTCGTTACCGGGTGACCCGTTATTGGTTAAAGGGCGACAAGGCGGGCACTAGCGATATTTTCATTGATAATCTGCCGGGATTCCCGGACGGGATATCGTCTAACCGAAATGGCATATTCTGGCTGGCGCTGCCGTCACCGCGTAACCCGAAGGTGGATGAAATTCACCCCAATCCGTTCCTGAAAAACATTGTTGCAAAGCTGCCCAAGTCAACCCAGCCGGGCGCGATTAAGCGCGGTACTGTTGTTGGTTTGAACGAACAGGGAGAAGTTATTGCAACGTACCACGACCCTTTAGGTGAGCATGTTTATATGATCACGTCAGTGGAGCAGTTAGGTGATGTACTATATCTCGGTAGCCTTGAAGCCCCGCAAATTGGGCGATTAAAGTTAGAAAGCAAACGAGATTGAAGGAGTTACCCCGTCCCTGGCGGCGGGGTACCGAAACTTTGTACCAGCGAGCCAACCACCAAATTCCAGCCGTCGACCAGCACGAAGAAAATCAGCTTAAACGGCATGGCTATCATCACCGGTGGCAGCATCATCATGCCCATAGACATCAGGATCGATGCGACAACCATATCGATGACGATGAAGGGCACATATAGCAGGAACCCAATTTCAAATGCCCGCCGAATTTCACTGATCATGAAGGCTGGAACCACTGTCATCAACGGTATGGTTTCCGGTGTTGCAGCGGTGGAATCGCCTCCTGCCATGTCAATGAACAGCGCCAAGTCTTTGTCGCGCACATGGGTGAGCATAAAGTCTTTCATAGGCGCAGAGGCGCGGTTGAAGGCTTCGGTTTCATCGATTTCCTGGGCAATTAACGGCTCAACGCCCTGCTCCCATGCGGCAGTTAGAGTCGGGGCCATCACATAGCCTGTCAGAAACAGGGACAGCGACACAATAACAATGTTGGGCGGGCTTTGCTGAGTGCCCATTGCGCTTCGCAGCAGCGAGAAAACGATTACCATGCGAGTGAAGCTGGTCATCATGATAAGGATGCTGGGCGCGAGGCTGAGCACCGTTAGCAGCAGAATCATCTGAACGACGCGACCAGACAAGTCTCCGTCTTCACCCAAGTCAAGATTGATCGACTGTGCCAGCGCATCGCCAGCGCCCATCATGGTAAGTGCAAGTGCCGCTGGCACAAACAACAGCCCAAGTTTCAATGCTCCGGCCTTGCTGGGGCGCAGGTGTGCGATGAGGCGGGAGACCAGATTTTTCAGTGACGGATATTGCATAGTGTTAACCCGCATCGCTGGAACTCTCCTTGGTTGATTTTGAATGTTGTTGGTTTAAAGCGTTTGCTCGGGCGTCGATTTTTTTGGTGCCATCTGCGCCGAACGCCAGCAGATATTCTGTGTCGTGCCACCGCGCCACAACCAGCCGGTTTCGGGCATCGATCATTTTGCTCTCAAGAATTTCCAGCTCTTTGCTTTTAGTGCCGATTTTTGGCTGACCGGGCATAAAACCAAAACGTTTAATCGCCCAGGCAAATAATCCCAGCAGGCCAAGCACAAAAACAAGGGCGCTGAAGGCGCCGAAAATATCATCAGCCATCAGGGCCGGTCCTCTCGTGTTGGTACACTGTTAATGTCGCCGTCGGTTGCTATTTCACCGGTCTGTCCGTCCAAAGTGCGCGGATTTCCGGTGGTAAACCCTGGCGGGGTTTCAACGGTGGTGGCTTCTGCAGTGCGGTCCATCATTTTGTTGTTTTCCGCGTAAACCCGTTCCAGTATCAAAGACACAGCATGCAGGGCTTCCAGCGGGATAGGGCTTTCAACGTCGAAGGCATCAAGAAGCTCGGTCAGGTCTTTGTCCTGCCTAACCTTCACGCCTTCTGCAAAGGCGATATCAAGAATTTTTTCAGCCAGCGCGCCAGATCCTTTGGCGACAATTTTCGGTTGGGTTTGACCTCCCTCGTCGTGGGCGGGGTCTGCGCCTTTAATAGCGACCGCTTTTGGTGTGCGGGGCTGAGTGTCATTGGGTGATGTCATAGAACGACTGCGCGGTATTTCTTATTTGGTGTGAAGCTCGGCAAAATAACACCTGTTTTCACGTAATTTAAGCCAACTTGTTTGCAACTTGTTAACCATATGTGTGTCACAGTAGGCTTAACAAAATGTTACCGGATGCTCGGGAAAACCGAGGAAAGAACCAAATATGGACTTAACGTCAATTCCTTTAATGGCCGCTTTGAAAAAGCGTATGCAATGGCTGCATGCTAACCAAACTGCGCTTAGCCAAAACATCGCCAACGCCGATACACCGGGTTACAAATCACAGGAATTAGAGAAGCAGGATTTTTCTGGCTTGGTCGATGATTTATCATCGCCTGGGGCTAAGAAAATGCGAGCTGCTCCGGCAAACGGCATGCGGGCTAACCGAGCAGGCCATATGGGTCCAGGTGGCGGCGCGGCTGACGATATCAGTGTGAAAGAAGCAAAAGGCCGTGAGGAATCGCCGACCGGCAACACCGTGGTTCTTGAGGAAGAAATGCTGAAGGTGGCTGACAACCAAATGCAATACGGCATGGTGGTCAATCTCTACAAAAAGAATATGGGGCTGTTGAAAATGGCCATGGGTAAAGGCAGCGGGCGCTAGAAAGCGCTTGTGTCATTGGGTAAGCAGCGTGGGGCTGCAAAGCTGAGGTATCAATGGATCTGCAAAAAGCAATGATGGCATCTGTATCTGGGCTTCGGGCTCAATCGATCCGGATGCGGGTGATTTCTGAAAATATTGCGAACCAAAACTCTGTGGCATCCGGGCCGGGTGAAGACCCTTATCGTCGCAAGATAGTAACCTTTCAAACCGAACTTGACAAAACGCAGGGCGTTGAACTGGTTAAGGCGGGTAAAATTGCATACGACCAGAAGGCTTTTGGTCAGAAGTACGATCCGGGTAACCCAGCGGCCGACAAAGCGGGGTATGTCAAACAATCCAATGTAAATGGATTGATTGAAATGATGGATATGAAGCAGGCGCAGCGTACTTACCAATCAAACCTCAACGCACTGGAAGCCAGCCGCCGGTTGGCAACCATGACGCTTGAGCTACTGCGCTAAGAATACTTCGGGGTAAAATTTCTTCTAGTTGGGAGACGGGGCATGAATATCAAACAAATGGACGCTGTAAATGCGTATGCACAGGCATCTAAACAATTACAGCAGGGGCTTTCGGGAGCAAAGGAATCTGGTGAGGGCAGTGGAGCTGAATCCGCCTTTTCCTCTTTAGTTACCGAAACGCTCGGGGACGTTAAAAGCACAACTGCGAATATGGAAGCAACCAGCGCGAAAGCTTTGGTGGACCAGGCTGATCTGGTTGATGTGGTCACAGCGGTTTCGAACGCTGAGATGGTCGTAGAGACAGTTGTCACCGTTCGAGACAAGGTGATTGGTGCCTATAACGATATTCTGAAAATGCCAATTTAATAACGCCTTCGCCGACTTAACTTTGTCGCCTCTGGCAGTCCAACCGTGAGAAGTAAATGACCGGACCTGACGTTCTTGACGTGGCACGATTGGCGCTCACAACCCTTATTACAACGTCTTTACCCATTTTGATGGTTGCGCTGGTTGTTGGTTTAGCGATTGCGCTTTTTCAAACCATCACCCAGCTGCAGGAAATGACCCTTACCTTCGTCCCGAAAATTATTGCTGTCTTTATTTCATTGCTGCTGCTGTTTCCTTTTATGGGCCGTAACTTGAGCGACCTGATGCAACAGATTGCTGACCGCATCGTAGCTGGTGGATAAGCGCGATGCTCGGTGAAGTTCTACCCGCTGAAGCCTATGTTTTTACACTGATCCTCATGCGGTTAGGGCCGCTCGTTATGTTGATGCCTGTGCTCGGCGACAGGTCTATTCCGGCTCGGGTGCGCATGGGTTTGGCTTTTGCGCTGTCATTGATTATCTACGGTATTCACGCTGACAAAATTCCGCCAATGCCACCGCAACTATTCAATCTGTTTACTTTGATGATCCAGGAATTGTTGATCGGGTCCATGTTGGCGCTAACAGCCCGCATTTTGCTGTCAGCTACTCATACTGCGGGAACGGTTATTGCGTTCCAAACTGGTCTTGCTGCGGCTCAATCATTTGATCCGGCGCAGGGTAGCCAAAGTGTGATTGTTGCGTCATTTGTGTCGCTGGCTGCGATTACAATGATTGTGGTAACCGACCTGCATCACGTCATGATCCAGGGCTTCGCACACAGTTACATCAAATTCCCGGTTGGTGAAGCCATTCCCTATGTGGATTTCGCGGCCTTAATCGCTCGTTTTGTCTCAGATTCTTTTGCCCTTGGCTTTCAACTGGCGGCACCCTTCATTGTCTACGGCCTGATATTTAACGTCAGCCTTGGCCTTGTTGCTCGTATGATTCAGGGTTTTCAGGTGTTTTTTATTGGCATGCCGATGAATTTGTTCATGGGGTTTTTCCTAATGAGCCTGTTGATAGGCTCGTTTATGGAACTGTTTCTTGATCGATTTGAAACCCATTTGTTGTCGTATTTAGGATAGAGAATGGCCGACGAAGACGACAGTCAGAAAACCGAGGAGCCCACCCCCAAAAAGCTGGAAGAGGCCAGGAAAAAGGGCGAAGTTGCCCAAAGCCAGGAACTGAAGACTTGGTTTATGCTCGCAGCCGGTACGATTGTGGTGGCTGCGGCGGGCAGCTTCATAACTATCGGTATACGGGCGCCTCTTGCTGGCTATATTGGCCATTTGCATGAAATAGAATTCGACCGAACCGCAGGCTTGCAGATTATCAACACGCTTGTTTTTGATGTCTTTTTGATTTTGCTGTTGCCGTTTGCCATTTTTGTCGTTGCCGCGCTGGCTGGTTCGAAAATCCAGCACAAGGGTGTTTTTACCTTTGATAAGTTGAAACCGGACCTTAAGAAATTAAACCCTATAAATGGCTTGAAGAAATTCGGTTCATCAAAGATCGTCGTGGACTTTGGCAAAGCCATTGGAAAACTGGCAGCCCTGAGCCTTGTCGCATTCATTGTCATTTACCCTGAGCGCGCGCAATTAGCCGCCATTATGTTTTTACCGCCGATCGAGATTGTATCGTTGGTTCAAACTAATGTGGTTAAGTTGATGCTGGGCGTATTGATTTTGATGACAATTATCGCCGCTGTTGATTTTACTTACCAAAAATACCAGCACACCAAAAAACTGCGGATGACCAAGCAAGAGGTTAAGGACGAACGCAAGCAAACCGACGGCGACCCAAAGGTTAAACAACGTTTGCGCTCAATCCGCATGGAACGGCATTCCCAGCGTATGATGGCGAATGTGCCGCGCGCCGATGTGGTAATCACCAACCCAACCCACTATGCGATTGCGTTGGAGTATAAACACGGCTCCATGGAAGTGCCTGTTTTGATCGCCAAAGGCCTGGATGATGTAGCTTTCCGCATTCGCGATTTGGCCAAAGACCACGACATACCCATCGTAGAAAACCCGCCGCTTGCCAGGGCTTTATACGCATCGGTTGAACTGGATGAAGAAGTGCCACCAGATCACTATAAGGCAGTTGCCGAGGTAATCAGTTACATCATGAAGTTACGGCGTTCAGGCCTTGTGCCGAATGCGAAAGTGGCCGGTTGATCACGGAGTTAACAGTCCGCCGCTTTTTAAATCACAAGTGGCTCTTGCGCGGTCAATTCGAAGGCGGCTAGAGTTCACGCCAGTATTTCGCCTTTTTTTGGGGCCTCGCCAGGTAGGAAAATAATATATGGAAAGCCAACTGCCACAACCTATTCGTGATGCTCTCATGAATAATGAGGTCAAATCAGGCTTTAAACTTCTTGCAATGGCCCTTTCGGGCCTTTTGGGCGCTGGCGGTGTGTCTGTTATTACCTATTTGTTCTGGGGCGATGCCGGGGCAATTGGTGTTGGCGGTCTTACCCTTGTGATCACTGCCTTCATTCTGATTAAAGCGCTTAGAAATCTTGACACACCAATAACTGCCGGCGACCGCATGGACCGGGAGTTACTGCAAAACCTGGTAGCTGTGGACCGGCGCGCTTTAATCGTAACCCAACTTGACGGCATCTCACTTGCAGCCAATCAAGCCTTTGAAAAATTGAATGAAAAGCCAGTGCAGCGGCTGCAAGACATGGTTGCCAACGAAGATGGCCGTCAGGCAATTAATGCAGTGCTGAATACGGTGCGACAGGCAGGTAACGGTGCTGCTCAAATTGAAATGACCGAAAATGATGATGATGAACTGACGCTGGTGGGAAAGCGTGTGGGGCATCATTTGATTTGGCAGATATCCCGCCAAAACCAGCGTGTTCGCCTCGACCGGGAAAAAACCATGGTGTCTGGATGGGCAGCGCCGATTTTCGAAAAACTGGAGTGTGGTGTCATCCTGGAGGATGCCAGTGGTCATATTCAGTATGCAAATGAAACAATTCTGTTGTGGCTGGGTATTGAAGAACCGGACGCGATGCCACTTAAACTACAGTTAAAAGCGCAAAATACGCAGCTGTTGGTAGGTGGTCGTCAGCGCATTGATGTAGAGGTTACCGACATTCCGCTTAGTGCCCGCGAAGAAGGGCGTAAAATCGGACAGTTTCGGTTTATCCGTCGCCTGGACCGGGTGCGCGGCGGGCTGGCCTCTATCGAACGCGAATTTCTAATCGACCCAATTTTGGACGCAGCGCCGATCGCTATTGCCATTGTCGACCGGGACGGTGGTGTTAAGGAATATAATCAGCCGCTGAAAATTCACCCTTCGGGAGTGCGTACCGAAAGTGGCTCCAGTATTTTCGATCTTATTGTTGAAGAAGACCGCGAAGCACTGAAAGAACTTATTGAATTTGCCCACGACGGCAGGCCAGCGTCCAAGCCGCTGGATGTAACCTATAGCGGGCAGCCGGAGCGGGTCGGGCAGGTATACTCAACGTCGATCACCAAAGGTGACGATAAATACGCAATTTTGTATCTGGTTGATACAACGCAGGAAAAAAGCTTGAACGGCAATTCGTTCAAGCGTAGAAAATGCAGGCTGTTGGCCAACTTGCCGGTGGTGTTGCCCATGACTTTAACAACCTTCTAACCGCGATTATCGGCTTTTGTGACCTGTTGCTGGTGCGCCATGATGCTGGCGATCAATCGTTTTCGGACATCATTCAGATTAAACAAAATGCCAATCGTGCCGCCAATCTTGTGCGCCAATTGCTTGCCTTTTCACGCCAGCAAACCCTGCGCCCCAAAATACTCGAGGTAACAGATGTTTTGGCTGATCTATCTAGCTTGATCAGGCGTTTGATCGGCGAAACAATTGAATTGAAAGTTGTCCATGGGCGAGATCTGCCGCCGACCAAAGTTGATCAGGGCCAATTGGAGCAGGTTATTATAAACTTGGCGGTCAATGCGCGTGATGCCATGAGCAGCGGCGGCAAGCTCGAAATGCGTACGCGGTTCATTGGGGCAGATGATCCATTAGTGGACAAATATGACGTAGTGGTGCCTGACAATTATATTTTGATCGAAGTGGAAGACAACGGCTGCGGCATACCCAAGAGCAATCTGAATAAGATATTTGAGCCTTTCTTCACCACCAAGGAAGTGGGTGAGGGCACTGGGCTTGGGTTGGCGACAGTATACGGCATTGTCAAACAAACTGGCGGATTCGTGTTTGTTGAATCGGAAGTTGGCAAGGGAACTACTTTCCTACTGCTTCTTAAAGCCCAGGAAGTGGACGACAACGAGCCCGCTGAAGGTACCAAGCAGGTTGAAACTCAGGAGAAAGACCTGACCGGCAAAGGCACTATATTGATCGTAGAGGACGAAGATCCGGTAAGAATGTTTGCCCGAAGAGCGCTGGAGAATAAAGGCTACAATGTGCTTGAAGCGGATTCGGGCGAGGCGGGACTTGAGGTGCTCAATACGACCAAAACAACCATTGATTTGCTTATTACCGATGTTGTCATGCCTAATATGGATGGCCCTGCATTGGTGAATGCCGCCCGTAAGGATAGGCCTGATATGCCGGTAATTTTCATATCCGGTTACGCGGAAGACATGTTCCGCAAGGATCTGGAAGCCGAGGAGTTTCAGTTCCTGCCCAAGCCCTTTACGCTGAAAGCACTGGCGGAAACCGTTAAATCAATATTGGAATAATCAGGTGAGAGTGTGTAGGTTTCGGTGGTTTACTACCGAACTTCGGTTGTTGTTTTTCATTAAAAACCCAATGAGAACAAAAGGTGAAAATTAACACTTGGCAAATGAGAACAAACTGTGTACAAACATTCCATTGCACCCAAACAACAGCTATGGAATAAGGAACCCGAACAATGGCATTACCAAACCTCGAATTGGTTAAAGGAGCATCCATGGACAAGAGCAAGGCTCTAGAGGCAGCCCTTGGGCAAATTGATCGGGCATTCGGTAAGGGCTCGGTGATGAAGCTGGGCCAACGCGAATCCAGCATTGAGATCGAAGCTATCTCGACAGGCTCGCTTAATCTGGACATAGCGCTTGGCATTGGCGGTTTGCCCAAAGGCAGAATCATAGAAATTTACGGACCGGAAAGTTCGGGTAAGACAACGCTGGCCCTGCACGCTGTTGCCGAAGCGCAAAAAGCGGGCGGTATTGCTGCATTTGTTGATGCCGAGCATGCGCTCGATCCAATTTATGCCCGTAAGCTGGGCGTTGATGTCAATGAGCTTTTGATCAGTCAGCCGGATACTGGTGAACAGGCGCTTGAGATCACCGACACACTGGTTCGTTCTGGTGCCGTCGACATTTTGGTGGTTGATTCTGTAGCGGCCCTGACGCCGCGCGCGGAACTGGAAGGCGAGATGGGGGACAGCCATGTTGGCTTGCAGGCCCGATTGATGAGCCAAGCGCTGAGGAAATTGACTGCGTCAATTTCAAAATCGAATACCATTGTCATTTTCATCAATCAAATTCGGATGAAGATTGGTGTAATGTATGGCAGTCCCGAGACCACAACAGGCGGCAATGCGCTGAAGTTTTATGCGTCCGTTCGCCTCGATATTCGCCGTATTGGCCAGATAAAAGACAAAGACGATATTGTTGGTAATGCCACTCGGGTGAAGGTGGTGAAAAACAAGGTTGCACCACCTTTTAAACAGGTTGAGTTTGACATTATGTACGGCGAAGGCGTGTCCAAAATGGGCGAAATTATCGACCTGGGCGTTAAGGCTGGTGTGGTCGAGAAATCTGGCTCTTGGTATAGTTACTCAAGCCAACGCATTGGGCAGGGACGCGAAAATGCCAAGCGTTTTCTTTTGGAAAACTCAGATATTTCAGAGGAGATCGAACAACTTATCCGCCAAAATGCGGGGTTGGTTAATGAAGCCATGTTGACTGAGCCCTCGACAGATGAAGATGCTGGGTAATTTAGCATGTAGTCTTTGAACTGGTGAATTTTGGCCAGCGAGTCTAGCAGAAAAAAAGGGGTGGATTTCCACTCCTTTTTTAGTGCCTTGGCCAACGGGACGCCTTTTGTTGCCGGAGTACCAGTAATCGTCGAAAATTACCGATGCATGCTGCTTCAAGCAGTATAATTTCCTTGAGAAATACCGCGCCTTCTATACATAGTCTGTTGCAATTGTGTTGCTCGCTGTTGGGGTACACATTTCGTTAGCTGGAGAGGCGTTGACTATGTCGAGCATTAAGACGGGAACAGGGACTGCTACAGGTTCTGGTTCGAATAAGAGCACCAATGAAATCAGGAAGACTTTCCTGGATTTTTTTGCGGCTAATGGTCATAGCGTTGTACCATCCGCGTCGTTGGTGCCTGTCAACGATCCGACGCTAATGTTCACCAACGCTGGTATGGTACCCTTTAAGAACGTATTCACCGGTGCGGAAAGCCGGCCTTACAGCCAGGCAACTTCGTCGCAGAAATGTGTGCGTGCGGGCGGCAAACACAACGATCTTGACAATGTGGGCTATACAGCCAGGCATCATACGTTTTTTGAGATGTTAGGTAATTTCTCTTTTGGTGACTATTTCAAGGATCAGGCGATTTCGTTGGCGTGGGAGCTGATTACTAAAGAGTATGGTATCGACTCTGATCGGTTAACAGTGACAGTTTATCACGATGATGATGCGGCTTACGACCTATGGCGCAAAATTGCTGGCCTGCCGGAAGAACGTATTATCCGAATTGCCACAAATGATAATTTTTGGTCCATGGGCGAGGTTGGCCCCTGCGGTCCTTGCTCTGAAATCTTCTATGACCACGGCGACCATATATGGGGAGGCCCTCCGGGAAGCGCGAACGAAGACGGTGATCGCTTTGTTGAAATATGGAACCTGGTATTCATGCAGTATGAACAGCGCAGCGGCGCTGGCCGTGTGAATTTGCCACGCCCCAGTATTGATACAGGTATGGGTCTGGAGCGTATTGCAGCTTTGCTGCAGGGTACCCATGACAACTATGAAACAGATACTTTCAAACGGTTGATTGCCGCCTCCGTTGATGCCACAGGGGCGAACGAAACCGATGTGACGCGTAGCTCTCACCGGGTTATTGCGGACCATTTGCGGGCCTGTAGTTTCCTAATTGCTGACGGTGTGTTGCCGTCCAATGAGGGGCGTGGCTATGTCCTGCGCCGTATCATGCGCCGAGCAATGCGTCATGCCCACTTGTTGGGGTCGAAGGGTCTGGTAATGCACCAGTTGACGCCGTCACTGGTCGGCGAGATGGGGCAAGCATTTCCTGAGTTGATCAGGGCGGAGCGGTTGATCGAGGAAACTCTGAAACTGGAGGAATCTAAATTCCGTCAAATGCTTGAAAAAGGCATGCGTTTGCTTGACGACGAAGTCGGAAAAATGTCCGGTGATACACTGGCGGGCGATGTGGCCTTCAAGCTTTATGATACGTTTGGGTTTTCGCTCGATTTGACTCAGGACGCTCTGCGTTCACAAAATCTCAAAGTTGATGTTGATGGCTTCAATACTTCGATGGAGGAGCAGAGGGCCAAGGCACGCGCTGCCTGGTCAGGTTCGGGCGATGCAGCCACCGAAACGGTTTGGTTTGACCTGCACGACGAGCACGGCGCGACGGAGTTTGTTGGCTATACGTCGCAGCAGGCAGAGGGCCAGGTTATAGCCTTGGTTAAAGGCGGAGGGCTGGTAGATAAAGTCGCGGCAGGCGACGAGGTCGCGATCGTCACGAATCAAACACCTTTTTACGGCGAGTCCGGCGGGCAAATGGGCGACACTGGATGGCTGCTGGCTGACGGTGCGAAAGTGACTGTCACTGACACCACTAAAAAGGTAGGCGCATTGCATGTGCATGTTTGCTGTGTGGACGAGGGATCAATTGAAGTTGGTCAGGTAATTGACATGACGGTTGATAGTGAACGCCGCCGCCAGTTGAGGGCTAATCATTCAGCAACCCATATACTTCATGAAGTGTTACGCCGCGAACTGGGCGAACATGTTACCCAGAAGGGATCATTGGTTGCGCCCGAGAAGTTGCGATTTGACATATCTCACCCCAAGGCTATTGAGGGCGCTGAACTGGATGCGATTGAGATTGCTGTTAATGACGCGGTGCGTAATAACTCCAACGTTCAAACCCGGTTGCTTAGTTTTGATGACGCTGTCGAGGCCGGAGCAATGGCTTTGTTCGGTGAAAAATACGGCGACGAAGTGCGCGTGGTCTCTATGGGGCGTGCTGCGAACGAAGGCGCGGCTGATTTTTCTGTCGAGCTATGTGGCGGCACTCATGTGGACCGGCTCGGTGAAATCGGCCTGTTCACCATCACATCTGAAAGTGCCGTTTCATCGGGGGTTAGGCGTATAGAAGCCTTAACCGGGGCTGCTGCTCATGCGCACCTTGTCAAACAACAGAAATTACTTAAAGCCGCCGCCGCAATAGTTAAGTCTAGTCCTGAAGAGCTGGGCGACCGCGTTGCTGCGCTTCAAGCTGAGCGGAAAAGTCTGGAAAAAGAGCTGGCCGAAACACGCAAACAGGCGGCGATGGGCGGTGGGTCGTCTGCAACAGGCCCGGAAACCAAGCTCGTCAACGGTACACAATATCTGGGCCAGGTTCTGGCCGGTGTCAGTCCCAAAGATCTGCGCGGTCTGGCAGACGACACCAAGAAAAAAATTGGTAGCGGTGTTGTGGTATTGATTGCGGTTAATGATGGCAAAGCTGCGGTGCTGGTTGGGGTTACTGATGACCTGACAGATACTATCAGTGCTGTTGATCTTGTGCGTGTTGCTGCAGCAGCGGTTGGTGGTAAGGGCGGCGGCGGGCGTGCTGATATGGCACAAGCTGGCGGACCCGATGGAGATAGTGCACAACAAGCTGTTGATGCTGTTGAAGCAGCGCTTGCCGGATAAACTACACAGACGCTGCAGTGGTGATGGAGACAAATTATTCAATTATCAGCTAATCCGCCTCGTTCCCTAGCAAAACGCACCTCGGATTTTTTCGAGCTTGGGCGATTTGGAGGCCGCGGCGCTGCGTTGTTTGAGTATTTTATGATTGTTTTGATTGCTGTGAATGTTGCAGCGGTCACCCTTGAAACAGTGCCGTCAATTTGGCGACGATATCAAACGCTATTCTACTGGTTTGACCTGATTTCAGTGTTGATTTTTACCGTTGAATATCTTTTGCGCGTATGGGCCAGCGCTGAAAGCGATAGTGCTGTTGGTAAATCGCATTGGAAGCGACGGCTGCGCTATATGTGTTCCCCGCTTGCGGTCATTGATTTGCTGGCGATTTTACCTTTTTACATCGGTATGTTTGCCGCTGTTGATTTGCGCGGGTTGCGTATATTCCGGCTGCTGCGGATGCTAAAACTCTTTCGTTATTCACCGGCATTGGCCTCGCTGTCTCGGGTTTTGTATATGGAGCGCCGGGCGCTGGTTGCAGCCTTTATTATAATGGTCGGACTGCTGTTCTTTTCAGCAACCTTAGCATATTTGATTGAACGGACAGCTCAACCGCAGGCTTTCGGCAGTATTCCAGCGGCGCTGTGGTGGGCGCTTTCTACCCTGACAACGGTTGGCTACGGCGATGTTGTGCCGGTAACGGCGGGGGGTAAGTTACTGGGCGGGGTGGTTATGGTGTTGGGCTTCGCTTTTTATGCGGTTCCTATCGGCATTATTGCCTCAGGCTTTTCCGACGAGGTTCACAGGCGCGAATTTGTTGTACCGCTAAAGGTTGTTGATAGTTTCCCGATTTTCCAACAATTGAGCACTGAAGTAGCGTCCGAGCTTGCCTCAAGGTTACGCACCTTAAATGTGGCGCCTGGCACGGTGATTACCCATAAAATGGATATGCACAATGGTTTGTATTGTATTTTATCCGGGGAAATAAGTGCATTCTTCAATCACCGGGCAGTCCGCTCACTAACGGCGATTATTTCGGCGAATACGGCATTATAATGGAAGGTGGTGAGCAACCTTCTACCGTCGCACGACAGCAGTCTAAAATAATGCGACTCGAAAGCGCTGATTTCCATACACTTGTTTCTATTTACCCGGAGTTAAATGATGCAATAGGCGATTATAGAAAACACAGGCTCGCAGAGATGGTTGACGGTGGTATTCTTAGTGCAAATGATTGCAATGCCATCTTGGAAAAATAGGTAAATCATATTAAATTTATATGTTGGTAAGCTTTTGTAGGCAGTATGGAATTGGGGTAAAATACGACCTACCAAGTGAATGATTTTTTGCCAAAGGTATGCAGTGTTCTCACGCCTTAATTTGATAGCCTTTTCATTGCTTTTCGGCTGGACGCCAGGTCCGGCATCAGCGTTATGGATGGGCGATACAGCAGAACTTGGAGGTCGCAGTTCTCTTCAGGTTCTGCAATTTTTGCATGAAGATTATCCACCCTACATCTACAAAAAAAATGGCAAGGTTGTAGGCACTGTGGCGACGCTGGCTACAGAAATTGCTGGCCGCGCCGGGTATGTTATCAAGTGGCGCCAAACAGCTTACCGTCGATTGGTTCGCGAAGTTCAGTTAAGTTCCGGGCCACTATGCGCCGCAGGTTATCATCAAGGGCATAGAGATTCGTATGATGTCCTGGCATCGAAACCGTTTGGGTGGTTTCCAGGGTCTGCATTGGCGATTAGAACCTCTGATTTCCATTTGTTTGATAAGCATGGTTCCATCTCGGATATCATGAATGATGCATCGCTGCGCGGTGCATTTCTTATGGGTGCGAAATATATAGGCGTTAGCGAAGATGTCAGGTCAGGGCGAGTTGAGCGTCATATTCTTATTGGTAGCACCGATGTGGAACTTGGTCTGCTCGTGGCTCGAAATAGGGTGCATTTTGCGGTTATTAACTCTGATCAGACTAACTACATGATAAAGAACGTGGATTCGGCGTCTAACTTGGCTGTTTACAGGCCTTCGGGGATGGCACCGCCGCGTGATGTAGGCTTCATTTGTTCTAAAACAACTGATGATGAAATTTGGCAACGGCTGAACAACGCGATTGAACCACTCCAGCCTTATGATAGTTGGGAGTGGGAGATAAAAAAAGCCGCTCCAAAATAGGGCGGCTTTTTTGCTGTGGAACGACTAGCCTAGGACATTTTGGCTTTCAGGTTGCTGTCGATCTTGTCGAAAAACTGGCCCGTGGTCATCCAACTTTGGTTAGGGCCGATCAACAAGGCTAAATCTTTAGTCATCGATCCTTTTTCAACGGTCTCGATACAGGTTTTTTCGATCAGCTCACCGAAGGCTGTAACCTCGGGTGTGTTGTCCATCATGCCGCGGTATTTAAGGCCGCGTGTCCAGGCAAAGATCGATGCAATTGGATTGGTCGACGTCTCCTTGCCCTCCTGATGCTGGCGATAGTGGCGTGTAACGGTGCCGTGTGCGGCCTCGGCTTCGACGGTTTTTCCGTCAGGCGTCATAAGGACTGAGGTCATCAATCCAAGCGAACCAAAGCCCTGAGCGACGGTATCCGATTGAACATCGCCGTCGTAATTTTTACAGGCCCAAACAAAACCGCCAGACCATTTCAGCGCGCAGGCCACCATATCGTCTATCAGGCGGTGTTCGTATGTCACGCCAGCGTCTTTGAATTTGTCTTTGAACTCGGCTTCAAAAACTTCTTCAAACAGGTCTTTGAAACGGCCATCATAGGCCTTGAGAATGGTGTTTTTAGTGGATAGGTAAACAGGCCATTTGCGCGCCAAGCCATAATTCATGCAGGCGCGGCCGAAGTCGCGGATTGATTCGTCCAGGTTATACATGCCCATGGCAATGCCTGAATCGGCAAATTCGTAAACTTCTTTTTCGATCGCTTCGCCGCCGTCAGAAGGTTCAAACTTCATTGTCAGTTTACCTGCTCCCGGCAAAAGAAAATCAGTGGCGCGGTATTGGTCGCCGAAAGCGTGACGCCCGATAACAATTGGTTGGGTCCAACCGGGAACCAGGCGAGGTACATTTTTGATGATAATCGGCTCGCGAAATACCGTGCCGCCCAGGATGTTGCGGATGGTACCGTTGGGACTGCGCCACATTTTTTTCAGGTCAAATTCTTCGACCCGTTGCTCGTCTGGTGTAATCGTCGCGCATTTAACACCCACACCGTGTTCTTTAATAGCATTGGCAGAATCGATGGTTATCTGGTCATCTGTTTCGTCACGTTTTTCAACAGAAAGGTCATAATATAGCAGATCAACGTCCATATAGGGCTGAATCAGCCGCTCGCGGATCCATTGCCAAATAATGCGTGTCATCTCATCGCCATCGATTTCAACGATCGGATTTTTTACTGCTATCTTACTCATATGTCCCTCAACTCTTTATAATAGATAGCGCCGTATTGGCGCAAAGGCGCCGAATGTCAGCCCAGATACCCGGGTCGATTTGGGCGAACACTAACACCTCAAACCCTTGATTTGAAGTGCAAAGTAGACATGTCGTTTTATTTTCAAGCTTACATGGCTTTATTGATTTTGGGTTTGCCTGTTATGTGTATCGAGGAAGGCGATAGCTTCTGCTGGGGAGGTTACAACGGTTAACAGGTCTGCATTCTCTGGCGAGGCAAATCCGTCCCCGACTACGTGGCTTACCAGCTCCACCAGCGGAGACCAGTAACCATTTGTGTTTACCAATATAATTGGTTTGCTATGCAAACTGAGTTGGGCCCATGTCATCATTTCCAGCGTTTCATCTAATGTGCCCAGGCCGCCTGGCAGCACGATGAAGGCATCTGAGCGCTCAAACATCATTTTCTTGCGCTGGTGCATGTCATCGGTGACATGCAGTTCCGCCAGTCCGGGCTGGGTGATTTCAATGTCATCCAAATGCTCGGGAATGATGCCAACGACGTCGGCGCCGTTATTCTGTGCGGCGCGGGCCACTACACCCATAAGGCCAACACTGCCAGCACCGTAGACCAACGAAAGCTCAGCTGCGGCAATCCGTTGTCCAAGCTCCTCGGCTTGTTTTTGGTATAAGTCTTTGTTACCAAGGCGAGATCCGCAGTAGACGCACACTGACTTTATTGGATTCGATTTTTGCATGCGGGTGCTCCTGACAGTTGGATTTTATCGTGTGAACAAACTTTTGACATGTTTATGTTAAAATTATCTATAATAATAATGTCCGGATTGTTAAGACGTATATGAAACCGGGTAATAGAGCTAATGACAGCGCTCGCCCTTCGTGAGTAGTGATAGAATATGGCCCTGCTGGCAAACGCTTCTGGGAAAAACAATATTTTCGCCTTCCTTGCTGTGGCCATTGGCCTTGGCTTAGCGATTTATTATGTTTTCTCCGGTGAACCTGATGCGGCGACAGAAGCTGGCCAGCAACCGACCGAGGTTGACGCTGTTGCGCCTGCAGAAGTAGCGCTGGTGCCCGAATTTGATCTTGTGAGAATTTCACGGGGTGGAACCGGTGTTATAGCCGGACGCATGGCAGCTGGTGCTGATGTGGCACTTTATGCCAACGGGGTTAAAGTTGCAGAAGTTGTTGCAAACGAAGACGGCGAATGGGTGATCATTCTTGATCAGCCTCTAGAAGCTGGGTCAGTTGAACTCAATCTTAAGGCGGTGGACAGAAAAACCAAGAGCGCGTCGGAAGCCAGACAAGTTGTGGTCGTTTCAGTACCTGAACGCGATACCGATCGTTTCATTGAAAGCCAGCAGAACGGTGTTGTTGCGGTGTTGACGCCAAAACAGGGGAACGGACCCAGTACCGTGCTGCAAAAGCCTGGTGTTGCGGCATATGCTGAAGTTGGTGACAGCCTGAGTGTCGATACGGTGGATTATGGCGCTGGAAATGGCTCAATAGTTACCGGTCGTTCGCTGCCGAGGGTAGAGGTACGGTTATATCTTGATGGTCAGTTTATTGACAGTGTGCGGGCAGACGATAGTGGTCGCTGGACCATTCCGCTTGCGAGCCAGTCACTGACTGACGGTGACCATATGATTAGAGTTGATCAAACCGTCGGTGACGGGCAGGTTCAGTTGCGGGTGGAGCAGCCGTTTGTTACAGGTCAGCCAATAGATCAAAGTCTGGCGGAGGGCGGTGTTTTCGTGCGCCCTGGCAATTCGTTGTGGCAAATCGCTCGACAGCTATATGGCTCAGGCGTTCGCTATACATTGATATTCGGTGAAAACAGCGAACAAATTGCGGATCCAGACCTTATTTATCCCGGCCAGGTGTTTAAGTTGCCGGTTAAGCCGTAACAGGCGGCTTTACGGTTGCGCACTCGGCCCAGCTAAAATTTGACACTCGTACTTTTAGCAGGACTTCAGGTGAGACCTGAGGGTACGAAGGTGCGATTCTGCATGCATTAAAATTGTTGTTAGCGCCACTAGCAGATCATTTCCTCGCAGCCTTTCCTTGGTAACTGTCAAGCTGTCAAAATGCACATCGCCCCTATCGTCGATCGAATAGGCACCATCAATTTTTCGATTGTTGAGATAAAGGCGTTCGATAGCCTGTGCACGGTGACTTGCATTTTCAATTGTATAATAAAGCCTGCCAAGGACGGCTTGCAGTCGTACAACGTTTGTTCCGTCGCGCCGTTCTTTTGCCACAGCCTTGAAACGCATGCCCTCCCAATCAAACGCAATATGGTCAAACTGCTGATTGTCGAGAGATGCAAGACGCTGTTCAGCCTGATTGATCGATTGTTCAAGTTTCATCAGATTTTGGCCTGCTACATTTTAAAACTAAACCAACGACCCCTTTGCTAAGCATGGCTCTTTGCTCTTAAACAAGCGTTAACGCACATTATAGATTTTTGTTTATCTTTTCGAATGTCTCTTCGTTGACCTGTTTTCTTGACGTATGGGGCGAAAATCGCCAGTGTGTGGCAAAATTCCATACTACTGGAATGAATATGCTAGGACCAATCTGGTGAACGGCTGAAGCCGAAAGATTTGCCAAAAATTACAGGATGTAGATTAATGAAAGCGTCAGACGCTGTATTGACCCCAATCCATAAAGAGGGCCACAGGTTTATCGCAGTATTTTTTGCGGTGTCTTTGCTGTTGTTTTATTTTATTGCGCCAACATTGGGTTGGGTAGGTTTGCTAGTAACCGCATGGTGCATTTATTTCTTCCGCGACCCCAAAAGGGTTGTGCCAGCAGCCAAAGGTGTGCTGGTCAGTCCTGCAGACGGTACCGTAAGCGCCGTTGTGGAGGTTGACCCGCCCGCGGAACTGGGCATGGGCGACGAACCTTTGATGCGGATATCGATTTTCTTGTCGGTTTTTAATGTGCACGTTAATCGTGTGCCTGCAGCGGGTAAAATCACCGGTCTTGCTTATGTGCACGGTAAGTTTCTCAGTGCTGCTGATGAAAATGCCGGCGAGGAAAATGAGCGCCAGCTTGTGCGCATGACCACGGAGGATGGTCACGATGTTGCTTTTGCGCAGGTCGCCGGTTTAGTAGCGCGCCGCATTCTTTGTGATTTGAAAGAAGGCGATGAAGTTGCGCGTGGTGATCGGTTTGGCCTAATTCGCTTCGGTAGCCGGACCGATATTTATCTGCCTAAGGAATTGGCGGCGACTGTGGACGTTGGACAAACAATGATCGGCGGTGAAACGATCATTGCGCGAAGCGTTTAATCTGTCGATTAAGCAGCTAAACCCAGAAGGTTAGATTTGATGCGTGCAATTTCGATCAGAATCATCTTACCCAGCGTGGTGACGCTCTGCGCCTTCATGGCCGGAGTGACAGCCATTCGCTTTGCACTGGCAGGCAAATGGGAATTGGCAGTCGCGTCAATTGCTCTGGCCGGTGTATTTGACGGCCTTGATGGTACTGTTGCTCGTTTGCTGAAAAGTACCAGTAAATTTGGCGCTGAACTGGACAGCCTTTCCGACGTGGTTTCCTTCGGCGTGGCACCCGCCGTTGTACTATATCTGTGGACACTAGAGAGCCTTGATCGATTGGGCTGGGCGGTAGCCCTTATCTATGCAACGGCGATGGCCTTGCGTTTGGCCCGCTTTAATGCGCGGATGGAAGATGAAGAAGAGCCTCGTAAACGGCTGGGCTATCTTACAGGTGTTCCAGCTCCCATGGGGGCAGGGCTTTTGTTGATGCCGATGATGATAGATTTGGCAACCGCTGGAAGCCTCGTTCGGGATTTGCCGTTTTTTGTTGCGGCTTATGCAGTGGCAATTGCTTTGCTAATTGTATCGACAATTCCTACATTGTCGCTCAAAGTTTTTCGGGTTTATCGGTCTGCATTTGTTCCAGTTATGTTGGTTATAGGCATGGTAATAGCGGGCCTGTTCGTGCGAACATGGGCAGTGATGGTTGGCATCGGTGTGTTCTATATTGCCAGTTTGCCTTTTTCGGTTTTTGCCTACAAGCGCAGAAGTGCCACGAAGGGTGGACGGCGCCCCTGAAGCGCGTTTCTCATCCAAAATCAAATGAAACTCTCGGTTCAAGTTAACCATTTTCGCAATCATGTGTTGATCGCTTGCCCAAGCGTGGTCGCCCCAAACCGTTAAAGTTTGGCATTCAACTTGCTTATTAAACCGTGAAATGATGACCGTGAAAGTCCTTGGGATTTCTAAGTCATATAAAACAAGGGTTTATACCAAGTCGGAAGGTCGGCAAAAATGGCACAGACATCAAAATATTCACGGCACAATAGGGCAAAAACAATACGTGCAGGCGCAGTCACAGCGTGCTTGCTGGTTTTGCCAGCATGCGCCAGCCAAAATTTGTGGCAGGGCGAAGAGGTTCTAGTTGAGGCACGGCAGCAGGCGCTGGAACAGGATGTTGGATTTGTCTCAGAAGATCACCGTGCCCTTCGAGATAGGTTTAATGCGCTTGAACGGCTTTACGTGGAACTTGTTCAGCATGTGCGTGCGCAAGAAGCGGTTCTCGCAGGTATCAACAAGAAGGTCGCCAATGTAGAGAAAGACCCCAAGGTTCAGGCATCAGTCGGACGCGTTCGTAACGATGTATCTGTTATTCGTGATCAATTGAAGAAGCTTGAAAATAGATTGTTTTCAGTTGAGATGGCCGAGACCAGTAAACCCGCATTTGTCGCCAAGGCCAAGGCACCAACTGGTCGCGCTGAGGCGGCTGCCGACGTTGACAAATCGGCCGCGGCAGACGCAACCCCGGTTAGCAATGTGAAACGAAACGAAGAAGCTTTTTTTGGGATTCATCTGGCGTCCTTCCGCAGCAAAGATCAGGTTAACAGCGGCTGGAGCAATCTTGCCCAGACCTATTCCAGTGATCTTCAGGGCTTGACACCACTGCTTTATGTGCAAAGCCAGGAGGGTATAGGAACTTTCATGCGGTTGGTAGCGGGTCCGTTGATTAGCGAGCAGGAAGCGGATGCCCTATGTACGCGTATTAAACGTATCAGTGCTGATCAATATTGCCGCGTTTCAGAATATCAGGGCGAACCCATCGGTTGAGTGTGTGATGAGTGAGGGTCAGTTGTCTGCCTCGAGTCCCCGATCAACATTCAACCTTTGTTGAAAAACCGAGACAGAACAGTATATTCGCAGCAAAAAAGTCACAGTCCTAGGTTGCCAAACATCTGAATGTTAAGTTTTTATGAAGGAAACTTGACAGCGCGCGGCGAATCCAGTTCGATGTCATTCCATCAGTTGGATTGGAATTGTGCTGGTTAGCTTGGGGAGGTGATACCAGTCATTTGGCGCACTAGTTTGCAGCCGTCTATCCAAATCTGATACCGGGCCTCACCTGGGGGTTTCGCTCGGAATAGGCGCGGTGCTTTTGCTTTTAACGGCAGTGCA
Source organism: Sphingomonadales bacterium (assembly GCA_011088215.1). Lineage (GTDB taxonomy): Bacteria > Pseudomonadota > Alphaproteobacteria > Sphingomonadales > Kordiimonadaceae > Kordiimonas. Next base: position 97,320 of record JAALKD010000002.1, on the reverse strand, counting down.
CCGCGCCTTATTTATTTACGCTGCATTCGCAGGCGAAAGTCTCACCATTAAAATAGCCGTTTCAACTATTCATTCGTACGTTTGCAGAGCCTACATGCGTGCCTAGATCATGATATTTGTATCAGTGCCCAAACTCATGGTGCAAGACTTGGTGAGCTTGCCATTGATTGCACCGTGGTTTTCTGCCGGCTTGGATGATCGCCACGCAACGGACCGCCATATCACCCCAAGTGATGATTGCACCATAGCCAGCCCCGCGCTGCCCAAAGCGATGAAAATTCCCAAGATAATCAAATGACTTACACTCACAGTATTTTCCCTTTGTTCTTTATTTGTTCCTACCAGATATTTAATATAACGGTCAAGAACAAAATGAGAACAAATATGCCTAACATAGTATCCTGCGCCATAAAAACGTGAGGCGATGGGTGGTTTCATTGGCAATGTCCATGTTTGGTGGTAAAGGAGAGGTAAGTGAGCGATTGATATCAGTCGCGATTAGTAAATGAGAATTGTTATGTCCTTGGACGTCAGTGCTGAAAACAGCGCAGATGGTCGGCGCCCCAAGTCCGAAGAGGCTGAGGCCGCGGAAACGCCCGGAAAAAGCAGATCCGGCAACAGGCGAAAGCCAAAACGTGGTCGACGGTACGCTGACACTGCAGAACAAATTCCTGAACGTGGAAGGGCGCTGGCTCGACATGGTCGTTCTGGTCAGACTTCGGGGCAAAAAAAACAACGTAGAGAAAACGGCAAGGCGAGGCCGCGCCGAGGCGCGGTCTATAGCGCCATTGATTTGGGCACCAATAATTGCCGGCTCTTAATAGCAAAACAGTCAAAAAACGGTTTCAGAGTGATTGATGCTTTTTCGCGCATTGTCCGGCTCGGTGAAGGCGTCGGGGCGGACAATCGCTTGTCTGATGAGGCCATGGACCGAACAGTCGAGGCCTTGAAAGTTTGCGCTGAGAAACTTGCCCGTCGCAATGTTAACTGCATGCGTCACGTGGCAACAGAAGCCTGCCGTATAGCGGATAACTCTGATGAGTTTGTAGCCCGCGTTAAACGAGAAACGGGTATTAATCTTGATGTTATCTCAGCGGGAGAAGAGGCGCGATTGGCTGTTCTTGGATGCCAATCTCTGATTGCGCCTGAAATGAAAAATGTTCTGGTGTTTGATATCGGCGGCGGCAGCACGGAATTGATTTGGGTTAAATGCCGGAAGGGCAGTGTGAACGAAATTCATGGCTGGATGTCTGTTCCCTGGGGCGTGGTGAATTTAACTGAAGAATATGCCGGATCGCAAATTCAAGATAGGGGTCAACAATACCGAAGTATGGTTGATACCATCGCGGGCCAATTGCAGGCTTTTGAAGATGCTCATACTCTTAGCGCGGTACTTGGTGGCCAAGACACCCAGTTTTTGGGCACATCTGGCACAGTTACTACGCTTGCCAGTTTGCATCTCGGCTTACCGCACTACATTCGTGATAAAGTGGATGGAGCCTGGATGAGGTCAGGTGACGTCAGCGCGTTGTCTCGTCGGGTTGCTGAAATGTCGCCGCAGGAACGCGCTGCAGAGCCTTGCATCGGTGAAGAACGTGCGATTTGGTCGTTGCCGGCTGTGCCATCTTGGAATCTATTTTAAACATGTGGCCAATGCCCAGTTTGCGAGTTGCAGACCGTGGTATCCGAGAGGGCATTTTGCGGGGCCTGATGCAAATCGACGAGCCGCCTCGTCATGTTATCAAGCCTTCAAATCAAAATGCACTGCAAACAAGCGAACGATTGGAAAACAATCGCGGGGATCGGGCTGTCTAATGTCAAAAGGATGGAACAGGCAGTCACAGACTAAGAGCCGCGCGCGTGGGGCCAAGGTGCGGGTGAAGTCCGCGCGAGGGCGGAAGCCGTCGTCAACCCGTTGGCTGCAGCGGCAATTAAATGATCCTTATGTGGCGGAGGCCAACCGTTTGGGCTATCGCACACGTGCAGCCTTCAAGCTTTTGGAGCTGGATGACCGCTACGATTTCATTAAGGGCGCAAAAAGGGTCGTTGACTTGGGCTGCGCACCGGGTGGCTGGACACAGATTTTAACCAAAAAACTGCCAACTGGTACTCAGATCATTGGTATTGACTTACAAGAAGTGGAGCCCATTCAGGGAGCCGAGTTGTGGGTTATGGATTTTCTTGGCGCTGAGGCCGAAGAAAAGCTGATGGCCGCGCTAGACGGACCAGTTGATTTGGTAGTTTCCGATATGGCCAACTCTGCCACCGGTCATCGACAAACTGATCAAATGCGCACCATGGCGCTGTGTGATGCGGCGCTGGATTTCGCAATCAAAGTGTTGGGTGAAGATGGTACTTTTGTTGCCAAAGTATTGCAGGGCGGTAGTGACACCTCATTGATGACTAGAATGCAGCAGCATTTCAAGTCAGTAAAGCACGCCAAGCCGCCAGCCAGTAGAGCCGATTCGAAGGAATGGTTCGTTCTTGCCCAAGGCTTTAAGGGTAAAAAATAGCCGGAAATTGCTGTCTGAATTGCAGACTCGCGCGGATGTGAAGCCATAGGTGCAGAATCCCGTTGCATTTTGCTGCCGCTTCGCGGTATTGAAGCGCGAACATCCAAACCCTGGATCCAAGTGGATTTCGCCTTTCCCACATAAGATTGAAAGGCTAGGGCCACAGCACCATATGGTGCGAAGCCCCTAGAAACGCAGGACTTATTATGGATATTCGCCTCGGCCTAACGTTTGATGACGTTCTTCTTTTACCCGCAGCTAGTGATGTGATGCCCGCTCAAGTGAATGTGGCAACCCGCGTTACAAAGTCAATTAACCTGAACATACCGCTATTGTCCGCTGCAATGGACACTGTAACCGAAGCGCCCATGGCTATTGCTATGGCGCAAGCCGGCGGCATAGGGGTTTTGCACCGCAATATGACCGATGAAGAACAGGCGGCTATGGTGCGTTCGGTGAAGAAATACGAATCCGGTATGGTTGTTAACCCGGTCACTATGTTTCCCGATCAAACACTAGCCGATGCTATGGAGCTGATGGGGCGCCATAAAATATCAGGCATTCCTGTTGTTGAGCGCGGCGACGGCACTGGCGCCAATAAACTTGTTGGAATTTTGACGCACCGTGACGTGCGCTTTGCCACACATATGGATCAACCTGCCAGTGAGCTGATGACGAAAAAGGTCATCACAGTTAAAGAGGGGGTGTCATCCGATGAGGCCAAGCGCCTGTTTCACACCCACCGCATTGAAAAACTAATTGTTGTCGATGATGAATATCGCTGTGTTGGGCTGGTAACAGTCAAAGATATGGAAAAAGCAGTCGCACACCCCAATGCCTGTAAAGACAGCAAGGGCCGTCTGCGGGTTGCTGCCGCGACAACTGTTGGTGACAAGGGCTTTGATCGAGTTGGTGCGTTAGTGGATGCAGAATGCGATTTGATTGTGCTCGATACCGCTCACGGCCATTCTTCTCGGGTTGTCGAGCAGGTGGAACGTATAAAAAAGGCTTACGGCAATGTGGATCTGATTGCAGGCAATATCGCCACCGAGGAGGCCGCCAAGGCGTTGATCGGTGCAGGCGCTGACGGTCTCAAAGTAGGTATTGGCCCAGGGTCTATTTGCACAACCCGTATTGTTGCAGGCGTGGGCGTGCCGCAGCTAACTGCGGTTAATGATGTGGCTGAGGCCGCGAATAAGCAGGATATTCCCATTATTGCAGACGGTGGTTTAAGAACATCAGGTGATGTAGCCAAAGCCATCGCAGCAGGTGCTAACCTATGTATGGTTGGTTCGTTGCTTGCGGGCACCGAAGAGGCACCCGGCGAAGTATTCCTGTATCAGGGTCGGTCTTATAAAGCGTACCGCGGCATGGGCTCTGTCGGCGCTATGGCGCGTGGCTCGGCCGATCGCTATTTCCAGGATGATGTTAAAGATGCACTAAAACTGGTACCAGAAGGCGTTGAAGGACAAGTGCCATACAAAGGCAGCACCTTCAATGTATTGCACCAGTTGGTGGGCGGTCTGCGCGCCAGCATGGGCTACACAGGTAACCGGACTATTGATGACATGCGCACAAAAGCGGAATTTGTACGCATCACTAATTCCGGTCTGCAGGAAAGTCATGTGCACGATGTTACCATCACGCGCGAGTCTCCCAATTACCCTGCTAAATAAAGTCAGGACTAACCAATGCGCCCTGCAGCTCGCCTTCAAGCGGTAATTGAAATCCTTGACGGGGTAGAAGAGGGTATTTGTACTCTCGCCGTCCCTGCCGACCGGGTTGTGGCAGACTATTGTCGAAGGCGGCGTTTTATAGGATCAAAAGACCGCAGGGCAATCTCGGGCCTGGCTTACAGTGTTATTCGCCGCCGAGGGTTTCATGTTTGGCGTGTGGCCAGAGCTAAGTTACCGATGTATGGACGTAACCTGTTGATCAGCCATTTGGTGGACACGGCGCCTGATGACTTGCAATTATTCGGTGATGCAGCCCCGCACAGTCCGGCGGCCTTGACGGTGAGCGAGCAACAAGCCGTTACCGGTTTTGCTGCCCCGATATCCAGTGGCAAGGTGCCTTTTTCAGCTAGGCTTGAAGTGCCAGATTTTCTGGAACCCGTTCTGCGGCAGCGCTTCGGTGCCGATTTTGAAACTGCGATGATCGCGCTCAACCAAACGGCGCCGCTGGACCTTCGGGCTAATCCGTTACAGCCACATGAGAACTTAACTGAAAACTTGATGGAAATATCAGAAGATATTGAAAAAGTTAAATATTCTCCTATTGGATATCGCTCTGATAGCAAAGCCCGGGTAACGGGTGCTGATCTGTACACGTTGGGGAAAATCGAAGTGCAGGACGAAGCCGCGCAGTTGGCTTGTTATCTGGTTGATGCACGGCCGGGTATGGCTGTGGTTGACCTGTGCGCAGGTGCTGGCGGTAAAAGCTTGCTGCTGTCTGGCCTGATGAACAACAAAGGTCAGATTTTTGCATTTGATGTATCTTCCAAAAGATTGTCAGCACTCGCCGCGCGGTCACAGCGGGCGGGCAGCCGCAACATTCAAGTGAAGGCAGTGCCAGAAGTTGGAGCCAACCGCGAGCGGACTTTGTCGGGACTGAAGAGCAAAGCTGACCGGGTGATTATTGATGCGCCCTGTTCGGGTACTGGCACATGGCGGCGCAACCCTGACCAGCGTTGGCGCCTGTCTGAACCGCAAATTGCCGAATATGCAGCTGTGCAGTTGGGCCTGTTAACGGAAGGCGCGCAAATGGTCGCGTCTGGTGGTAGATTAATCTATATGACCTGCTCGCTGCTGCACGCAGAAAACGAGGCAGTTGTTGACGCGTTTTTTGCCGCACAGGGTACTGAGAATTGGAAATTGGTAAATTACAAGTCGATCTGGAACCGTATTTTGCCCAGCGCACCCGCCGAAACCGCAGCCAAAAACCAGGCTATGCTGCAGCTCGTCCCGCACTTGCACCATACTGACGGCTTTTTTGTTGCCATTCTGGAAAAAACCTAGCTTTCTGGGTCAGGGTAGGCTCGCAAACTGGTAGACTTTGACAATGGCAGGCAATTCAGACGTTTCAGAAATAAACAACAGCATTTCGGGCCTGATATTATTCAGGTTGCTTTTGTGCGGCATACTTGCCGCGCACGGGTGGGCACGGTTGCTGGCAGGCGGTGTGGCACCATTTGGTGCCTATCTGGATGGAAATGGGTTTCCCGCGGGTATTCTGATCGCCTGGGGGATAACGCTGCTGGAAATTGTGGGCACAATTGTAATGGCGTTTGGATCGCGATACACGCCGCATTTATGTGCGGTTTATGTAGGTATATATGCGACAGGCCTGTTTATGGTGCATATGCCGGAAGGCTGGTTTGTGGTCGGACTGGGCCGCAACGGTATGGAATACAGCGTTTTGCTGATCGCCAGTCTACTGCTTGTTGGTTATAATCATCTATCACCACAAGCACGCCAGCGGATTTTTTCCTTTAGGAAAGATACAGACAATTAAGAATTACTGGCTATAATGATTGCTTGTTTTTGCGTAATTTAATGAGGTTAGTCGATGCGGGCTCGGTTTTTGAAAATGACAACTTTGGCTGGAATGGTTGCGGTTTCTGCGGCGACTTCGGGGCATGTTGCGGCAGACGATAAATATAGAAATGTATCGAAAACGCTGGTTAGTCAGGCCGTTATGGCGCAAAAATCTGATAGGGCAGAAGAAGCGCAAATTTTGTTCGAACGCGCGCTGGTCGCTGATCCCGCCAATCTTCAGGCATTGATTGGTTTGGGTAAAACCCATGAAGCGCAGGGCCGCGTTGGGCGTGGATTAAAATATTACCGGCAAGCGTTGGCAATCGACCCAAACGAGCATATAGCGCTCGAGGCGCAAGCGGTTGCTTTTTTAAAGCGTGATTTGGTCGAACGAGCCGAAGCTAACCACGCAAAGCTTGAACGGCTATGTACGGATGGTTGCAAGGCACTTGACGCTGTTGCCGGCGCGCTTGATAGCTACCGAGCTGAAAAAGCCGAAGCGGATGCCAAGAATGCTGAAAACGGTCGCTAGTTTCTAACCCAGGCTGTTTTTCCACTCTGATAGAGCAGACAGAGCTCGAGCCGCTTTCGCCGGTTTACGGTCTTTTTTCTTCATTTTACCTTCTATCACCGGAAATAGTCCAAAATTCACATTCATTGGCTGGAATGTTTTTACGTCGGCTCCGCCGGTAATATGGTTGATAAGCGCACCGAAGGCTGTTGTTTCGGGCGGTGTGCCGGGCATGCCACCCAGCCGTTCTGTCGCCGCCATAACGCCAGTCATTAAGCCCATGGCCGCGCTTTCAACATAGCCTTCAACGCCAGTAATTTGACCTGCGAACCGCAGACGCAGGTCGGCTTTCATGCGCATCAAATTATCCAGAACCATTGGGCTGTTGATGAAAGTATTGCGATGCAGACCACCAAGTCGGGCAAACTGTGCGTTTTCCAGCCCGGGAATACTCTTGAATATACGGGTTTGTTCGCCGTAGGTCAGCTTGGTTTGAAAGCCAACCATATTGTATAGCGTGCCCAGCTTGTTGTCCTGCCGCAATTGCACAACGGCATGGCACCGGCCTTCCATATGTGGGCTTTGCAGGCCTACAGGTTTCATGGGACCAAATCGCAGTGTTTCCGGACCGCGTTCAGCCATTACCTCGATTGGCATACAACCTTCGAAATAGGGGGTGTCTTTTTCCCATTGTTTGAAGTCGGCTTTCTCACCGGTGTTTAGTGCTTCAATGAAACAGTCATACTGCTCTTTGTTCATTGGCAAGTTTATGTAGTCTGCGCCTTCGCCCTTGTCATAGCGGCTTTGGAACCACGCGGTGTCAAAATCAATGCTGTCTTTATAGACAATCGGTGCGATGGCATCGAAAAATGCCAGACCTTCCTCGCCGCACAGATCAAGAATTGCCTGCGACAGCGCCGGCGATGTGAGCGGGCCAGTGGCGATAATGACATTGTCCCATTCTTTGGGTGGAAGCCCCACAATTTCCTCGCGTTCGATGGATATAAGTGCATGATCTTCCAGTTTTTTTGTGACTTCGGCCGAAAATTCGTCGCGGTCAACCGCCAGTGCGGACCCGGCTGGTACTTTGTGTTTGTCCGCGGAAGCAATGATCAACGAATTCATGCGACGCATTTCTTCGTGCAACAGGCCAACTGCGTTGTTTTCCGCGTCGTCGGACCGAAATGAGTTGGAACATACCAGTTCTGCCAACCCATCGGTATGGTGGGCATCGGTTTTTCGTACAGGACGCATCTCATGTATTATCGCTGGTACGCCGCGTGAGGCCACCTGCCATGCGGCTTCCGAACCGGCGAGACCGCCGCCGATGATATGAACGGGTTTGGTGTTATTTGTCATCGCGAAAATCGTTCCCTTTATTTGATCGCGCCTGTTTACCGGAGGCCGCCCGATAATGTAAGAAAAAAACGAACAGTATATGGCCGAGTGTCGTAACTTGAAGGGTATCCAGTTTATGCCGTTGCAGGCGAAAGCAGTTTTCGACCGACTGAACCAGTGGCCTCACCGCGGAGTTGGCACTGAAGAAGAGATGGAAGCCCGCGAAACCCTGATAACAATCCTAACCGGTGAGTTTGGAGTAGACATCAGCGAAGAAGGGTTTGACGCACCATCCAGTTACATTCGATTTTTCTGGCTGACAGGGCTGATAGCTTGTGCTGCGGTTTTGGGCGCCAACATGATGCCCGCAATTATGATGCTGCTTGGCTCGCTTGGGTTTATCAGTTTCTTTCTGTTTATGGACTGGCGGGTAAGCTCGCTGATTTGGTGGGGCGCACAGAAAACAACTGCCAATTTAGTGGCCAGCAAAGGCCAGAGACCGAAGGGTCAGGGACAGCGCCTGTTTATCTTGATGGCACATCTCGACACGGCGCCCGCGTCATTTGCCTATCGGCCGGGACAGATTCGCAACTTTCGCACGAGCTTATATGTGAGCATTGGATTGATCAGTCTTGGTATTATTGTGCCGATGATTGCGGGACTGGGCGGCGATGTGGATATCGTTACCCGGCTGGTGATTGTTGGGTTGATCATTGGTGCACAACTGCTGGCATCGATTGATTTTTGGCGGTTCGGCTATGTACCGGGGGCGAACGATAACCTGACCGGGGTGTCCGCTGCTGTTTCTGCGGCCAGTCACTTATGGCGGCATATGCCGGAAAGTGCCGAGGTTCGGTTGGTGATCACTAGCGCCGAGGAGGCAGGCATGCTGGGCGCGCAGCATTATTGGCAAACTCACCGCGATGAGCTGAAAGCGCGCGACACCTATGTAGTCAACCTGGATACAGTAGGATGTCAAAACCTGAAGTATATTGAGAAAAGTGGCGGGTTTACACCGGTGGACTATGTCAATGCCTTAACCAAAACGGCGGGTACTATCTGCAACGTTAACGAAAGTTTCGCAGGTATAGTACCGGGAACGCACCATGTGGGAGACTTTGATAGCGTTTGGTTTGCCCGTGATGGCATCCAGGCCATTACACTGGCGTCCTATGACCGCTATAACCAGATGACCGCTATTCACACTCCCGAAGACACGGCTGAAAAAATAGACCACCGTAGTGTTGAAGTAGCAGCGAAGTTTGCTGAAGCAATTGTGCGGATGACGCCTTAAACCCGCTGACAATGGCGCGCTAGAAAGCAACAAAGGAAAATAAACAGTGACACCTGAAGACATACTTCATTTTTGGTTTTTCGAGGCTGGCCCCAAGGCATGGTGGAAAAAATCTGATGCTTTTGATGCGCTGGTCACCCGGCGGTTTCAAGGTATTCATGCGGCAGCACATGCCGGGGAGCTGTCACATTGGCGCACGCGCGGGCGGGGCAGACTGGCCGAAGTGATTGTTCTCGATCAGTTCCCGCGCAATATGTACCGCGATGATGCTCGCGCATTTGCCAGCGATGGATTAGCGCTTGTGTTGGCGCAGGAAGCGGTTTGCCTGAAAGTGCAGACCGGATGGCTTCCTGCGTGGCGCAGTTTCCTTTACATGCCTTTCATGCACAGCGAAAGCCCGGCAATCCACGAGCTGGCGGTGAAGATATTTGATGAGCCAGGCATCGAAGATAATTTGAAGTTTGAATATGCCCATAAGAAAATAATTGATCGCTTTGGCCGCTATCCACACCGCAATGCGATATTGGGGCGAACAAGCACGGCCGAAGAGGCCACATTCCTGCAGCAGCCGGGCAGTAGCTTTTAGGCTTAACGGTTGGTTGAGCCGTTTTACTGAACAATCGAGTCGGGTTTTGTGGCCGAAGCCAGTTCTTTCTCATACTCAGCGATGTGGGCCGAGATACGATTAAAATGTTTGTTAACAATCGCTTCATATCGGCCGTTGGCTCTTATGGTTTTCAAGCCGTGATTAAACGCGTCGCAAGCAGCTTGCTCGCGAAAGCGTGTACCATATAGGGTGGTTGGCAATATCCGATGGATTGTCAACGGTTTGTAAGTACCTGATTTGCGCTTGTGGTCGACTTGCGCCATTTTGAGTATCCATTCGTCGCCAATAGCCACATCGAAATAGCCGAAATATAACAACGAAATATGTTTTTTCTGATCGGGCGATTCCATGTAACGCGGGCTTTTAGCTGTCTCGGTGGTGAATGCGGGCCCCAAAAAATTCCGCGCGTCGTCAAAAGTGATGACCGAAAGGTCGGCAATATCCGGCAATCGTGAAATCGCAATGTCACGCGCGGCCAGCGTAATACCAACATTCTGATGCTGGATGTACCAATCGGTCAGGCAACCTTGCCCGCTGAGGGTGACATTTGAAGTCAATATACCGTCAACGCCTTTTGCATTGTATGTTTGCAGCATACGAACACGCGGCATCTGAATGAAAGCAGGTATGTAAGATGTCTGGCTGAATATCGCTTCCACTAACTCAATTTCAAAGCCACCAGAACCCTGGTTTACCACGTAGGGCTGGATATCCTGGCGAGTTGCCACAGATATTGATTGACGTTGTAAATTAGCTGCTGTGCGTGTGTCGGACTGATCGGCTGTAGACGGCTTATATGCAGTGAGGATGATGGCGAACAACAGGGCGTTAACGCCCCAGGTTTTATGTCGGTCGAATATCATCGATATTTATGTTCCCATATACAGGCTTCTATGTAGCCTGTTTGATCTTTAGTCCTTTCAAAGACCATATAGTTACAGGGTAAAATTTCAATTAAGCATATAAAGGTTGCGCTTTGGCCTCTTGAGAGTGCGTTTGAACTAAAGTGGTGGTCAGATTTGTTAGCGGGTCAGGCGTTTGTCTTCTGGATAACTGATCTTGTACCAGTTGTTGATCGCCCAGACCTCGCCAGGGGCTATTGTTTTGCGCCACATGATCACGCCTGGTTGTTCGGCCACATTGCGGACGGTGGGGTTGGTGCTACCAGACAACGCTTCAATTTTCAGGTCTTCATGCTTTGAGTTTGGGATACGGTCAAACACCTCCATCGTTATCGGCACGCTGTTATTATTGGTAATGCGGAATTGTAGCCGCTCTTCACGGTTCACACGTTTTCTGAAAACACCGCTGTCGCCGTCTTCACTGGGTAGGGTGATTGTCTCAATTTTAACCCGGTCGGTGGCGCCGAATGGCAGTTCCAGCATGGTTTTTGGCTGAAGGTCAGGCCATGTGCCATTACCCACGTAGGTGCCATCGCGTGTAAGCGAAACCGCCGGTTCGGTTAGATAGGGGAAACCGTCCAGCTCTGTGTCGCCGTATACATAAGCTGTATGGTCCTGTCGTGGGGTAGTGCGAAGTACAACGGTAGTATCAGCAGTTGAAGTTGACACCAGAAACCGCTGTTCCGATCCGTCAGAGGCAAGCGAGACAGATTGGTCTATGACAAACTCCGCATCGAAGCTGGTATTGTTGAATCTGATACGGCTTGCCGTAACAACCACCTCTTCAATGTCCGGCATCTCGCGCAGCATCGCATCTTGGGTTTTAAGCCTTTCAAATCGCGGCTGATTTTTATCGGTAATATTCCAATATTCGGGGTTTGGTTTAAAGTTTTCTATGTCTGTAGAGGGCGTGGTGGTTGATAGTTTCAGCGGTACATTTGCCCAGTCTTCACCGGTTTGCTGGCTGACGTTGGCAAATAGCCTAACGCTTGTCGATGAAGCCGCGCTATCAAGGCTTGCCTCGGTTTCAACCGACCACTCTGCGTCCTCGACCATATAGGTCAGCTCAAGAGTCACAGGGCCCGCTGAAGCATTGGAAACTGCAATGTTGGCGTCAATCGTGGCTTTACGCTGCGACCCGGTCTGTTCAAGCTCGCGCCTAAGCGCTTGAATTTCTGTGTTCCGGACCGATACAGCGGCGCGCAGGGCGGTGCGCTCAGCGACCAGGCTGCCGCTGTTGGTGCGTACAAATTCCAGCGACTTTTGCAGTGCTGCAAATAGAACATCGGGATCAGCGCTGCCCTCCATCGCTTTGTTGCCAGCGTTTGAACTCATTTTCTCGATGAACGCCAATTGTATTCTTAACGATTCAAGCGTTGCCTGATCGGCAGCGTTTTGGTCTTCAAGCGCTCTAATCTGTGCAATGAGCGCCTTTTGTGTTTCGGCAACCACTGCACTGCTGAATTTTTCCTCCAGTCGCACCTGCGATACCAGTGCGCTCACATTTGTGAAGCGTGCCCGCACACCGTAGTCTTCGTTCATATCCTCCGTCAGCCCTGCGATCATGACTGTGTGATTGCCTTCGGGCAGGGTGAAGCTTGCGGTTCGCGTGACGATGGCACCATTGCCGCGGTACATGGTGACGGCACTTATGGGTGCTTCTACGCTGATATTATCGGCCAATGTTGGTTGCGCTAACGACCCCGTTAGCAATATAGAAAATACGAAGAACAAGCGGGCTCGGTTGAATTTCATGGTTTTCTTCCGTGTAATTTGGGTTCAGGTAATCAAAACACTGTATAATGGCGATAATTTGGCGCGACCAAGCTTAAGCCAGTGTGAACAAACTACAAGTTCATCGTTTAAGAAGCGTTTTATTCGGCGGCTTGACGTGCCAAAACAGGGGCCAGATACTGCCCGGTATAGCTGGCTGCGCACATGGCCACATCTTCAGGCGTGCCCACAGCGATAATTTCGCCGCCGCCGTCTCCGCCCTCGGGCCCAAGGTCAAGTATCCAGTCAGCGGTTTTGATCACTTCCAGGTTGTGCTCGATCACCACAACGGTGTTGCCTTGTTCCACTAGTGCTTGCAGCACTTCCATCAGTTTACGGATGTCTTCAAAATGCAGGCCAGTGGTTGGCTCATCCAGAATATAAAGTGTTTTGCCGGTAGAACGTTTTGACAGCTCCTTGGCTAGCTTTACTCGCTGCGCTTCGCCGCCTGAAAGCGTAGTGGCTTGCTGTCCAACCCGGATATAGCCGAGGCCTACTTTTTCCAGCATTTCAAGCTTGTTGCGAATGGCGGGTACCGCTTTGAAAAAGCCAACACCTTCTTCAACTGTCATGTCAAGTACATCAGATATTGACTTGTTTTTAAATAATATTTCCAACGTTTCTCTGTTGTAGCGTTTGCCCTTGCACTGATCGCATTGCACATAAACGTCGGGCAGGAAATGCATCTCGATTTTGATCATGCCATCGCCGCGACATGCCTCACAGCGTCCGCCTTTCACGTTGAAGGAGAAGCGCCCAGGCTTGTAACCACGCGCCTGTGCTTCGGGCAGGCCTGCGAACCAATCGCGGATCGGAGTGAAAGCATCGGTGTATGTGGCGGGGTTAGAGCGCGGTGTTCGGCCTATGGGGCTTTGATCGATGTCTACGATCTTGTCCAGATGTTCCAGCCCTTCGATAGATGTATGCGGTCCCGGAACCATTCGGTTTTTGTTTAGATGCTTGGCAACGGCCTTATAAAGCGTTTCAATGGTGAAGGTGGACTTGCCCGACCCTGATACGCCAGTGATGCAGGTAAGCGTGCCCAGGGGAATGCTGCCGTCCACACCGCGTAGATTATTGGCAGTGGCGCCCTTGACGGTCAGGAACGTGCCTTTTCCGGGCCTGCGGCTATCCGGTGTTGGTACAGATCGAACCCCGGTCATATATTGACCGGTGAGGCTTTTCGGATTGCGCAACACCTTTTCTGGTTTGCCCTCTGCGACAATCTTGCCGCCATGTTCGCCGGCACCGGGGCCCATGTCGATGACATAGTCTGCGCTGCGGATGGCGTCTTCGTCGTGCTCAACCACCAATACTGTATTGCCGATATCGCGCAAATTTTTCAGGGTTTCCAACAATCGCTCATTGTCGCGTTGATGTAGGCCTATTGAAGGCTCATCAAGCACATACAATACGCCGGTAAGGCCAGAGCCGATTTGTGATGCCAGACGGATGCGTTGACTTTCGCCGCCGGACAGCGTGCCAGACGATCGGCTGAGTGTCAGATATTGCAGTCCTACATTATTAAGGAAACCTAGCCGGTCTTGAATTTCCTTCAGCACCTTTTCAGCAATTTGTTGTTGTTTTTCGGTCAAGCGTTCTGGCAGGGTTGAAAACCAGTCATGTGCTGCAGAGACTGACATAGCGGTAACATCACTGATATGAGTAGCGTCAATCTTCACCGCTAATGCCTCGGGCTTTAGGCGTGCGCCCTTGCATTTGGTACATGTGGTCGACGATTGGTATTTAGACAATTCGTCGCGCATCCAATTGCTGTCGGTTTCGCGCCAGCGACGTTCAACATTGTTGAGCACGCCTTCAAACGGTTTATTGACCTCAAACCGGCGCTTGCCGTCTGCATATACGATGGTAACTGATGTTTTGCCTGTGCCGTATAAGAACGCTTGTTGGGCCTGTTCGGGCAGCTCGCTCCACGGAACATCAAGCGAGACACCAAAATGACCTGCAACCGCATCCAGTGCTTGAAAGTAAAAAGGTGAGGGGTTGTTGGCCCGGTTTGCCCATGGGGCAAGTGCACCGGCGCGAACAGTTTTGCTCTTGTCCGGCACTGCCAGATTCGGATCGAAATAAAGCTTGTTGCCCAATCCATCGCATTCAGGGCACGCCCCAAAAGGGTTGTTGAATGAAAACAACCGCGGCTCGATCTCTTCAATAGTGAAACCAGACTCAGGGCAGGCGAATTTGGCCGACATCAGGTGCCGCTCTTGCTCGGTTTCATCTTTGGAAGCCAGTTCATAGGCAACAAGGCCTTCGGTAAGCTCCAGCGCGGTTTCCACGCTGTCCGCCAGCCGCTGTTCCAACCCACTTTTAACCACCAGCCGGTCAACTACTACGTCAATGTCGTGTTTGTATTTTTTGTCCAGCGCGGGCACGTCTTCAATCAGGTAAAATTCACCATCCACCTTCACGCGTTGGAATCCACGCTTTTGCAGCTCGCCGAATTCCTTGCGGTATTCGCCTTTGCGGCCACGCACAATCGGTGCGAGCAGATAAATGCGTGTGCCTTCTTCCAGTGTCATGATGCGGTCGACCATTGGGCTAACCGTTTGGCTTTCAATGGGTAGGCCGGTCGTAGGCGAGTAGGGGATGCCCACGCGTGCCCACAACAGGCGCATATAATCATAAATTTCGGTAACAGTGCCCACGGTTGAGCGAGGGTTTTTGCTGGTTGTTTTTTGCTCGATAGAAATAGCCGGTGACAGGCCTTCAATATGGTCTACATCGGGCTTTTGCATCATTTCCAGGAACTGCCGGGCGTAGGCGCTCAGGCTTTCCACATAGCGGCGCTGACCCTCGGCATAAATAGTATCAAACGCGAGCGATGACTTGCCCGAGCCCGATAACCCGGTGATAACAACCAGCTTGTCACGCGGGATATCAACATTGACCGATTTTAGGTTATGTTCACGCGCGCCGCGCACTGAAATTTCTGTAAGCATACATGTGTCTCGCTAGGGCCAGGTTTATGACCAGTTTTCATGATATGAATTGGGCCGTAATGGCGCCGGTGTCAAGCGCGATCACCATAATGTTCCGTAAAGAACAAATAAAGAACAATTCTATCACTCCTGACAAAATATGGAGAAGATTATGATAACCTGCCGTGATTGTGGTTTTATACGCTTTCTAACACCTTTAACTGCAGCTGAAGTCCACAATGGGAGGAATGAATGACAGATATCCGTCAGGGTGGTTGCTTATGCGGTAAAGCGCGGTATGAAATTGATTTGTCTGGCCACGAAACTGGAAACTGTCATTGTCGTGACTGCCAGAAAAATTCCGGCGCGCCCTTTGTGACATCCACATTTGTGCCAGTGAGCCAGTTTAGGTGGATCAACAAACCTTCCGGCGAGTATTCTGCAAGTCCGGCAGCTATTCGTCGGTTTTGTGTGGAGTGCGGCACGCCTTTGCAATGGGACGGATTGAAGCTCAGGGATATGGTAGATATTAGTACCGCTACCCTTGACGACACATCAAACATCGAAGTGTCGTACGAAATATTCACCCGTAGCAGGATGGAAGGTGCTGCGGCGTTGCCGGGTGTGCCGCAATATGAAGCCAGTTCCAGTGAATAATTTCGGTTAGTGATGAATAGAAGGGTACCATAGACTTAACTCTCCGGTACCGCTTCTCGGCTCAGTCTTCAGGCGTATAGCGAACATATTTGCCATCAAACCATACGGCCCATTCTTTGGTTTCCGCGTTATATTGTTCAAAAAACTGACGCACACTTCCATCAGGCTGTGGGGTCCATGTGCCTTTAAACGGAACTGAATTCTTCTGGGTATAATAGTAGATGGTGCCTTCCAGGGCCATCGCGCCTTCCTTCAGACCGCCAACAATATCGATTGAATAACCGCCCGCGACCCATAGCTGCCGCCATTTTCCGGTGTTGGGGTTGTAATAATTGAGGCTGCGTCCAGTGCCCCCCTGTGAGTTTGTCCAGCGTTCTTCCAGCGCACATCCGCCTTCAACCGGCGAAATTTTATTGTGTCCGCCAATGGCACCGCCGCCGGGCCATGTTGATACTTCCCAATCCCCGACCCAAAAGTCGAATGCCCGGAAGTTTTCATCCAGTGTGCAGGGTGGGGGCGGGGGCGTTGCCGGGGCTGCAGGTGTGGCTGCTTGTCTAGCGATCACTGGTGACGCAAATATACTGGCAAGTGCAATAGCAGCAAAAGTTGCTTTGATAGATTTCATGACATTCCCCTCATTCAGCTAAAATTCCCAGATTGAGCCTAACGACATGTTTTGGTTTGGCTATATCGGCGCGATGAACCGCCTGAAACCATCGGCGAATTGAGTAATAAAACAATAGTTGACTATAAAAGAACAAAAATAGAACAAAAATCCTCAATTACCTTTTGCAAGGGCGGGCATTTGTGGTCTATGTTCCCTCCGGTATGGAGGCAGCGAGGCAGTTTGTTTCACGCTGTACCCTCTCAATATTTCAACAAGGGGGCCCTAATGGCTGGTAGTGTAAATAAAGTAATTTTGGTTGGTAATCTGGGCCGTGACCCTGAGGTGCGTTCGATGCAGGATGGTTCACCAGTGGTGAACCTGTCGGTTGCGACGTCCGAAAATTGGCGCGACAAGAACACTGGTGAGCGCCGCGATAAAACTGAGTGGCACCGTGTGGTGATTTTTAACGAAAATCTTGCCAAGGTTGCGCAAAATTATTTGAAAAAAGGCTCCAAAATTTATGTGGAAGGCCAGCTTCAAACTCGTAAATGGACTGATCAGTCTGGCACGGAAAAATATTCAACCGAAGTAGTTCTACAGCGTTTCCGCGGCGAGCTAACCATGTTGGATAGCCGCAACGATGGTGCAGGTGGTGGCTTTAGCGACAACCAGTCAAATTACGGCGGCGGCCAATCTCATGGCGGACAGCAAGGTGGGGGTCAACAAGGTGGAAACGCACCCGCTGGCGGCGCAGCCGACTTGGACGACGAAATCCCGTTCTGATCTCTAGTAAATTATGTTCAGCAAATTAAAGAAGGCGCGGCTTTGGCTGCGCCTTTTTTGATCCACGAATAAAATCAAATGATCAGGTAGGTAACCTGATAGTCACAAACAATTGTGTCAGCTTTAATTTAGTCGTAGCGGTTAATCTGTTTTGGTGAAATCACAGACCACCAATAGGAAAACTGTGATTATGTTCGATATAAATACCAAAACAGCGCCGCCGATTTGGCGCGGAAGCAACGAATTAGCTGTTATAGGTTCGGGTAAATGTTTGCCGGGCTCGCCGGTATCTACTGATGAGTTGCTTGAGCACGTAGATAAAACTTTCGATCTTGATATCGGCCGTCGCGGGCAGATTTATGCGCAAAAGCTGAATATAAAACAACGACATCTATGCCGGGATCTACGAGAAAGATCAGAAGGGCCGCGGGCTGGTCATAGAAACCCTGAGCTTGCAGCGAGCGCAGTAAAATCTGCACTAGATGATGCGGGATTGAAGCCCAATGATCTTGGCTATCTTATTGGACACACGGCGACACCAGCTGCGCCGATCCCCTCTAACATTGCCTTTGTTGCCGACGAGTTGGAATATTCTGGTCCGTATATGGAGTTACGCCAGGCCTGCACTGGGTTTGCCAATGCTCTTGTTGTTGCGGAAGGGCTGTTGTCGGAACCCGGTGCCAAACCGGGTGCAATTGGTGGGTCTGGAACAGGCTCGGTGTTTTTTGATCCTACACGGCTGAAAGAAGATGCAGGGCAACTCGTCAATCTGGTTCAGATGGGTGACGGAGCAGCCGCAGTTATATTGGCTCCAAAAGAGAGCAAATATGAAAGTGGATGCCGCAGCAAAGGTTCGCTTAGCAACAAGTTTTACGGGCAGATAGGTCAAGGGCGCCAACCCGGTTTTTGCCTACCCAGCGGTGGATCAGACGAACCAGTGGCTCCAAACGAAGTTCCAGAATTTTCTCACGCGTTTGAAGACGTGCGTACGAACGGCCCTGAGCTGTTTCTCGCAGGGTTGAGCGCTGCGGCGCAGTGTGAGTTAACCCCTGATAATGTTGACTATATATTGCCTCATCAGGCGAATGGGTTGATGGGGATATTGATGGAAAAACACTTGGGTGTTCCTCGCGATAAAGTCGTTGTGCACGCAGATGAAATTGGCAACACCGGCTCTGCCGCAATTTGGCTGGCTTTTGAACGAATGAGAACGCAGATGACCGAAGGTCAGCGTCTTTTGACATTAGGTGCAGAGGCGACCAAATATATGTTTGGTGGCTTCCTTTACCAACACGGTTAACTCAATTGAAATTTGAGAACAGAATGTTTGTTCAGGCAAAGAACATTTGCAAATCATACGGCGAAAAACTGGTACTTCGACCTTTGACTTTTGACGTGCATGGAGGTGAAATTTTAGGCCTTATCGGTGCTAATGGCGGCGGCAAAACAACAGTCTTACGTATGATAGCGGGTGCAGTTCACGCAAGTGGCGGTGCCATTCGCGTACATGGACGGGAATTGCCTGTTGGCGCCCGAGAAATACGTGCAAACATCGGATATATGGCACAGAACTTGGCGCTGTATGATGATCTTACTGTGATGGAAAACCTGAAATTTCGAGCGTCTATTTATGAACTGCCTGAACCCAAGCGGGCAGTTGAACAAATAGTTGAAGAGTTTGAATTATCGAAATATGCCGCCGTCCGCGCCGGAAAACTGTCAGGTGGGTGGGGCCGAATGCTTCAGCTTGCTGCGGCTGTTATTCACAAACCGGGTTTGTTGCTTCTTGATGAACCCACTAGTGGACTGGATGCCGCAGCGCGGCATCAGGTATGGCGGTATATTGAAAAGTTTGTTTCTTCTGATACTGCAGTTGTTGTGTCTACCCACGATTTAAATGAAGCGATGCGTTGTACAAACACGTTATTTTTGGCGCAGGGGAGCTTGTTGGCGAAGGGCACACCGAAAGACATCATTCGCGAAGCGGGATGTGCGGCGTTTATTGTCGAAAATGACAATCTGGCAAGTTTTTCAGGTACTGTAACCAAGAAAAATAGCTTCTATTCAATGACACGAGAAAATGACGTGGTGCGTCTGGTTGTGTCGATGGATACTGCTAAAGGATTGAGGGAAACTGCTGAGTTGTCCGGTGCGTCGATCAGGGAAGTTTCAGCAACCCTTACCGATGCTAGTGCCAAATTATTGTATCGAGCGGTATACGATACCGCCAAATCAATTATCTGATGTTTTCTTTCTTCAAGCATAGTTATAGGCGGATGCGAGCGATCGCGCTTGTCGAAACGCTTCGGCTTCTCAGGGACCGGACCAGTTTTTCGTTGGTTGTGGTTGTGCCTGCTTTTCAGGTCATTTTGTTTGGTTATGCCGTTAACCTTGATCCCAAGCAGGTTAGTGTCGCTGTTGCAGGCGGAGGGCCATCTGCTCAGGTTCGGGCAGTGGAGCTCATCGAAACTACTGGATATTTCAGGGAAATTATTGATGGTTTGGTACCCGGCGAGGCTAGAAAAGCGCTGGAGAATGGCCGTGTGATGGTTGCAGTTGAGCTGCCTGACGATGGCACGCTGTTTGACGAATTGGACGGAGTTGCTGAGGAGAACGATCAACTAGCTACACGATTGTATGCAGATGGTACGGAGGTGAGCTCCGTTGCGCCCGCTTTGGCTGCTTTAGAGAATGCTCTATGGAAAAAATTGGCAAGGCAAGGCGAAACGGATGAGTCTCTTTTAGCTCGCTATGAAGCCGGAGGAACGACTTGGCTTTACAATCCAGATAAATTGACCGCATGGACAATTCTGCCAGCATTGATGGGGGTTATTGTGATGATCAGTATGTTGATGCTGGGCGCACTTACCCTGGTTAAAGAGCGCGAACAGGGAAGCTGGGAAGCCCTTGTGGTAATGCCTATTAGTGCTTTGGATGCGCTAGTCGGGAAGCTTGGTCCTTATTTGGTTGTTGCAGCTATCCAGGTTTTACTGGTTTTGGCCGTAAGTGTGGCGTTGTTTCAGTTGCCGACATTTGGCTCATTGTTTCTTTTCGGTTTTGGAGGCTTGTTACTTTCCGCTGCCCATTTGGTTTTAGGGTTTGCGCTGTCAACAATTGTTTCCAGCCAGCTACAAGCATTACAGGCCGCTGTGGCCTTTTATTTACCCTCGATGCTGTTGTCAGGATTTATGTTCCCATTTACAGGTATGCCTGCATGGGCGCAGACGATAGGTAATTTTCTACCACTAACGCATTTTGTCAGGCTATCTCGTGATATTTTGCTTAAGGGGGCCGGTATAAGTGAAGCGTTCGCGCACATTTGGCCCATTGCCCTTTTTATGGGAATCACGATACTTGTTGCATTGCCGCTGTATCGTCGGCGTTTGGCATAACTCGATGTCGGGTGATGCTAGGCTTTTGTTAGATGCTTGATTTCTCGCCTTTACCTAATCAAACTATATCAACGCGTTAACACGCTCTTTCAGCGGGGGCAGTAATTCTCCTTCGAACCACGGGTTTTTCTTCAGCCAGATATTATTGCGCGGGCTTGGATGTGGCAGCACCAGCTTCGAAGGCCAATGGGTGCGCCAGTTTTGCACGGTTTTAGTGAGAGTGTTTTTGCGCTCATCAGGCAGATGCCAAGCGATGGCATATTGGCCAATCACAAGGGTCATTTCCACCTGCGGTATCAATGCCATCAAAGGTTTGCGCCATGCTTCGGCACATTCCGTACGTGGGGGCAGATCGCCTGACTTGCCGGTACCGGGATAGCAAAACCCCATAGGTATGATGGCAATTTTCTCTGCGTCGTAAAATGTGTCGCGGTCAACACCCATCCAGTGGCGCAAACGGTCTCCGCTGGGATCGTCGAAAGGAATACCGCTTTCCTGCACTCGCCGCCCTGGTGCTTGGCCGACGATAAGAATTTTGGCGTTTTCGCTGACCTGCACAATGGGTCTGGGTTCACACGGCAACGAAGCTGCGCAGAGTGTACAACTTCGGATGTCGCTGACTAGCGAGCGTAAATTTTTTGGTGCCATAAAATTGCCTTACGGTGAACTGGAAAGGTGACATGAGTGTGCGATGAAATCAATTCACGTCAACGCAGCTAATGGAGGTGATGCGATTTTATTCCGGTTATTCGATGCGAAAAGGCGCGAGAGCCGCCAGGCTCCACGCCTTTTTGCATGTCCGGTATTTGGTCAACTGATGGCAGTAAAACCAATCATCAATACTGCAAGCCATGATACCAGATAGACTGGCGTTCTCAGAAATGGCACCGCTAGAATGTAAACAATGGCATGACCTATACGGGCGAAAAAGAATATCTCTGCCCACATGCCGGCGGTTTGGCCCATTTCAGGGTTGCCTTTGCCTAAAAATACGGCGGCGACGACAACTGCGATAAATGCTGGCATTGTTTCAACCATATTCAGATGGGCGCGTTGTGCCCGCATGGCCCATGGTGCTTGTTCCGGCTGGGTTTTGGGGAAGCCTTCGGGGTAGTTATTGAGAAATGTTGGCAGGCCCCATTCAAAAAGGCGAGCTGTAATGTAAGGGGTCCAGAGTAGTATTGTCAGAATGCCGCTTAGGCCAAGATAATATAGTGCCGTTTCCATGAGTATTTCCTTTTAAGGTATTAGCCGGTAAAGCCATTGGTTAGTACTTCAAGTTTGTTGCCAAACGGGTCGCGCACATAAGCCGCGTAAACTTCGGCATGAGGATAGACGCGCGGCCCAGGTGCTCCTTCACACGTTCCACCAATTGAAAGGGCGCTTGCGTGAAATCGATCGACCTCATCCGGTGTTTTCGCGGAAAACGCGATATGCGTACCATTGCCCGCACTGCTGCCGTTTCCATCATGGGGGTACATTGCTAAAAATTGAATGGCTTCAATGCCATAAGCCAACAACCCATCCATTTCGGCGAGACGGCTTATTCCAATCGTTTTAAATATTGAATCGTAAAATTTTTTCGCGGATTTGATGTCATCAACACCAACGCTAAGATGATCAATCATATGTATGCTCCTAAATCGTGACAACGAAGAAACTAAGAGCAACGGCTGTATTAACAATGATCAAAAGTATGTATTTTTAGCGCAATCGTCTCTATGTGTTGCTGTGATAAGTCGATTAGGCATAATGCGCCGGATTAGTTAGCTGTTGGGATGTGCCAAATGGATGTATTAAGTGACGTTCTGGATTTATTGAAATTCAAAGGCGTGCTGTATTTTAGAACCGATTTGACCGCCCCGTGGGGCATAACTGTCCCTGCTTATCAAAATGTGGCGCGTTTTCATCTGGCGGTAGGAGGTGAGTGCTGGGTTGAAATTGAAGGTCAGCTTGAACCGGTTCGCCTTAATGCTGGTGACATGATTTTAATCCCTCACGGTAAAAGCCATACTTTGAAAGACCATCCGGACACACAATCCATTGAGCTTGATCAGGTGTTGGAACAAAGTGGTTATGATGGTGGTGGTTATTTTGTTCATGGTGGGCAAGGGGACGCTCGTGGCAACCTTGTTTGTGGTCACCTTGAATTTAACGAGATGCATTACCACCCAATTCTTGCCGAGTTGCCGGACTATATATTGATCACTGGAAGACAAGCGATCGATTTTTCATGGTTCGATAACGCCATGAAATTTATGTCATATGAAACGCAAACTGGGAATATGGGCAACCAGGCGATTACCAAGCGTTTGGCCGAGATATTATTTATCCATGCCGTTCGGGTCTGGAATGTATCATTAGGCGAAAAGAGTGGGTTTGTTAACGCGGTGGCCGACAAAAATATCGGCAGAAGCCTGCAAGTGTTTCATGGAAAACTGGAAGAACGTTGGACAATTCAGATGCTGGCCAACGAGGCAGGCTTGTCGCGTTCGGTTTTTGCAAATCAATTTCGAGAAATGGTTGGGCTGACTCCCATGCAATACGTCACCATGTGGCGAATGCAGAAAGCCTGTCACCATTTAGATGCCGGCGTTTTGACAACGGAGGCTGTTGCTGATCAGGTGGGGTATCAATCGTTGGCTGCTTTTAGCAAGGTTTTCAAGAAGCACATAGGGATAGGGCCGGGCAGCTACAAACGTGCCGGGGGGCAGGCGGCGCGCGCTTAACGCTACGTGTTTGCAATGGCTTACCGGCCAAATAATCACCAAAAACCTGTTAGTACGACCTTCCCGCGATAGTAGTGGCTTTCTGTCAAGAGATTGGACTGTGCCTCGGTGCCATTTCACTTACCACAGGTGTGAATTTGGTGATGCATCATAATGGTAATCTCGCTAGGTGATACATGTATGCGAAGCAGAATTTTCTTTGTGTCACCAGAAAGCTACTGCATGGTGGTAGGCAATGCTGCACTAAATTGGGGTTAGATGAGTGGCAAGCGCGCAAAATAAATTGCCGGTCGGGGTAGACAACGAGGCGGTCCAAAACCAGATTCACGAAAAGTTGGCAGCCTTTGAAAAATCAACTTTGCGGGTTTTGGCGCTGGCGGTGGGCATTCTTTTTACTGTGCGGGCTGTTGCGTCTTTTTTCGTTATTCCTATCGAAGAAGCGCTGACTGTTGTGGTGCCGTTGAGCATTAGTATTTTGTTGTCGTCTGGTATTTTGCTGGCGGATAAACTTGGCCAATTGAAAGTCGCGGCCATTAGACCGATCACAATGCTGCTTGTTACACTTGTTACATTCAATGTGTTTTTCATTTTGCACACCACCGGTAATTTGAACCAATTTTTCTTCGCAACTTTGTTGCTTGCTGCCCTGGGACTGGTCGCGCCAACTTTTGCCACATGGTTGGTTTTCGTTGTGCCATTTACCGTCGCATATCTGTGGTCGTTGTTCATTTTGGAGCCCGCCAAAGTGCCCCCTTATGTGGCGGCATTAATTGGCGGCGGCGTACTTTCGACCGTTGCCTATTTTGTCCGTATGCCTGCGATCCGCAAGCTTACGGAACTCGAAGTTGTGCAGTCTTCCATTGCTGAAAAACTGACACTTTCCAATAAAGCCAAGGACCAATTCCTCGCGAACATGACCCATGAATTGCGGACACCGCTAACCGGTGTAATCGGTATGATTGACTTGATGGCAGACACCGAACTAACTGATTTGCAACAATATTATTTGTCGACTACCCGCAAAAGCAGTCGCTATTTACTGACTGTAATCAATGATATACTGGATATGGCTAAACTGGAGGCAGGCAAACTTGTCATCAACGCCGCGCCGATGGATGCGGTTACTCTTTCTGGCGATATTGCTTCATTATTTGACATGCGCGTCAAGCAAAAGGGTTTGAAACTGGTCTTGCGGTTGCCTGATGATCAAAGCTTGCCGGTGATGGGTGATAGCATACGCATCAGTCAAATATTGCTTAATTTGCTCGAGAACGCGCTCAAGTTCACCACCGAGGGCACAATTGCGATAGCGCTTGAGGCAAAGGTTGCATTGACCAGTACGAAGTTGATTTGGCGGGTTCGCGACACGGGTCCGGGCATAGAAAAAGACCGTTTGCCTATGTTGTTCGACCGCTTTCAACAGGTCGATTCCAGTAGAACACGCGCAGCCTCTGGTACCGGCCTTGGTTTGGCAATTGTCAACGACCTGGTCGAGCTAATGAATGGCGACGCCGGTGTAAATAGTGTGGTTGGACAAGGTTCTGAATTTTGGTTTGAGCTTCAATTGCCTACTGCCCGTGAACAGGACTTATCGCCTGAATCCACATCCGTGCTGGATATGCGCTACCAGCAGGTTAAACCGTCAGAATATACCGAATTGGTTGACCCCGAAACACCGCCGCTTCCTTCAGAAGATGTTACTGCCTCCAGTATTCGAATTTTATTTGCCGAAGACAATCATATTAACCGCGAGTTGATACGTCGTTTCATCCGGCGCGAGGGCTGGCATGGTACAGCAGTGATTAATGGTCAGGAAGCAATTGATACCCTCAAAGCAAATGCAAAGGGTTTTGATATTGTTTTGATGGATATTCAAATGCCGGTGCTGGACGGACTGTCCGCACTTAAAATCATAAAAACCGAAATTACCTCTCCGCCCCCAATAATAGCGCTAACGGCCAATACTTTGTCGGAAGATACACTGGAATATAGGCAAGCCGGGTTTGACGCTATCGTTGGGAAACCTATCGATATTGCAGTTCTTCGGGAAGTGGTTGAAAAGTTGACCAGTCCGGCTAAGCCTTAGTTATTCGTTTCACATGCGACTGCTTTTTTCTTAAGGTTTTACACTAGATAAATATATATAATATGTTGTTATCGTTATTTTTTAACATATTTCAATTTGAAATTCGGTTGTCAGGATTTGCCGCCGTCATCTGATTTGTCAATTTCCACTAGGCGTTCCTGTGAATTTGAAAGGTTTATTTTGAGGCGAAAGGCTCGAGACGTTTTTTCGTCTATTGGGAAAACTGTACCCGAATTTAAATTGGTTGCCACCAGAACGCCGTCTGTAACATTGCCTTCATATATATCCATCAGCCCCCATGTATCGTCCATGACTGCGATACGGTAGGTTTTGCGATACTGGTCATAACTGTAAAAAGACGCCGTTTGAAATGTAACGCCTGCATCGTCCGTTGGCCTTTCCCCAATGACCAGCTGCTTCAGTTGATAGGAAAACTCCACCTGAGACTGTGGTGCTTTTTGCCACGAGGCGCCGTCATCTGGCGAATACTCCATCGATAACGACCAATTGCCAACCATCGAAGATAACTTCTGCATTTCTGTATGAGGTATTGCAGATTGAGTCGGGATGTTTTCTTGCGCGGCGAGTGAATGCGACATGGCCGCAAGCATAAGGCTGATAACAAGCTTTTTCATGAATGATTCCTGTTCGAACTGTGAATTGCCACTATTGTTAACAGGAGGATAGGTCGGCAAACGGATGATGTTGCTTGCGGGACAGGTGTAGTACCCAATGGGACAAAATAATCGAAGATAGCGCCGTTTGGCAGTGTGGTATGCGAAACCTAGGTCGTAGTTTCAATTGCGACAGCCGTGTTTTTAAACGAGGGCGTTCTGCTGCGTTCATCAATCGCTGTACCGGTTAGCGCATTCGCCTCAGGGTAATAACAAAGTAAATTGCCCCGTGGCACATCGAACGCAAAAATTTTCACCGCCAGCATTTCACCAAACGCCGACTTTAAAGAAACTTTATCGCCGCGGCTTAATCCCAATGCATTAATGTCGTCTTGGTTCATCATTACACACCAGCGGTCGTCGGTTTGTCGGTAACTGTCATGGTTTTCATAGATAATCGAATTGAATTGGCCTTCGCTGCGTAGCGTGGCAAGCCTGAAAGGATACTTGGTTTTGCCAACAATTGGTGGCGGCATGGCGCATGTCTGGAACCGCGCTTTGCCCGATGGGGTTTTAAATTTTGGCGTATGGATCAGGCGTCCGCTGATATGGAATTCTTGTCGCGCAACGTCGATGTCAGCCAGGGCTTCTAACCCCGGAACAATCTCCGCAATCGCCTGTCGGGTGTTTTGATGGTTTTTAAAGTCGCTAAACTTGAACGGCAAGTCAGGAAGCAGGCTGTCAGCCAAGTCACTCAAAATAACACTTTCAGGGCGCACACAGTCATGGCGAGTGATGCCTCCGTCACTTAGGCGAACAAAATTGAACATGCTTTCCTGGGTGGTCGGGCTCCACTCTTCGTCGCGGGCCGTTACTGGTAAAATCAGGCTTTCCCCTGCGCCTACGCCGTTTACATGGCCTTTGTTGAGGGTGGTGGTCAAAAACATTTTAAAACCAATGTTATCAAGGGCTTTGGTCGCCCAACTGGTGTTAGGATTGGCGGCTAAAAGGTTACCGCCCATGATCATTGCGGTGTCAATGTCACCGCGATGGGCGGCATTCATGCATGCCATGGTGTCCATGCCGTCGGTGCGGGGTAGGGTGATGTCAAAGGCGCTTTCCATTCGGGCCATAACATCGTCTTGCAATAGCGGCTTTACTCCTATGGTGCCTATGCCCTGTACGTTTGAATGCCCGCGCAGTGGTAACAAGCCCGCGTGCTGCGTGCCAATCATGCCGCGCAGCAACGCCAAATTAACCAGGCTTTCTATATTGGCTACACCGTTGATATGATGTGTCAGGCCCATACCCCAGGCAAAAATGGTCTTTTTTGATTTCACGTAAAGCGCGGCGACGCGATCGAAATCATCTTTGTTCAATCCTGTTGTGGCACACAGAGTTTGCCAGTCTGCTTCGTCAAGTGACGCTAAAAAGTCATCATAATCATCGGTGAATTGGTCAATAAAAGCATCGTTGGTTCCGCCTTGTTCAACCACTGCTTTCGCCAGTCCGGTAAAAACTGCAACATCGCTGCCAATATTGGGTTGTAGATAGTCAGAAGCGATTTCGCTGCCACCGGCAAGCATTGATTTGGGGCTTTTAGGCACCGCAAATTTCACCAATCCAGGCTCTTTTGCGGGGTTTATTACCACGACGGAGCCACCTCTTTCTCGGCAGGTTTTCAGCTTATGGATAAAACGCGGGTGGTTAGACGAGGGATTAGCGCCGACCACGAAAATCAGGTCGCACCCATCCAAATCTTCCAATTCTATGGTTGATGTGCCGGTTCCAACCGTTGATCCAAGCGCAACACTGGTGGCTTGATGGCAGTAATAACTGCAATTGTTGACATTGTTGGTGCCGTATAGGCGGGCAAAAAGCTGGAAAATAAAGGCTGCCTCGTTGGAGGAGCGGCCGGAGGAATAAAAAAAGCTGCGCGCTGGATCTGTTTTTCCGAATCTGTTGACAGCAATCTCCATTGCACGACCCCAGCTGATAGGGGTGAATTTGTCAGCGCCTGTGCGTTTGTGCAGCGGCGTGTTTAGGCGGCCCAACCGCTCCATCTCGCGCCCGTCAAGCTCCTGTAGTTCATCGAGTGTGTGTTTGAATATTTCAACGGGTATTGCCGCCTGTACGTCGCTGGACTGTGCCTGAACACTTTTGTTGCATACCGAAGGGAATTCCCCGGATTCGTTGGTCATGCCGCCCAGTTGACCACCCATTCCTAGTGCGCAGGCCTTGTAGGTGTTATGGGAATTTAACGCCTTGGCGGCTTTTTTTACTCCCATCTTGCGCACAGTACTGAGGGTATAAAGCACCTTTTTTACGCCACCACCGACAACAAGTGGCTTGGTTTTGGCGTTGATGGTCATATAGTGATCCCCGATAGTAGTTTGCCTAGTGTTTCTTTGGGCGAAACAGAGTGTCGTAACTGACAATTTTTATACACCACAAATGGCGCAGCTTCAAAAATGAATACTGCAGGGCTGATTTTAGCGGGTGGACGATCCCACCGGTTGGGCGTACATAAATTTCAAACGCTTTTGGGCGACCGGCCTTTGCTGGACCATGTCGCTGCGCACTTGGCGCCGCAAGTTGGCTCGATTGCGGTGAATTTGCCGCGAGGTTATTCACGCGAAAAAATTACGGTACTTCATGAACCAGAGGGTGCGCGAGCTGGTCCATTGGCTGGTGTCTTGCTCGGTCTTGAGTGGGCACAATCTATTAGCGCAAATATGTTGCTAACCATGCCGATCGATGTACCGTTTTTCCCCCATGACATCGTCGCGCAATTATCGGCGCATAGTGATGGGCAACGGCCAACATGTGCGGTTGAAGATGGCCGGCGGCACGGTTTATGCACCTTGTGGCCGTTGGCTTGTCTGCCAACATTCGCCCGTGCCCACACAGATGGAGATGTACGCACTGTAAACCGGATGCTGGACTTGTTGCAGGTGCAAGAGGTTTCATTCGAGGCGGTTGGCTACGAACAGTTTTTTAATGTCAACACAGCCGAAGATATTGAAAAAGCTAAGCAAATTTTATTAGGGGCGAAAGGCCGTGAATAAGCTTCAAACAGACACATTGGTGATCGGTGCTGGCAGCGTGGGCATAGCTGTCGCTTATTATTTGAAAAAACATGATCCATCGCTGGATGTAACCTTGGTAGACTGCGGGCAACCGATGGCCTTCACATCGGCGCAGTCAGGTGAAAATTACCGCAACTGGTGGCCTAACCCAATGATGCGCGCCTTCACCGATAGAAGTATCGACCTGATGGAGGAGATTGCACTTGAGAGTGACAATATTCTTCAAATGACCCGGCGGGGCTATGTGTTGGCGACGCGACAAATCGATATTGATGATCACCTAAGGGAACTTGAGGCTGGCTACACCGATAGCCCTGAAAATCAGATACGGATGCACGTTGGCGATGCAAATGGCGGTTATCGGCCTGCGATCGTGGAAGATTGGAAAAGTGCGCCGAACGGTGTTGATGTGATAACCGACAAAGCAGTGATAGAAAAAACGTTTCCTTACTTCGACAAAGAAGTGCGGTCGGTGATCCATATACGGCGCGCCGGGATGATCAGCGGCCAGCAAATGGGGCAATATATGCTGCAAGCATTTAAGGAAGCTGGCGGCAAACGATTGACCGGTAAGGTTGATCACATTGATCACGCGGAGGCTTTTTCTGTGCGGCTTGCCGGTGCTGGCAACTTCGTTCAGGCAACGCGCATTGTAAATGCTGCTGGGCCTTTTGTCGGCGAAATTGCCAACATGCTAGGTATCGACCTGCCAGTTGAGAACTGGATTCAGCAAAAAATTGCGTTTGAAGACACCAAGAAAACGATAGCGCGCACTATGCCGTTTGCCATTGATCTAGACCCGCAATGTTTGGACTGGGACGAAGATGAGCGGGGGTTGTTGGCGGAGGATCCGGATTTTGCATGGCTCGCAGGTGAACTACCAGGTGCAGTACACTGTCGGCCTGAGGGCGGAGACCGCGGAACCTGGCTCAAGCTCGGTTGGGCCTACAACTCAGCCTCTGTGCCGGTTTCCTTTACGCCCGAATTTGATGATCAATTTCCGCGCAGCACGGTTCATTACGGTGGATATTATACGCTCACAAAAGAAAACTGGCCGCTGCTCGGTCCAACAGAGGTGGACGGATTTTATCTCGCTGGTGCTTTATCTGGCTTTGGCACCATGGCGGCCTGCGCCAGCGGTGATTTGGTCGCTAGGCATATGCTGAACCAGGACTTGCCAGGCTATGCGGCTATGTTGTCTCCAATGCGCTATAACGACCCGGCCATCGTGGCAACGATGAATGCGCAGCAGAATCCCGGCATTCTATAACAAGGCATTCTGTTTGGAATAACTTGCAACCCTTGCGGTCGGTACCCATTTCTAAAAGAAAATGGAGTGAAGCGATGGCAATAGGGTTAGCTCTCGGCGGCGGCGCTGGTCTTGGGTGGGCGCACATAGGTGTTGTGCGGGTTCTGGAAGCTGAAGGCGTGCCTATTGATGTGGTGGCCGGAACCAGCATCGGTGCCATAGTTGGTGCATGCATCGCCGCTGATATTGTCGACGAATTGGAAGATGTGGCCCGTGAAATATCGTTGCGCGACATGCTATCCATGGGTGAGTTTGGCTTCAGTAAAGGCAGTTTGCTTGGTGCCGGAAAAATTGAGCAGCGCTTGCGTGGCCATTTTGGCCACCAGACCATCGAACAACTTGCTAAACCATTCGCGGCTGTTGCCGCTGATTTATATTCGGGCGAAAAGGTCGTGCTGGATGAGGGTGATGTGGTTACCGCGCTGAGGGCATCGTCAGCGATACCTGGGATGTTGCCACCGATACAAACGGCCCGATTGTTGTTGGTGGACGGTGGCGTCGCCGACCCAATACCCGTGCAAGCCGCAAGGGACTTGGGTGCGGATAAAATCATTGCCGTGGACCTGCAGGGTGACTATCCGGGTCGTTCGCGTAGGCTGGGGTTTGACCCGAACGGTGACAAGCCAGCGTTGGCGGCGATGAAGTCAGCGCGAGCTGGTTGGTCGCTTGCACTGCGGGCGCTTAGTCAAGCCAACTTAAGAAGTGATCGTCCCGATGTTTTGATTTCGCCGCGCATTGGTCATATCGACATGGCAGATTTTACTAAAGCGGATGAGCTGATCGCTTTGGGGAAAAAAGCAGCATATGACATGCTCACCGAAATAGAGAGCATGCTTGCCCGAGACTAGTCTATCTTGCCCAATTTTAGTCATATTTACACGTAGGATGCGTAACTGCAGTTACAAGTATATGTAAAACAACAGTTTAGCAACGATTGGGAAATTTATGAAAAAGACTATGTTGATCATAGGCGGACTGATGTTCGCTGCGATGATAGGTACTGCAGCGCAGGCCCGACAAGACGATAGCGGGGCAAACGAGGAAAAACGCTTTTCTGGTCTTTATGGTGGATTGGGCGGCGGTTTCGGCGACTATAGCTCTGGTGGCGACGGCGGGTATATCGACTTTTTCGCTGGATTACGCCAGCAAACAGATAGTGGCCTGGTTTATGGCATCGAGGGTACTGCAGCGTTGATTGATACTAATGAAAGCACCGCAATTGGCTTCGATATCCTAGATGGCTATGCCAGTATCATAGCCAAAGTCGGCTATACGCCCAACAATAAGGTTATGTGGTACGGCGGCGCCGGTTACACCTCCATTGACGTAGCCAACGAGCAGCAAACAGGCGGGTCGGCCGACGGTATTGTGTTTGAGGCCGGTGTCGAATACATGCCAACCAGCTGGTTCGGACTACGCTTGCGCGGGCAATATCATGCCGCTAGCGATGACGCTGATATAACCACGGTTGGTGCAGGTCTGCTTTTCAGTTTCTAACAAAAATAGCGTTCCCTTGGGAGCGCTATTTCTTAATTTCGCGGTTGATTACCATGCGCTGAATGTCTGATGTGCCTTCGTAAATTTGGCACACCTTCACATCGCGGTAGATACGTTCGACGGGATATTCTGACAAGTAACCGTAGCCACCAAGGGTTTGAATGGCTGCTGAACAGATTTTTTCTGCCATTTCGCTGGCAAATAATTTAGCCATGCATGCTTCCTTGAGGCAGGGTTGGCCAGCGTCTTTTTTGGATGCAGCATTCAAAACCATTAGTTCCGCGGCTTGTAGCTCTGTTGCCATATCTGCCAACCGAAAACCAACGGCTTGGTGGTCAACGATAGGTTTGCCGAAAGTTTCGCGTTCTTTGGCGTATCCAAGGGCATATTCATAAGCCGCTTTCGCCATGCCCACGGATTGGGCCGCGATACCAATGCGTCCGGTTTCCAAGTTGGAAAGCGCAATTTTGTAGCCGTCACCTTCGGTGCCCATCAGACAATCTGTTGGCACTTCCATGTCTTCGAAGGTGATTTGGCAGGTGTCCGACGACTTCTGGCCCAGCTTATGCTCAACGCTGGCAACTCGATAACCCGGTGTGTCGGTTGGCACTAAAAAGGCAGACAGTCCGCGCTTGCCAGCAGCTGGATCGGTGACCGCAAACACAATCGCGACGCCCGCGATTTTGCCCGACGTGATAAATTGCTTGGTACCATTCAGTTTCCAACCGCTGTTAGTCCGTTCAGCTTTTGTTTTTAACTGTGAAGCGTCAGACCCAGCTTGCGGTTCGGTCAGGCAAAAGGCACCGATCATGTCGCCCCGGGCGAGGGGTTTGAGAAAGCGCTCTTTTTGCTCGGTGCTGCCGTTCGCCAAGATAGCGGCACACACGGGTGCGTTATTGACGCTCATGAGTGTGGAAAGGCCACCGTCACCGGCTGCAATTTCAACCAGCGCAAGCGCGTAGGATGTATAGTCCGTTTCCGCACCGTCCCATTCCTCGGGCACTGTCATACCCATAAGACCAAGTGCGCCCATTTCGCGTAGAAATTCTGCAGGAATTTCGCCAGACTTTTCCCAATCACCAGCTCTCGGCGCTATCTCGTCCCGGGCGAAAGCGCGCGCCATGTCCTGAACCATGCGTTGTTCTTCAGAAAGCATCATGACTTGGTCCTATCCAATTTTGGTGTGCGTCTGTTAAGCCAATTCTATCGCGATCGCTGTTGCTTCGCCGCCGCCAATGCACAAGCTCGCGACACCAGTTTTCAGGTCGCGTTTCTTCAGTGCGTTGATTAACGTAACACAGATGCGTGCGCCGGAGGCACCGATTGGGTGTCCAAGCGCGCAAGCGCCCCCGTTTACGTTGACTTTGGCATGATCAAGGCCAAGTTCTTGCATTGCCGCCATCGGCACAACCGCGAAGGCTTCGTTGATTTCAAACAAGTCTACATCGTCGGCTGTCCACCCAGCTTTTTCCATCACGCTTTTTACCGCTGTAACTGGCGCTGTGGTGAACCATTCCGGTTCGTGAGCGAAATTCGCATGCGCTTTAATTGTGGCAAGTGGTGTCAGACCGCGCGTCTCGGCCTCTTTGGCTGTCATCATAACCAGCGCAGCCGCACCGTCTGAAATGGAGCTGGCGTTAGCCGCAGTTACTGTGCCGTCTTTCTTGAAAGCAGGGCGCAGCGTGGGGATTTTGTCGAACCGAGCCTTCATCGGTTGCTCGTCTTGGTTGACCTCAACGTCACCGCGCCGGCTTTTGACGGTAACAGGCGTTACTTCTCCCTCAAAAGATCCATTTTCAATGGCCTTTTGAGCGCGTTTGAGCGACTCGATTGCATAGGCGTCCTGCGCTTCGCGGGTGAACTGGTAATGCTCAGCGCACAGTTCAGCGAAAACGCCCATGGGACCGCCAGCATAAGCGTCGGTGAGGCCGTCCAGGGCCATATGGTCAATGATTTGGGCATTACCGTATTTGATGCCGGTGCGGGCGTTCGGCATCATGTGCGGCGCCAACGACATGCTTTCCATACCGCCTGCGACAACCACGTCATTGGTGCCGGCAAGAATACTGTCATGGGCTTGCATCATTGCTTTCATGCCTGAGCCGCACATTTTATTAACCGTTACCGCACCAGTTGAATTGGGAATGCCTGCTTTGATGCTGGCTTGACGAGCAGGCGCCTGGCCTTGTCCGGCGGGTAATACACAACCCATTATAGTTTCGTCGACTGTTTCGCTGTCGACCTTAGCATTTTTCAGTGCGGCCGTGATCGCCGTTGCGCCTAAATCAGAGGCAGAAACAGATGATAAATCACCGAGCAAGCCGCCCATTGGTGTGCGTGCCATGCCAACGATTACGATTTTTTCTTGAGACATATGTGTGCTCCAACTGGTGCGCGGCGCGGGGAGGCAAGCCGCAGATGTTAGGCCCTTGGAAAGGGCGTCAGAATTTGCCGGGACAATGGCCAAAATACTGTAGTTTCGCAAGTGTTATTTGATTGACCAAAAATGCATGGCAGCTATAAATGGCGCGATTGAGAGGCAGAATATGAACAAAAAACCAACCGTAACCGGGGTGATGGTATTCTTGGGGCTGCTCGGCGGTGTTGTTGGCGGTCTTTGGTTACCGTATATCCCAAGTTTGGAGGCTCTCGCGGGCGGCGTTCTTGGTGGTCTTATTGGCTTTCTAATCGATCGACGGAATAGCCAAAAAAAGAGTTAGGCTTTTCTCAGGTTCGTTCCGGAAGTTTTTTAGCGCTTATTCCGCAGCGATTGTGTTTTTGTCGCCTGTCACTTTGCCGGATTTCTTGATAGCTTCACGTTCCAGCCAGGCTGCCCGGATCATATCACTGGTCATTCGGCTGCCGTCCGGTGTCCAGCCAGGTGGGGCCAGTAAAAACAGGACCTTGTGTTTCCAGTCTTTCGCCGACCAGATATCTTTGAAAATTCCAAGCCACTCATGAACTGCCACCCTAAGCGGGTTGAAGGTCCCCAAGTCAGTTACTAATCCATAACGGCAGGCTTCGTCTTTTCGTTCTGGGATGAACGATCCGAACATACGGTCCCACGCCATGAATACGCCAGCATAATTGGCATCAAGATAGCGCGGATTGTTAGCATGATGCACCCGGTGATGGCTTGGTGTGTTGAAGATATACTCGAACCAGCGCGGCATCTTGTCGATGGCTTCGGTGTGAATCCAAAATTGGTAAACCAAATTTATGCCTGCGACGAAAAACACGATCGCGGGCTCTATTCCCAATAGGAATAGAGGCATTTTGAATAAAATGCCGGGGGTGAAAGCACCAGTCCAGGTTTGGCGTAGGGCTGTTGAGAGATTATAATGCTGGCTTGAATGATGAATAACGTGCGCTGCCCACATCCAGCGCATGCGGTGCCCCATCCGGTGAATCCAATAATAAGCCAAGTCATCAAGCACAAACGCCAGCGCAAATACCCAAAGGGCAGTACCCATGTCAAAAATGCCGAAATTTTGCCAAACCCAATAGGAAACTCCGATGAAAAAGGCAGCCGACAAAGCGCCAGCAACGGTGCTGCCCAGTCCCATTAACATGGATGTCATGGTGTCTTTGCCTTCATAGCGCGCACGGCCGGATTTCCAGCCAATGATCATTTCCGCGAGGATCAGAATAGTAAAGGCGGGCACCGCAAGTTGGGTTGGGGCGAGCAAATCAAGCATGAGCGGGCTCCGGTTTTTCACTTGGTCGGCTAGTCAGTTTCGAAATCAATGCCTGGCGCTGGTCCGCCGGCATCTGTATTTCTATCGTCGGTTGGGTGAAGTCACCCAGGTTGAATGACAGGCCATTCTCGGATTTGGTGATCGTAACCAACTTGGCATCTGGAATTTCGCGGACAACCACCCTGTCGCCTAAGGCGGAAGCAATTGCAAAACCATCGCTGCGGTTGGGGAACACGGCTACAGCGGTAGCATTATTTTCCGATAGATAAACCAGCGGTGGTGCCGATGCGAGGTTAATATGTGGGCAATAGCGGGCCACATTGTTAATTACCCGTTCTTTCGTGAGTTTGTTTTTAGTGGGAAACAGTCGCGCAGCAATTAGCGCTACAATCGCGACAGCAATCAATGATCCTATGAATTGCGTGAACGGCATTTTCGTCTCCTTGAGTAAGAAGATAACATGATTTTCATTGGGTCAAGGGCTGAAATTGCGGTGACATATTCTAATGGTAGCTTAAGATGAAGCAGTTTGCATAGTTAACCTGAGGATTGTGCTAGAATGTTGACACGAATTTTAATGACCGCAGCACTAGGCCTTGGCCTGTTGGGTGTGTCTGACTTTGCCGCCGTGGCTGATGATCCGATTGTGATAGCGCATCGTGGTGCCAGTGGCTATTTGCCGGAACATTCGCTGGATGCCTATAAATTGGGCATAGAGCAGGGCGCTGACTTCATCGAACCAGATCTTGTGATGACCAAAGACGGTGTTTTGGTTGCTCGGCACGACATTTATCTGTCGACCACTACCAATGTTGCCAGTCACCCCGAGTTTGCTGATCGTAAACGGACAATCGATGGCCAAACTGATTGGTTCGCCATGGATTTCACGC
The DNA here is from genome assembly GCA_011088215.1 of Sphingomonadales bacterium. Lineage (GTDB taxonomy): Bacteria > Pseudomonadota > Alphaproteobacteria > Sphingomonadales > Kordiimonadaceae > Kordiimonas. The sequence continues at coordinate 60,556 of JAALKD010000002.1, read as the reverse complement.
TCGCTGAACTTAAAACCCTACGGGTGCGTCAGGCATTCAAAGGCCGTGATAAATCTTTCGATGACCAATTGGAAATTGCTACTCTGGACGAAATCATCGAGTTGGTAATGGCTCACAAAGCTGACGGCAAAACTGTTGGACTGCATATTGAGATGAAACGCCCGGAGCTATTTAAAGCTTCACTCAACACGCAGCTGGCATCGCTTCTTGCTGATAAAATGGCGATACTAAAGCAGTCTGGAATACCGGTTTATTTTCAATGCTTTGATGGCGATTTCGTTCGCGAAATAGCGCCATTAACCGAGGTGCCGGTCGTGTTGCTGGTTGGCGGGAAGGTCAATCCGCTGAGCCAATGGGTTGATTTGGATGTGACGCTGGAAAATTATTACGCGGTGGCAGATGGTTTCGGTCTCAATAAGGCGTTGTTGTTCACCTCTGATATGAAGCCAAGTGGTGTTGTTGAAAAATACACACTGCTGGCAAAATTGTTCATATATGGACCGTGCGCGCCGATGCTTTGCCAAAGGGCTTTCAAAGCATGGAACAAGAGCTTACACTGTTGTTAGAGATGGGAATCGATGGCTTTTTCACCGACTTTCCCAGTAAAGGTGTTGCCGCCCGTGATCAATATGTAGCATCACAGAAGGACTAAAGTTCGCCATGTTTGACTATGCCAGAGCAGTCATTACAGCCTTGATTGCGCTCATCATAATTAAGGTCGGTGCAGAAATGTTATTTGCGGCTAGCAATATGTAAATTGCCAGCCGTGATGGTTAGCTGATGATTGAATTTTATAGCTGCGCCTGATTAATCGGCTTCAGGCAGTTTGCGGCCAAAAGGAAAAGGGCATTCGTCTGAGGCGAAGCTCAAATAATCCAGAACGTCATGGATGTAATTTGCCCCTTGTTTGATCAACCGCGTTAGCGCCGCGTTCGGTTCGCCGACAAAGATGCTGATCACCACTTGCGCAGTAGCCAGAAAAAACGCGACCGAAATGGTTACCCAAGCCAGGAAACCAAAAAACACCATCAACAACGCCCTTTGAATAATTTTTGGCCAGTCACGCCCCTTGAGGTCGTCGACCAAATTTGATGCGTCATAGTCTCGCCCGCCGGTCTGCGTAGTCGTTTTCTTCGACGAGTGCGGTTGCTCTCCTGCTCGCGACTTGGTGCTCGCCGCAGGTTGTTCTGTGGCAGTCGCACTGTCTTGCGTTGTATTTTTTCTAGGCGCGGCCGTTTTACGCGTTGCTGGTTTCTTGGCAGAAGCAGCCTTTGATGTTGCTTTGGCACCAGCAGGTTTACGCTTGGTAGCCGACTTTTTTGCTGGCGTTGCGGCACCTTTTTTAGGCGCTGAATTTTCCTCAGTCATGGTGTCCTCAATGTTTACTTATTTTATCTCTGATATTTGGGGAGCCAGAGCCTTGCCGTCAAGTGCGGAGCGGAAAATACTATTTGTTAGATATGCAAATGTTTGGTGCGGAATGACGATTTAGGCCCAGGGCAACTGGCCATGAACCATTTTTGCGGCGTCTACGCCGGCAACAGGTCGCGAGTAGTAAAAGCCCTGCGCAAAGGCAAAACCCATTTCGGTTACCATGTCGATATACTCGGTATCTTCAAGGCCCTTCAGCAACGATCTGGTGCCCCAAATTCGTTGCCAACATACCAATCATTTCAAGGATTTTGAACTGGGCGTTCCCGCGTTTCAACTGATTGATGAAAGCTCGATCGATTTTGATAATGTCGATCGGAAATTGGTGCAGGTAATTTAGCGATGAATAGCCAGTACCGAAATCATCGAGCGCAACTTTAACTCCCAGCGCCCTTATCCGGTCTAGCGAAAGGGAAATATGTTCAGGATTGGCCATGATTGAACTTTCGGTCAACTCAATGCGGAGAAGCCGTCCGGGAAGGTTATATTTTTTTAATGCGTTTTCAACCACAGTGGCTACGTCATCGCGGGCGAACTGCACACCAGATACATTCACGTTAATTGGGACAACTCTGTCCTCGCCCACTTCCATTATCCAATGCTTTAAGCAGGTGCAGCAGGCTTCGATAGCCCAACGACCCAGCGGGACAATAATGCCAGTTTCTTCAGCGAGTTGAATGAACTCCACAGGTGACACAAAACCATGTTCTTTGTGCTGCCAGCGGGTAAGAGCCTCGAATCCGTGTAACTCTGAAGTGCGTAGGTCGATTATCGGCTGGTAGTATAACTGCAATTCCTGCCGTTCCACAGCGCGCCGTAGCTCGGTTTCAAGATGAAACAATGACCGGGCTTCCTGATGTGACTCACGGCGGTAAACTTCGGTGCAGGCTTTGCCAGCTATTTTTGCGCGGTGCATGGCGAAGTCTGCATCACGAATTAGGTCTTCCGGATGGGTCGCGCTAGAAATTGTGCTGGCAACGCCGATGGAAACCGAAGTGAAAACCTCATTGCCATCAAGATCATACGGCTGTGTCATTGCGGTGTGAATTCGGTCGCAGACATCAATGACTGGTTGGATCTCGCGCATGTTAGGTACTAAAATCGCAAATTCATCGCCTGAAAGCCTAGCAAGAATATCTTGACTACCAATACAGCGCCGCAAGGTGGATGCCATGGAAATCAGAAACCTGTCGCCCGCGCTGTGCCCAAAACTTTCATTGATCAACTGGAAGCGGTCGATATTAACAATCAATACTGCGCAGCCAAATGGTTCGTCGCTGCTCTCGCCCTTGATTACTGTTTCCTCAAATTTGTTACGGAATAGTACACGATTGGGTTGGCCGGTCAGGGCATCATGGAAAGCATGATGCATGATATTTTTTTCCGCCAGTTTTTCAGCGGTCTGGTCTTCGATAGTACAGAGAACTAACCTGCGATCGCCCGCAGCATTTACAATCGGTTGAAGCTGGCTGGAAAGATAATGGTCGCCGTCTTTATCGTGAGCTGTCCACTCATAAATTATTGGTTGTTTTTTTCCAATGTTTCCCGGACCTTATCCGCCAAACTGTCCTTTTGCTTCGATGTCCAGATTGAGGTAAGCGGCGCTGGTAATTCGTCAATGTTGGAAAAACCAAAAAGAGACTGCGCATGCGGATTCGCGGAATGAACAATGATGCTGTTATTTGGAGCCAGATCAAAACAGACCACGCCGTAGGGAAGGGCATTAATAATGGCTGTGGTATAGTCGGGCGCTGATTCAGGGCGACCGCCCCTTGAAGAACTGGAAGTTACTGGCGACATTGGAGCTGCACTGTCTGCTACTTTTTTTCCCACTAACACATCCATTTCCTTAAACCACGGCGCAAGCTTTTATCCGTACTTTTCATCATCAATCGTGGCTGGTAAATATTTGGTAAAAAAGTGACAATTTTATTAACAAATCAGGAAACAGCTTCCTTTTTTGTTAAAAATTTAGCGGATAACTCTTTGGTTAATTTAAAAAAATTGGGGAAGGCAAGCCTTCCCCGAGATGACCACCCACAGGGACGGGTTAGTGGGCGGTAAATTCAAATTTCATACGTGTGTTGGCGTGCAGGCTAGCTGCAGCCGCTAGTAGAGCCACAGGTGTTGCATTTCATGCAGGTGCCATTGCGGACCAATGTGAAATTGCCGCATTCTCCGCACGCATCACCTTCATACCCTTTCATCCGCGCCGTTGTTCTGGCATCGGGTGTTGCATCAGTGGCGCCGTTTGTCATTGCTGATCCCATAGCCACCGTTGTTGCCGATGCGCTTGTAGCTGCTACTGAAACTGTTTCTAACTCAGTGTCCTTGTCCGTGGTGCGCGCCGTGTTAAGTACAACAAGATTGCTGCCTCTGACATATCCAGCTGAGGCAAATTTCTGAACCCTTTCAAGGGCTTCAGATACATCATCTCTTAAAGGCGGCAGTCCGTCGTTTTTATCGCCGCGCCCCGTAGTGTCAGGCATCAGATCGGCAGGTGTTGCATGAGCCAAGTCTTCACGGCCAAGGTAGGAAATGGCCAATTCGCGGAAAATATAATCCAACAGCGATGTTGCCATTTTGATGGTGTCATTGCCTTCAACCCGTCCAAACGGTTCAAAACGGGTGAAAGTAAATGCGTCGACAAATTCTTCCAATGGCACGCCGTATTGAAGGCCAATGGAAATCGCGATGGCGAAATTATTCATCAACGAACGGAAGGCGGCACCTTCTTTGTGCATGTCGATAAATATTTCTCCGACGGAGCCATCATCATACTCACCGGTGCGCAGGTATACTTTGTGGCCGCCAACAATGGCTTTTTGCGTATAGCCTTTGCGGCGTTCCGGCAGCCGGTTGCGCTTGGTGGCGTCACGTTCAATCTCGACAATACGCTCCACAATTCGTTCTGCTACAATTTCGGTTTTTTCCGGCAAGCTCTTGGCTTCAAGTTCATCTTCCAGATCGTCCGAATCAAGCAATGACGCGTTCAGCGGCTGGCTGAGCTTAGAGCCATCCCGGTATAGCGCATTGGCTTTCAGTGCCAGTGACCAACTCAATTCGTAAGCTGTCATGCACTCGCTAACTTCGGCCGAGTTTGGCATGTTTATTGTTTTGGAAATAGCGCCGGAAATAAACGGCTGCGCCGCAGCCATCATGCGGATATGGCTTTCCCATGACAGCGAGCGCTTTCCAATTTTCCCGCACGGGTTGGCGCAATCAAACACACTATAATGGTCTTCGCTTAGGTATGGGGCCATCTCCAAGGTCATGGCACCGCAGCAATACACGTTGGCAGCATCCACGTCTGCTTTGGCAAAGCCAATGGCCTCCAAAAGATTGAAACTATAGTCGTTCATCTGCTCGTCGGTCACACCAAGGGCATTTTTACAAAAGTCAGCACCGAGTGTGAAATGGTTGAAAACAAATTTAATATCGAAAGCATTTTCCAGTTGCCCTTCGACCAAATCGATTTCCCTGTCGGTAAAACCTTTTTCTTTCAGGTTGGCGTGGTTGATGCCAGGCGCATCTTTCAGTGTCGAGTTCCCAACGGCATATTTTTCGATTTCGCCGATTTGCTTGGCATTATAGCCAAGGACTTTAAGTGCCTGTGGTACAACGCGGTTGATAATTTTAAAGTAACCGCCGCCCGCAAGTTTTTTGAATTTCACTAGAGCAAAGTCAGGCTCAATACCCGTTGTATCACAGTCCATAACCAAGCCAATAGTGCCGGTTGGCGCGATAACTGAGGACTGTGCGTTGCGGTAGCCGTTCTTTTCGCCAATCTCCAGTGCACGGTCCCACGCGTCTGCTGCGGCGATTGTTATCAGTTGATCCGGGCAATTGGAAATATCCAAAGCAACCGGGTTCGTGTTTAGTTTTTCGTAGCCATCCTTTTGGCCGTATGCGGCGCGACGATGATTGCGAATAACCCGCAACATGTGGTCTTTGTTCTTTTCATAGCCAGGGAAAGCGCCCAGCTCAGACGCCATTTCCGCGCTTGTAGCGTACGATTCGCCGGTCATCAGTGCCGTGATGGCACCGCACAGTGCACGACCTTCGTTGCTATCGTAGGCAATGCCGTTGCTCATCAACAGTCCGCCAATGTTGGCATAACCTATACCAAGGGTGCGATATTCGTAGGAAAGCTGTGCAATTTCCTTTGATGGAAATTGTGCCATTAAAACTGATATTTCCAGAACCATCGTCCATAGTCGAACGCCGTGCTTGAAGTTTTCCACAGCAAAGGTGCCGTCTTCGTTGCGAAATGTCATCAAATTTAGCGAGGCTAAATTGCAGGCAGTATCATCAAGGAACATATATTCCGAGCAAGGGTTGGACGCCTTGATTTCTCCTGCTGCGGGACAGGTGTGCCAATCATTGATAGTGGTATGAAACTGAATGCCGGGGTCTGCGCATGCCCATGCGGCCTGTCCCACATCACGCCAAAGGTCTTTGGCATTAATTTCGCGGACGATAGAACCATCTGTGCGGCTCTTGAGCGGCCAATTGCCGTCACCTTTGATCGCACGCATAAAGTCGTCGGACACGCGAATCGAATTGTTGGAGTTTTGACCGGAAACCGTTAAATACGCGTCTGAATCCCAGTCAGTATTGTATGTTTTGAAGTCAATTGAAGCGTAGTCTTGCTTGGCAAATTGGATCACCCGCTGGATATAATTCTCTGAAATCATCACTTTTCTGGCAGCAATGATTTGCTTCTTCAGTTCTTTGTTGGCTTTGGGCTCAAAGGCGGATTCGGCCAAGTCTTCTTTGGCGTCGTGACACGCCTTCATGATCCGATTGAGATGAATTTCATTGAGCTTGGAGCCCGAGACGAGGGCGGACACTTTCTGCTCTTCGATAACTTTCCAGTTGATAAACTCTTCAATGTCAGGGTGGTCAATATCTACTACGACCATTTTTGCCGCACGGCGTGTGGTGCCACCAGATTTTATTGCCCCAGCAGCGCGGTCACCAATTTTAAGGAAACTCATCAAGCCAGACGACTGACCACCACCAGACAAGCTTTCACCCGAGCCGCGCACATTGGAAAAATTTGTGCCGGTGCCTGAACCATATTTGAACAAGCGCGCCTCGCGCGTCCATAGGTCCATAATTCCGCCTTCATTGACCAGATCATCAGAAACGGACTGAATAAAACAGGCGTGAGGTTGCGGGTGTTCGTAGCTGCTCTTTGACTTGGTTAATTTCCCGGACTTAAAGTCAACATAATGGTGACCCTGAGCCGGACCATCAATGCCGTAAGCCCAATGAAGGCCTGTGTTAAACCATTGCGGACTGTTTGGCGCTGCCATTTGTGTAGCCAGCATGAAGCGCATTTCGTCAAAGAAAGTGCGGGCATCTTCTTCACTGTCGAAATAGCCGCCTTTCCAGCCCCAATATGTCCAGGTGCCAGCTAACCGATCAAAAACCTGCTTGCTGCTTTTCTCGCTACTGAAATGATTTTCTTTGGGAACGTCAGTTAGTGCTTTTTTGTCGATTTCCTGTCGCCACAACCAACTGGGTACATCTTTTTCTTTTACCGGCTTAAGGGCCTGCGGCACCCCGGCTTTACGGAAATATTTCTGCGCAATAATGTCGGTCGCAACCTGGCTCCAGCTCGCGGGAACTTCAACCGCATCCATATGAAAAACAATCGACCCGTCAGGATTGCGGATCTCACTTACAGCAGTGTGCCAGTCAATAGCGGCATATGGACACGGATGTTCTTTGGTAAACCGACGCTCTAAACGCATTCTTTCCCCCTTGAAAGACACATAATTGTTGTTGGGCAGCGTGGATTTCTACACAGTCTGCCGTTTATTCGTTGTGCAGATAAGCCCTAATATCCGCCCGATATTTGCTTTGGGGGTGACCCCAGCCTGACCCATTCCCCTACTATATGTTGGGGCATTGGTCTTCGTTGGCACAAGTTTAGAGCTTAAATTCCGCGGGGTACAAGGCATTTTTTCAATATGTTGTGGTTGACAGTGCCTTGGGCACAAGGTGGCGCAGGTCGAATCGGCTGCGGCCAATGAGTCGCATTAAATTGCCTTATTGTGCGCATAATGTGTGGGTAGTCAGAGGTGAAACAGCCGTTGTGCTTTCGAGGGACTTATAAATCGAATATTGTGGTCGATAAATAGATTCGCAGGCCTTTAGAAATAATAAAGATATGAGCAGTTACTTTCCCTTGTTGAACAAACATGATAAACGGCGTCGAGTAGGGTTTTGGTTACAGAGTTTACGAGACCAGATTACCCACGATACCAATGGTTAATTGACAAGTGCGGATATTTAATATGGCGGGTTTAGTATCTAGAGTTTTTTCTTCTCCTTTGTTCACTTGGTGGAATAGCGCCTCATTCGGCACGCTTCTTTTTACCAGCCGCAAGGGCAAAAAAGTGGGTGAAGATGATCAGGGTAATATTTATTATCAGCAGAAAGACGGCCATCGCCGTTGGGTCATATATAAAAACGGCCCGGTCGAGGCCTCCCGCGTTCCTGCGGAATGGCATGGTTGGTTGCATTACACCAGCGATGAGTTGCCATCAGAGACACCACTTAAGGTGAAAGACTGGGAAAAAGATCACCAGCCTAATCTAACGGGTTCGGCGGCAGCCTATTTTCCGAGCGGAAGTGAGCATGCTGGTGGCAAGCGTGCCGCAACTGCTTCAGATTATGAAGCCTGGCGCCCATAGTCTGGTATGGGTAGAAGCCTGATTTTTACTGGAAACGGAAACATCTATGTCTAGCAATCTGGTAGAATCGTTGATTGGCGCACTGGTCCTGTTGGTTGCTGGCTGGTTTTTGGTTTTCGCATACGAACGCACAGACGCGGGCGCGGGTAATGGTTATGAACTAACCGCTCGATTTGACCGTATTGATGGTATCGGTGTCGGCAGTGATGTTCGCATGGCCGGCATTAAAGTTGGAACAGTGGTCGACAGCAAGTTGGACCCTGTTTCCTTTCAGGCGATCGTCACACTGTCACTGGATAACGAAATTCAGTTACCCACAGATACCGCTGTCGCAATAACTGCTGAAGGCTTACTTGGTGGCACCTATATGAATTTGTTGCCGGGCGGAATGGATGAAACCTTGGCTAACGGTGATGAAATCAGCGAAACCCAAGATGCAGTAGACCTGTTGGGCTTGATCGGGAAATTTATATACGGCGATGACAGTGCGGCGACAAACTAATAGCACTGCTGATTTTTCTATTCGGGCTCTTGGGATAGCCGCCTTGCTGGCGCTCGCATTTCCATTTTTCGCTAACGCACAGGATGTTGGCCCCACCGATTTAGAGAGCGAAGCCCGGGATGTTGTGGTGCTGCGCGCGCTGGATAAAATCACAGCCCGGATCACCGAGCTAGAGTTGAAAATTGGCGACGAAGTTCGCTTTGGCACGCTGGCCATCCGCGCTAAATATTGCCGAACACGACCACCGATTGAGCCGCCTGAAACATTTGCTTACTTGGAAATTGACGACCTGAAAAGGTCAGGCGACGCCGAGCGTGTTTTTGAAGGCTGGATGGTGGCCTCAAGCCCGGCGTTGAACGCACTGGAGCATGCTGTTTATGATGTTTGGGTGATCAACTGCAAAATGGTTGAGCCAGACAGTCCAGGCGCCAATTCCTGAAAGTTTGCGTCATGCCTCAATGCCTGATCGAGTAGAGCGCGGTATGCTTCGCGGCTTACTTCAATCACACCGAATTGAGCTAGATGGCCAGTGCCAAACTGGGTATCCAATAGCGTGAAGCCACCAGCTTTCAGTCGCGCGACCAGATGCACCAACGCAACTTTGCTGGCTCCGGTTTCGGTGTGAAACATGCTCTCGCCAAAAAAGCCGCCCTCTAATGAAACGCCGTACAGGCCGCCAACAAGTTTGCCGGCACGCCAGCACTCCACAGAATGGGTATAACCGTGGGTGTGAAGGTCACAATAGAGGTTTTCGATGTCTTCGCTAATCCAGGTTCCTTCTCGGTAATCTGACGGCGCAGCACATGCGCGCACAACATCACGAAACGCGGTATCAATTCTGACGTCAAATTTTTCTTGTTTGATCAATTTTTTAAGACTACGGGGAACGTGAAACCCATCTAGAGGCAGAATACCCCGTTGTTCTGGGTCAACCCAGAACATTTCCGCATCGTTGCGGCTGTCGGCCATGGGAAAAATGCCGTTGGCATAGGCGTTTAGCAACAATTCAGGGGTAACTTTACTGTCAGTCATGCCCCATGTCTTTTCATTTGCCGCCTAGGTTATTTTGACCGTTCTTCGAGGAATTTTTCAAGCCAGTGAATGTCATAATCTCCCGCTTGAAAATCTTCGTTTTCCATGAGTGCTTGATGTAACGGAATTGTGGTGATCACACCGTCAATTACATATTCTTCCAGCGACCGCTTAAGCCGCAACAAGCATCCCTCGCGCGAATAGCCAGATACGATCAGCTTTGCGATCATACTGTCGTAATAAGGCGGGATTTTGTATCCCGCATACACGGCGCTGTCACAGCGGACGTTGAGGCCTCCGGGGACATGATACTGAGTAACAAGGCCAGGATTGGGCACAAAGCTAAATGGATGTTCAGCGTTAATGCGGCACTCGATGGCATGACCGAAGAAACGCACCATATCCTGCGTGTAGGACAATTTTTCGCCAGATGCGACGCGAATCTGCTCGCGTACAATATCAATACCGGTGATCATTTCGGTAACTGGGTGTTCAACTTGCACGCGGGTGTTCATTTCGATGAAGTAAAATTCGCCGTCTTCATACAAGAACTCTATAGTGCCAGCGCCACAATAACCAAGGTCAGACATGGCTTTTGAAATAATGCCGCCCATGCGTTCGCGTGTCTCGCTGTCGATAACCGGCGACGGGGCTTCCTCAAGTACTTTCTGGTGACGTCGCTGCAAGGAGCAATCGCGTTCGCCCAAATGAATACAATTGCCGTGTTTGTCGCCAATCAATTGAAATTCAATGTGGCGTGGCTTGGTCAGGAATTTCTCAATATAAACCGCGTCGTCACCGAAGGAGGCTTTTGCCTCAGTTCGGCAGGTGTTGAGTTGTTCACTAAGATTTTCCGCGCTGCGGACAATTTGCATCCCGCGGCCGCCGCCGCCAGCGGAAGCCTTGATGATGACCGGAAAGCCAATGTCTTCGCATACCTTGCGGGCTGTTTCATCATCGGTAATGCCGCCATCTGATCCGGGAACAACTGGAATGCCCAATTCTTTGACAGTTTTTTTAGCAGTAATTTTGTCGCCCATCACGCGAATATGATCGCCCGACGGGCCGATGAATGCGATGTCGTGTTCTTCAACAATATCGGCGAACTTTGCATTCTCGGACAGAAAGCCATAACCCGGATGGATCGCGTCTGCACCGGTGATTTCGGCTGCGGTCAAAATCGCAGGAATGTTCAGATAGCTGTCAACTGAGGCTGGCGGCCCTATACACACGCTTTCGTCTGCGAGACGAACATGCATAGCGTCTTCATCGGCGGTTGAATGCACTGCCACCGTTTTGATACCCATTTCGTGGCAGGCTCGGTGGATGCGAAGAGCAATCTCGCCGCGGTTAGCGATCAGAACTTTTTTAATCATCGGCAGTGTTCCTACTCAATGATACAGAGAGGTTCGCCGAATTCCACCGGTTGGGAATCCGCAAACAGAATTTCTTTCACCGTGCCAGATTTTGGGGATGCAATCTGGTTCATAACTTTCATTGCCTCAATAATAAGCAATGTGTCGCCTTCCTTGACGGTGTCGCCGACTTTAATGAAGGCGTCCGCGTCCGGACCGGACGCAGCATAGGCCGTCCCAACCATAGGCGAGGGCACCATTCCAGGGTGGTCAGCAGCGTTGGCAGCCGGGGCTGCAGCTGGAGCCGCGCTTGTTGGAGCCGCAACAGGGGCAGAGGCAGGTGCCGCAGGCGCTGCTGGTACAGCATAATTCACGGCACTTGGTGCCTGGCGCGCAACGCGAATGCTGAAGTCATCCTCGGCCACTTCGATTTCTGATAATGTCGATTTATCGAGTAATTCCGCCAATTCGCGGATCAATTCTTTATACTCTTTAATTTTGGACATTCAGTCTTCCCCTTCGTCTCTCGATGTCTTTAGTCGTGCAAATCAATTGTTGCGCAGCATAGCTGCAATTGCGTCAACCGCAAGAATATAACTGGTTGCGCCGAAACCACAAATTACCCCAGCTGCCACATCAGAAATGAAACTGCGGTGTCGGTATTCCTCGCGTGCAAACACGTTGGATAGATGAACTTCAATAACCGGTGTATCAATCGCGCTAACTGCGTCGTGCAGGGCAATGGATGTATGGGTATAGGCGGCGGCGTTTAAAATAATTCCATCAGCAGAGGTGCCAGCTTCCTGGACCCAGTCAACAAGAGTGCCTTCAATGTTGGTTTGGCGAAAGTCTGCCGCTAAGCCGTGACTGGTGGCATGCTCGGAAACCAAGGCACTGATTTCGTCTAGTGTGGTGGTGCCGTATGTGTCTGGTTCGCGCGTACCCAGTAAATTCAGGTTGGGCCCGTTCAAAACAACAATTTTTTTCTGCATCAGCGGTCACTCTCTCCACAGATCGCTTGAAGCCACCTGTATAATGCCATAATGATGGCGTGCAAAGCAGGAACAGTAATTTATTGCTGCTGCCTAAAGCCAATTAGATCAAAATGCAACAGCCAGAACACAAGATTAGAAAAGCAATTATGAGCCTATCAATCACTGTCAACGGTGAAGCCAGATTCATAGAAGCCCAGCAAACGGTTTGGGTGTTCCTTGAAGGCCTTCAACTGGACCCCAAAAAGGTTGCAGTCGAGCGAAACCTTGAAATTGTATCCAAATCATTGTTCAAGGACGTGGTACTTGAGGACGGCGATCAGTTGGAAATTGTTCATTTCATCGGCGGAGGATGACACCCGTGGCACCATCAGTTAACTTAGACCATTCAGCAAATGACACGTGGCTACTTGCGGGCAAAAATTATCGCTCGCGGCTGATTGTAGGCACTGGAAAATACAAGGATTTCGAGCAGACGGCCGCAGCGGTTGAAGCGTCTGGCGCTGAGATCGTCACGGTTGCTGTACGTCGGGTTAATGTTTCCGATCCGAACCAGCCTATGTTGGTGGATTATCTAGACCCGAAGAAAATTACTTATTTGCCCAATACCGCGGGCTGTTTTGACGCCGCATCCGCGGTGCGCACCCTCCGGTTGGCACGTGAGGCGGGTAATTGGGATTTGGTCAAGCTTGAAGTTCTCGGGGACCAAAAAACATTATACCCCAATATGTTAGAGACTTTTGAGGCCGCTGAGGAATTGATCAAAGACGGCTTCAAAGTAATGGTTTATTGCAGCGACGACCCAATCGCTGCGGCCAAACTGGAAGACATGGGTTGCGTGGCAATCATGCCACTTGGTGCACCTATTGGCTCAGGTCTGGGTATTCAAAATCAAGTGCAAATCAGGTTGGTGCAGGAACAAGTTAAAGTGCCACTATTGGTCGATGCAGGCGTCGGAACCGCTTCTGATGCTTCCGTTGCTATGGAACTGGGCTGTGACGGTGTATTGATGAACACAGCGATCGCGGATGCAAAAGATCCGGTCAAAATGGCGCACGCGATGAAACTGGGTGTGGAAAGCGGCCGATTGGCTTACCTCGCTGGTCGGATGCCTAAAAAGAAATACGCTGACCCAAGTTCGCCGCTTGCAGGGTTGATTTAACGCCGATGTTATTCGGCTGATTGTCTGGCGTTTGCTTCACGGCGTGCGCGAGAAACAGCTTGCACCAAGCGACCATAGCCTGCTGCACCGGTTACGACATCATCACCGATGATATAACCCGGCGTGCCCTCAAAGCCGATGTCTTTGCCGATAGCGAGCGTATTCTGCACTGATTTGATTACCAACTTGTCATTCATATCGGCCTTCAACCGTTCTACATTTAGGTCAAGAGTGCCGGCAATTTGGTATATCTGATCTTCAGTGAGAGACCCTTTGGAAGTCATGGTCGCTATATGAAACTCTTCAAACTTTCCCTGCTTGTGGGCAGCAAGCGCAGCTAGGGCAGCTAGATAGGAAACCGGTGTTTCACCTTGGCGGTCCAATATGGGGAATTGTCTCGGAATATAACGGATATTACCGTCTTCGCGCACCAGCTTCATGACTTCTGGGAAATGACGGCGACAGAAGCCACAACGATAATCAAAAAATTCGACCATGGTTACGTCACCATTGGGGTTGCCTATAACTGGCGTTGCGGGATCCTTCTCCAAGTAGTCGCGGTAACTATTAATTGCGGGGCCCATGCGCGCCATGGTTTGTCGCCGTTGAAGTTCTCTGAAGGCGAGCGCAATAATTTCAGGGTTTTCTATGAGGTACTCCTGAACTATTTGCTCAATTTTCTCGCGTTCAGCGGGGTCAACCTCATTGTCTTGAGCCGAGGTTGGCGCGGTGAACATCGCCACGATAAAGGCAAATGCTGTAACAGCCCTAATTAATTGTGTCCCATATAGCGTCATAAATTTTACTCGTTACTGGTCGGCTCTGCGCCGAAACTGGTTGTAATTCTGCGGCGCCCGCGTCGGCGCTGTTGTTTGCTGGCCGCTTCTTCTGCAGCTATGAAAATGTCCTGGGCTCGAATCCAATCTGGGGTGCCAACATCAAAGCCGTCCATGGCCCGTCGAGCATGGGTTAGCGCCTGTGCGGCGGCACCGCCAGAATAAAATCGTTCGGCGGTCGCTAGATTGGCCTGTGGCTGTTGATCGAGCCAACTATAGGCTTTCGCTAGGTTAAACCAGGCAAACGTATTGGTTCGGTCCTGGCGTGTGGCGGCCTTAAGGATCGGCAATGCCTGCTGCATGCGTTCAGAATCTTCGAATGACACCAGCGCCTGGCCCAGTGCCGTTGCGATCAATGGCTCACGTGGTGCTAGCCGAACCGCTTCCTCGAAAACCGGAATAGAGTCGGTCACCCGACCGTTTTCGAATAATATTTGGCCTTTGATCTCATGGAAATATGGGTTGTTGGGCTCGGCTTTTATCAGCGCATCGGCCTCGGCCAGCGCTAAATCCCATTCCAACGCTTTATTATAGGCGTAAACTCTTGCGTAACGGGCGGCGATGCTGGTGTCGCTGACTGGATATTTACGCAGCGTTTGACGCGGTTGATCGAGATATCCGCCAAGTTTGGCTTGAAGACGCTTGAAGCGTTCATTGATGAATTTGTTTGGTGGTGTGTTAAAATACGGGCTCCCAGAAGCGGTTTGTTGCAACTGTAAAATGCGGGTGCGATTGAGCGGATGGCTTCGTACATAAGGGTCTTGGCGGACCTGGGCGAGTATTTCCTGATCACGCAGTTTGTCGAAAAATCGGATCATTCCGCTTGGGGATACACCGACCGTTTCCAAGTAACGAGCGCCAGCAAGGTCAGCTTCGCTTTCTTGTCCGCGCGTGTAGGCCAGAAACTGTCGTTGCGCAACGGTTTGGCCGGCTGCGAGAATGCCAATACCAGCGTCACCCCCGCCAAGAGCGATGGCTGCCGCCCCTAACACAAGCGATAAGATGCTGAATGCGCCGGCTGTTGATGCAGCGTCACCGCGACTGATGCGATGGCCGCACGAAATATGGCAGGTTTCGTGGGCCAATACGCCCATAAACTCATCTACATCGTCTGCCGCCAAAATAAGGCCGGAGTGAAAGAAGATATTTTGTCCTCCGGTGACGAAAGCATTGATAGACTTGTCACCGAGAAGATACATGTGAACAGACTGAGGTGTTAGACCTGCGGCTTCAAAAACCGGATAGGAAACTTGGCGAAAAAAGGCCTCGGTTTCCGCATCTCTGAGGATCGACTGGGCAGCAACATGCGCGCTGGCACTTAGCGTCACAATGAAGGCTGTTAATATCTGTCGAAAATATCTAGTCAAAGAACTGCTCCAAAGTTGCAGGAAAGCTATGCTCTGCTGGCTTAACCGTCAATGAATATCGCTTAACTAACTTGTGATGAAAATACGGTAATTCTGTGAATTTTCCTTCGCGGCGCAGCCGTTACAAACTAAAAAAGCGACGATGTGACATCGCCGCTTTTCTATGATCATTGACTGCTGGTCCGTTAACCGAAGTTTCGTTGCCACCAACCTTTGCGTTTTGGCTGGTCATCACCGCCGCCTGCATTCTCAGCCGGTGGTGTCGGCGCTTGCTTCTTCACCGGGGCAGGGGCCGCCGCGGCTTTTGGTGCACTCGCTGCATCTTTACCAGTTTCAGCTTCTGCGTTTTCTGTATTTGCATCTGCGCCTTCGGTCGATTTGCGACTGCGACGAGGCTTTTTCTCCTCGTCGGAGGCTACAACTGAAGCCGTCTCAGAATTATCGCCGCTGGTTTCAGTTGCGTCAGTTTTTTTGCGGCGGCCACGGCGTGGCTTTGCTGTGTCTTTATCCGCTGCTTGCTATGTGGTTGTGTTAGTTGGTGCGTCCGCTGCCGCTGTTTCGGATGTACCACCATCGTCTGACTTGCGAACACGCCTACGCCTTGTGCGCGGTTTTTCTTCACCGTCCTCATTTTGCGATGGCTGGGCGTTTTGCTCTTTTGCCGTATCAGTAGCGCCGCTATCCGCCGCCGGCGCTGTTTGTTCGGTGTTGTCACGATTGCGGTCCGGCCGACGCCTGCCGCCACGGCTGCCGCGCCGACGCCGAGGTCTGCGTTCTTGGCCTTCGCCATCGGCTGCCGCTGCATTGTTACTATCAGTCGTACCATTGCTGTCACTGGCGGCTTTGCTGTTAGCTTCAGTTCCTGAGGCCGTTGTTTCCTGATTGTCATCTCCACCGCGCCGCCTGCGTCTAAGGCGTCTACGTGTTCGCTGCGGCTTGTCATCGTCATTGTTTGACGGCGAGCGTGCTTCAACGGGTTCGGGTGTGGGCATATCCGATACTTGAGTATCAGGCTTGACCACATTGTCCGTTGATGTTGGCTTGCCGCTGCCAGCTTCATAGGTCAATTCAAGGTCAGAAGGTCCCATGGAAGGTTGGGCCAAAATCTCGATTTCAATGCCGTATTTATTTTCGTAACCGGTTAAAATATTACGCTTCTTGTTGAGCAGATAAACTGCAACGTCCGAGCAGGCTGCAACGCGGACAACTGAACTTCGGCCCCTGATGCATTCTTCTTCCAATTGGCGAAGTGCCATAAGAGCTGCCGATTCCACCGATCGTACAATGCCGGTGCCTGCGCATGTTGCGCAGGTTTCCATCGACATTTCCTGCAGGTTGGACCGCAAACGTTGGCGTGACATTTCCATCAGACCAAAGCTTGATATGCGACCAACCTGAATGCGGGCGCGATCGGACTTCAAGACATCTTTCATGCGGCGTTCAACGGAACGGTTATTGGAGCGCTCTTCCATATCGATAAAGTCGATAACCACCAGTCCGGCTAAATCGCGAAGGCGAAGTTGGCGTGCAACTTCTTCAGCGGCTTCAAGGTTGGTTTTGACCGCCGTCTCTTCAATATTGTGTTCTTTTGTCGCCCGGCCCGAGTTCACATCGATAGAAATCAATGCTTCGGTAGGGTTGATCACGATATACCCACCCGAGCGCAGCTGCACCACTGGCTGGTACATGGCCTCCAGGTGATTCTCTACCTGATAGCGATGGAATAGGGGGATTGGGTCAGTGTAATGCTGCACCTTTTTGGCGTGGCTTGGCATCAGCATCTTCATAAATTCTTTTGCCGATTTGTAGCCTTCTTCACCCTCGACCTGAATTTCGTCAATATCGCGGGTATAAAGGTCTCGAATTGTGCGTTTGATCAGGTTGCCTTCTTCGTAGACAAGTGACGGCGCTACCGAATTCAGCGTTAGATCGCGAATGCCGCTCCACAGGCGAACAAGATAATCAAAATCGCGTTTTATTTCGGTTTTTGTTCGCTCCATGCCCGCCGTTCGAACAATCAAGCCCATCTCATCGGGGATTTCCAGCGACGAGATAATTTTCTTCAGGTTTCTACGATCAGATGCGTTAGAAATTTTCCGGCTAATGCCGCCAGAATGGGTGCTGTTAGGCATCAAAACGCAGTAACGACCCGCCAGCGACATGTATGTAGTGAGGGCGGCACCCTTGTTGCCGCGCTCTTCCTTGACAACTTGTACCAGCAGAACCTGACGACGTTTGATAACTTCTTGAATGCTGTAGCGGCGCTTCAGCGCGCGCAGCGCATGGCGGCGAGCAGCAGCTTCAGCGATTTCTTCGTCTGTTTCTGCTTCATCGCTGTCCTTGGCGGCATTGTCGCTTTCGTCGTCATCGCTTGTCTCGTTCGCTTCGGCGGCTTTAGAAGTGCCGGAAACAGTGTCTTTTTCCGAGGGCCCTAGTTCTGTATCGTCTGATTTGGTAGTGCCTGGCTTTTCGTCAGACGACGCCTGACCCTCGGATTTTGTCTCGCCGTCGTTATCGGCAGTGGCGTCCGAATCCTTGGCATCTTCGCTTTTATTTTCACTGGATGCATCACTTTGGTCTTCCGATTTTTTTGATCGGCGGCCACGGCGTGACTTTTTCTTTTTCTCAGCTTCTTCAGCTTCTTGTTCTATTTTGGCATCAATTTCCTGAGACCGCTCAAGGGCAGCCTTGGTTTCAGCCTCGATCAACTCACGGCGGTCTTCTACGGGAATTTGATAGTAGTCAGGGTGGATTTCACTGAAGGCCAGGAAACCGTGGCGATTGCCGCCATATTCCACGAAGGCTGCTTGCAATGACGGTTCAACGCGGGTTACCCGCGCAAGATAAATATTGCCTTTAAGGGGACGTTTTGTAGCAGATTCGTAGTCAAATTCCTCTACGCGGCTTCCCTTAACAACTGTGACCCGCGTCTCCTCAGGATGACGCGCGTCGATAAGCATTCTAGTCGACATATAACTATACTCCGAACGGCTCGCCGCGTTGTCTCACACCCTCGACTGAGGGGGGCGCTGGCGAATACCGGTGATTTAAAAGATTTTTCAGATGTGGAGAAGGCAAGCCCCAATGTGGGGTACAACATATGTAAACAGATCCGCCCAAATGATTTCAGACGGATTACAAATGTTATAAAAAATGCGCAAAGCCTGTTGGCCATTGCCTGTTCTTGTCCTTTTTGGGCTCTACCGGATAAGCGCGACATCTTCTTCGGTCGCAGGCTTCTTTGTTTCGGTAAGGCCATGACCCGCCGCCTGTTTTGCGGCAAGTCGGTAAACTCACAGGCACAACTTAATGAACTAATGAATTTATTACAAACGATTTATTTATTGCCATATTTCAATGCGTATTTGGCGGTAAAGTCTTTGACAGGCTTAATAATATTTATTGAAGACTGTTGGTTTTCCTTGAGATTGGTTAATCAGCTATTTAGTATTTTTGTGCGATAGATGGATGTGTTAAAGCCGCAGTTATCATAGGCTCAGATGGATCGAAGTTTTTTGATGGATCGAAAATCGAGATTTTTAGGTTTCTCGGCAATGCTGGCTTTGTGCTGCATTGCGCTTGTTATGACCGCGCCTGTCCCTGTTTATGCATCGGGCGACGTTTCGGGCGTTCGCTTCGGGCAGAACGGCGATACAACACGATTTGTGATCGAGCTGTCCGGCGATACCAAGCCAGCAATTTTCCTGCTGGCTGACCCATACAGAATAGTTATCGATTTGCCAGAGGTTAACTGGCGTGGCGGTGATGCTGTACGTTCTACGGGGTTGGTGGAAGGTTATAGGCACGGGTTGTTCACTGGCGGCACCTATCGCATTGTTCTGGACCTGAAAAGTCCGGCCATCGTATCCAATGCATTTAGTTTGCCTGCTACAAGTGGCAAGGGGAAGCGTTATGTCGTTGATATCAAACCATCAAATAGGACCGAGTTTATAGCCGCTGTTGCCTCGTCGAAGCCCCAACGTAGTCGGTATGCTGCCAAAGTTGAGAAGGGGCCAGCGGTTTCCAATTCGCGCCGCAAAGACGGTAAGCATATAATCGTTCTAGACCCTGGCCACGGCGGCATTGACCCTGGCAACCTGGGTGCGATTGGCGTTCATGAAAAGGTCATCACCCTAAAAATTGCTCGTGCCATTCGTGATGAGCTGAATAAATCTGGCCGCTATGAGGTGCATTTAACGCGAGATCGGGATATTTTTCATAAAGTGCGGGAGCGTTTTCGCATTGCGCGCCGGCATAACGCCGACCTTTTTATCAGTATTCATGCAGATTCGATTAACAATCCGCGAGTGAAAGGCGGCAGTGTTTATAACCTGTCAGAAACAGCCTCAGATAAAGAAGCGGAGAGGCTGGCGGCGCGAGAGAATAAATCCGATGTGCTTGCAGGGGTTAATTTGGACGTTGTTGAAGATGAGGTATCCGGGATATTGATCGATTTGGCGCAGCGAGAAACCATGAATTACTCCGCGCAATTTGCGGAATTGTTGGTTGCGGAGATGGGCGGCAGTGTTCCTATGCTGGACCGGGCTCACCGCTATGCAAATTTAGGCGTGTTGAAAGCACCGGACGTGCCATCGGTTTTGCTCGAAGTTGGTTATTTGACCAATCTTACCAATGCCCGGTTTTTTAACAGCAAAAAAGGCCAAGCGTTGATCGCCCAATCTACTCGCAGGGCTATTGATCAATATTTTTCAAAAATCGTCGGACAAGGACGCTGATTACTTAACGTTGCCGCTAATGACTTTATCGTTTTGCAATGTCGGCTTGCCATATCTGGAACACATTTGCTTGGCATGTAATAAAGTGGCATAGGTGCGGCCGAAGCTTAAAACTGGCTCGATGTTTGATTGTATTTTTGAGATTCTTTTTAAATGACAGAAAAGACCCGGAAAAAAGTTGCTGACCTCAAAGAGGGAAAAGCCGCCAATCAGGCCGCTAAAGCGGGAAAAAAACCACTCTGGCGACGGCTGGTTAAATTCACCCTGATATCAGGTGCCGTCGGCGTCGTGCTTGTTGTGGGCGTTGTGTTCTGGGCAATCATTCATTACGGGCGCGACCTGCCGGATTATCGCCAGCTAGCTAACTATGAACCGTCGGTAGTTACCCGTATTCATGCCGGTGATGGTAGCCTGCTGACTGAGTTTGCCAAAGAACAGCGGCTTTTCGTGCCAATCAACGCTATCCCCCAGCAGTTGATCAATGCGTTTCTGTCTGCTGAAGACAAGAACTTTTATGAGCATTCCGGCCTTGATTACATGGGCATGGTACGCGGAAACATTCGAAATGTGCTAAATGTTATCCAAGGCCGACCACTGCAGGGCGGTTCAACCATCACTCAACAAACCGCACGCAACTTCTTGTTGACGCTTGATCAGCGGCTTGACCGCAAGATCAAGGAAATGATCCTTACGCTCCGGATTGAACGGGCTTTCTCCAAAGACCGAATTCTGGAGCTGTATCTTAATGAGATTTATTTTGGTAATCGGTCCTACGGAGTGGCCGCGGCGTCTCTGAATTATTTTAATAAGTCACTAAATGAACTCACAGTCGATGAAATGGCTTTTCTGGCGGCGCTGCCGAAAGCGCCCAATAATTATCACCCTGTACGACACCGCGAACGAGCGATGGGGCGTCGGAATTGGGTTCTGTCTCGTATGAATATACTGGGACACATTGACGAAAAGACATATCAGGAAGCAGCCACGCGCGAGATTGTTATGCGTAAACGTGGTGGCGACGCGCGCTTTGAAGCTGGTTATTTTGCTGAGGAAGTTCGCCGTCGGGTGGGGCGCATGTACGGCTCCAAATCTCTCTATGAGGGTGGCTTATCGGTACGCACATCGTTGGAGCCCCGTCTTCAGGCCATTGCAGAACGCACGCTGCGCGGTGGACTGATCGCTTATGACCGTCGCCATGGATGGCGCGGCCCTATAGGCCGGTTGGATGTTGATAATGTGTGGCAGCAACGTTTGGCCGCAATTAAAACCCCGCTCGGTGAACCAACATGGCTGCATGCCGTTGTCCATGAAGTGCGGGCCGAAGGAGCAGTTGTTGGCCTGAAAACAGGCGGCTACGGATTTGTTCCTTTTGCCGAAGTGGCATGGGCACGTGCCTGGCGTAGTGGGGAGCGACTAGGGCCTAAGGTCAAAGACATGGGCGAAGTGTTATCCATGGGTGATGTCATTGCTGTAGAGGCGTTGACAAAGGGCGAGCCAACAACACTTACAGATTTTTATGATACCGATGGCACAGAAGTCACCAATTTTACAAATTTCGGCTTAAGGCAAATTCCCGCAATACAAGGTGCATTGGTGGCGATGGACCCACATACAGGCCGTACCTTGGCTATGGCGGGCGGTTACGATTACGCGGCAAGCGAATATAACCGGGCGACCCAAGCCCAGCGTCAGCCGGGTTCTGCATTCAAGCCTTTTGTTTATGCGGCTGGTCTGGACCGTGATTTCACGCCCTCCAGCCTGGTGCTGGATGCGCCCTTTGTGATTGACCAGGGTCAGGGCCTTGGTAAATGGAAACCAAAAAACAGCACCGAAAAGTTTTATGGCCCCAGCACACTCAGGTTGGGTATTGAGAAATCTCGCAATCTGATGACCGTGCGTTTGGCGCAGCATTTGGGCATGGGGACAATTCTCGATTATGCCAAGAGATTTGAACTGCATGAAAATATGGAGCCTTCGCTTGCTGCCAGTCTTGGTGCGGGTGAAGTCTCCCTACTGAAGCTAACGGCGGCTTACGGCATGATTGTCAATGGTGGTAAGAAAATTAAACCGGCTCTGATCGACCGAATTCAAGATAGACGCGGGCACACCATTTTTAGCCACGACGAGCGGATTTGTGGTGCTTGCGAACTAAATTGGGAATTAGCATCGAGCGAGCCCCCGGTGCCAGATGACCGTGATCAAATATTGGACACGCTAACGGCTTATCAGCTGGTTTCTATGATGCAAGGCGTGGTCGAAAACGGCACCGGTAGAAAAATTCGTGCAATTGGTAAACCGCTGGCCGGAAAAACAGGCACTACTAACGAAGAGCACGACGCGTGGTTTGTTGGCTTTTCGCCGGACCTTGTTGTCGGTGTTTTCACCGGCTTTGATCGGCCCCGCTCGCTGGGCCGCGGTGAAGAAGGTTCAAGTGTTGCCGTGCCGGTATTTCGCGATTTTATGCGCGATGCACTTCGAGGCCAGCCCGGCGTTCCATTCCGCACGCCGACTGGCATCAGACTGGTAAGGGTTAATGCTGAAACCGGCGAACCAGCCAGCGCAGGCGACGCCAAAATCATACTCGAAGCCTTTAAACCGGGCACCGAACCCAGAAGCGGTCAACTCGCAGTGCTTGACGGCTCGCTCCCAATCGGTAAAACCAAGAGTTCAATTAGAAAAGGTACCGGTGGCATCTACTGACTTTTGTTCGAAAAGCAGTGCCAGCAATCCGGCATTTTTAAAGGAACGTGCGTATGCGTGCGGAAGCTCAGGCAGCCGTGGACCAACTTCAACAGTCAATGGCGCTGCTGAGGAGGCATCTTTGACTGGGACAAAGCCAATTTGCGGCTGGAAGAGCTGAATGCTCTGGCCGAAGACCCAGACCTGTGGAGTAATCCTGCCAACGCCCAGAAATTGATGCGCGAGCGCACCAAACTGGACGGCGCGATCAAGGCTGTTAGCATGATCGAAACCGACCTGTCGGATACACTGGAAATTATGGAGTTGGCCGAACTAGACGGCGACAGTGACATGGAAGATGATGCTGTTGAACAGCTTTTGTCTTTGGGCGGCAAAGCCAAGGAAGCTGAACTACAAGCGCTTCTCTCAGGCGAAGCCGACGGCAACGATACTTATGTTGAAATCCACTCGGGTGCGGGCGGCACGGAAAGCCAGGACTGGGCAAACATGCTGCTGCGCATGTATGTGCGCTGGGCCGAGCGCCGAGGGTTTAAGGCAGATACGATACAGTATATGCCGGGCGAGGAAGCGGGTATCAAATCTGCGACTATCCAAGTGAAGGGTGAAGATGCATATGGCTGGTTGAAGACCGAATCCGGCGTGCACCGTTTGGTGCGCATTTCACCTTACGATTCGAATGCGCGTAGGCACACCAGCTTTGCTTCGGTTTGGATATATCCGGTTATCGACGATTCGATTGATATTGATATCAACGAAAGCGAATTGAAGGTGGATACTTACCGGGCTTCGGGCGCGGGCGGCCAGCATGTGAATACAACTGATAGCGCGGTTCGTATTACCCACCAGCCATCAGGCATTGTTGTGCAGTGCCAGAACCAGCGCTCGCAGCATAAGAACAGAGCCGAGGCCATGAGCATGTTGAAAGCACGGCTGTATGAGGCAGAACTGCGGCGGCGTGAAGATGAGGCAAATGCTGTCAATGCGCAGAAAACAGACATCGGTTGGGGTCACCAGATTCGCTCGTATGTCCTGCAGCCTTATCAAATGGTGAAAGATTTGCGCACCGGCGAGGAATCGGGACAACCTGACAAGGTTTTGGATGGTGACCTGGACCTGTTTATGGCCGCCGCCCTTGCAGCGCGCGTGCACGGCGAAGGCGGCGAAGTAAAAGATATTGAGTAACTTTTGGACAAGGAATCCACTATGAATAATGAAGAAAGCAACACAGAAAAAGAAAAATTCGGCAACGAGCAAATTCAAAAAGTGTTGTTTGACGCCCGTAAGATATTCATTACTGGCGAAATCAATCAGGATGTTGCACGCGACGTATGCGCGCGATTGATGGCTATGGCCCATGTGTCCAGCGATTCGATCACAGTGATTGTGTCGTCTCCTGGCGGCCATGTGGAATCCGGTGACATGATCCATGATACAATCAAGTTCATTGAACCTGAGGTTAAAATGCTGGGAACCGGTTGGGTTGCTAGCGCTGGCGCGCTTATTTACGTGGCAGCCAAGAAGGAAAATCGTTTTGCGTTGCCCAACACTCGTTTCCTATTGCATCAACCAAGTGGCGGTGTGCGCGGTGATGCAACGAACATCGATATTGCTGCACAGGAAATAGTTAAAATGCGGGCGCGACTTAACAAAATTTTTGCCGAGGCAACAGGTCATCAGTTAAGAAAGTGACTGCAGATGTAGATCGCGATTTTTGGCTTGAGTGCAAGGATGCGCTTGACTACGGCATTGTTGGAAAAATTATTACCAACGCCGCGGAGATGGGTTGATATTCATCGAATAATCAAAATGTTGAATAAACCTGGGTAAATAAAAAGGGCATCTGCTGGGTGCCCTTTTTTTCACAAGCTGTCGCTGGTTTTAAACAGCAGCCGGTTTTTTTGCTTCAACAAATGACGGGGTTTCAGCAGGCTTTGCTGGCGCCGCAGGAACAGCCTTCGGTCCGGACGTATGAGCAAAACGACCGGTTAACTTGGCTCCGGCTTCGACAGAAAGACTTTCGTGGTAAACGTCGCCTTCTACAACTGCGCTTTTTTCTAAGCGTACAGATTTCGCGCGAATTTCGCCTTTGACGCTGCCACGTACAGTAACAGATTCAGCAGCAATTGTGCCGTCTACGGCACCGCTTTCGCCCATAACAAGGCTGCCACAAGCAAGGTCGCCAGTGATGGAACCATCCAATTGCAACTCGCCGACTGTTTTTACATTGCCTTCGATGTGCACATCTGCGCCAACAATTGAAGGAGTGGGGGCCACGCCTGATCGCGGAGATGGATTTGGATTACTCATAGGTTTTTTCATGTCGTCCCTGGATTTTGAGAACATTCGCTGCTGCCTTTATGAAGGGCATCGGGTCTCTGACTTTGCCATCGAACCAAACTTCATAATGAACGTGGGTGCCTGTAACACGACCTGTACTTCCCATTTCACCAATTTGTTGCCCTAATTTTACTTCTTCATTTTTTTTAACATTTAGTTTGCGCATATGCCCATATCGAGTTCGGAAGCCATTGCCATGATCGATTTCTACCATATTACCATACGGCCATATCGATCTCGATTTGACAACTTTACCCGGCGCAGTTGCTTTGATGGGCTCTCCGGGCCAGCCCGAAAGGTCAAGAGCGTAGTGTCGAGCTCGAACTTTTTTAATTGGGTCTATCCTGCTACCAAATCTGCTTGAGATATAATATTTATCTGCTGGTTTGCCGTATGGATAACTATTGAGGGCATTTGTGACCATCTTAAGGCGGTCACTGTTTTCTTTCAGGTTAAAAAACGGCGAGCCGTCTGTTGCCTCGAATATCCCTTCAAAACTATAGTCTGGCACGTAGGGGCCACCAATTGCGATACCAGGTGAGCTTATTTTTCGGATCAAATCGTCGGCATTTATTTTTGTTGGTGCCAGGATTGTATCGACCGTAACAAGCTTTTTTTGCACGCCTTCCATCATAAGTGCTGCCAAGGATCGTTGCCGTTGTTCCATGTCGCGCAAACGGTTCAGCAGAGTTACTCTACGGTCGACTGTTGTTAAACTGGCAGCATTGACCGGGGCGCTGGCGAACAACCTGTCAAGCAAAGAAGATGTTTGTTCGGGTGTCGGAGCCGCAGTAGCGTTTGCGTCGACCTCCATTTTGCTCTCTGGAGTTTCGCTTTCCGACTGACTAGCTGGTTGGGCAACGCTGTCCACCGGGTCAGTCTTAACAATGTCTTCTAGAAACTGCTGTCGCTCTTCCAGCAACTGTGCACGTCTTTCAACTTCCAGTTCGAGCGCTGAAAAGTCGCTGGATAGGGTTTGATATTGAGACGACATAGTCGAAATGGTTTTGTTCTTGCCTTCAATGACATGATCGCGGCTCAAGTATGCGTAACTGGTTACCATGCCCCAGCCAACAGCAACGAGTACACCAGAAGCCATGGCAATTTGAGTGTAGCTATGAATTGTCAGAAAGCGAACACGCCCCTGGCTGCGCAAAAATAGCTGCCGTTCGGGGAAATAGGTGCCACGCCATTGTTCT
This sequence comes from Sphingomonadales bacterium, assembly GCA_011088215.1. Classification (GTDB taxonomy): domain Bacteria; phylum Pseudomonadota; class Alphaproteobacteria; order Sphingomonadales; family Kordiimonadaceae; genus Kordiimonas. The sequence continues at coordinate 34,200 of JAALKD010000002.1, read as the reverse complement.
AACTGGGCGAAGAATCTGGCTATTTTTGTCAGTTTCGTCGTCAAAATATACCCTTGGCCTTGTGGCGCTTCATTGTGAAACTTCGCTGTTTATCAATCAGTTCCTGCAATTAAAGCCTATTCTAGTGATAAATTACGAATAATCGATTAAAATTTGGCGCATAACACTCATTTTTTTCCCAAAGGTCAAGCCTATATGTGGCCCATAGCGAGGCCTACACTTTGTGTTTTTTCACTGCCAGTGGTTGGTAATACCCAGTGGGCATGCCAGCACGGGTGCGAGCAGCAGTGTTGAAAGGCGGTTTTAGGTGGCCGCGAAAGTATTGACGCACCAGATCATGGAACCATAATTCCGGATCTTTTTTGACTTTATCGGCGAGGAAGTTGAACCACTTAGTGCCGATCCGTACGTGGTCAATTTCATCCGCATAAATAGTTTGTAATATTTCTGCTGAGATTTGGTCACCAGAACCTTCAAACTGTTTGATCATTGCAGGGGTTACATCAAGACCGCGGGCTTCCAGTACCATCGGCACAACCGCTAATCGGGCGGGCAGGTTCTTTGCGGTTTCCTTTGATGATTGCCACAACCCGTCATGTGCGGGTAGGTCACCATAAAAACTTTCGCAGGCTTTCAAACGATTATTGACAAGCGCAAAATGACGAGCCTCGTCGTCGCCGACACTGATCCAGTCGTCAGTGAAGCTTCTGGGCATGATATTGCCAAACCGGGCGATAATATCAAAGGCCAGGTCTATGGCGTTTAATTCGATGTGGGCGACCGCATGCAATAGCGCTCGCCGGTTATTGTCGTTGCCGGCCTTGCGCCTGCGGGGCATTTCAGACGGGTCCAATAGTTTGGGTAATGGTGGTCTTGCTGGACGTTTTGGAGGCAACTCAGTGAAACTGTGTAAAAGTTCACCCGAGCGCCATTTGGCGGCGACAGTCCTCGCAGCAACGGCCTTGTCAACTGCTTTGCCGCAACCCAACACGGCGCAGGTCGCTGTGCTTATGTTGTCCCATTCTTGGTTCAACCGTTGAATTCCTTCCGGGGTTTTAAGTGACAGGAGTGCCGGGGATCACAAGTTTTCTGCTCGCTCCAGAACCGCTGCCGCATGACCCTTAACCTTCACTTTCGGCCAAATTTCCTGAATGGTTCCCGTGGAATCGATCAGAAAGGTGGCACGCTGAATGCCCATATATTTGCGGCCATACATATTCTTTTCTACCCATACACCGTATGCCTCGAGCGCGGCACCGCTTTCGTCCGAAGCCAAAAGGACTGACAGGTTATGCTTGGCGATAAATTTGTCGTGCTTGGCGGCCGTATCTTTTGACATACCGATGACCACGGTATTTGCTGCACCAAATGCATCTGCCAGTGCGGTGAAGTCCTTGGCTTCGGTGGTGCAGCCCGGGGTGTCATCTTTTGGATAGAAATAGAGAACCACATTCTTGCCAACAAAGTCACTTAGAGAAACAGTTGTGCCACCGTCACCGGGCAGAGAGAATTCAGGGGCTTTGGTACCAATTGATACGGGCATCGATAACATCCTTATACAGCGTTGATTTAATTGGCTTCTGGCGTGCGACATTATCGCCGTTAGCGTGTTATGCAAGACCTAATAACAACCCTACAAACTGGTCTAATCGTTTGTGATTAGACTTTTGAACAGCTTGTGACAGCGTTGTTGCATATCAAGCATGTGTTTTTTTAACTGGTCAAAAGACGTGCAGTCGCCGCTGTCCAACAATATTTGTTGCAACCCTGGCGGAATGTCGCCGTCTTGTTTTGGCAAACTATCCAGGCATAAGCGCAACTGCGATTGGATTGTCCTCTGTAATTCATAGCCTTCCAACAAGCCTTTAAAATCGTTGAGCGGTAAATAACCGTTGGAGTGTAAAGCCTCGAGGCTGTTCGGTGTATTGGGCCGAATGATTTTGGGGCTCGCCTTTGAGTACTTCAGAGTGAGGAACTGGCAAATAAACTCAATATCTACCAATCCGCCCCGGGTGTGCTTGACGTCCCATATGTTCGGTGTACCAAATTGTTCGCGTAACTTCTCGCGCATGGAAATAGTTTCCGATGCAAGGTCAACGCACGATGGCCCCCTGATAATAGCCGCGGTGATGATCTGCCGAATCTTAGGCACCAGTTTATCTGGCCCTAAAATAAGCCGCGCGCGGGTGAGGGCCAAAAACTCCCAAGACCAGGCTCCGGACTGGTAATAATCCTCGAATGTGGAGACCATGACCGCGAGTGGCCCTTGGTTACCGGAAGGGCGGAGGCGGGTATCGACTTCGAACAAACGACCTTCGGGAGTAAGTGCTGTAATAGCCGTTACAATGTGCTGTGCTAAACGTGTGTAGTAAACATTTGAAAATAAAGGTTTTTCCCCGTTTGAATAAACGCCTTCCCCTGCGTTCTCATACAGAAAAATGATGTCGATGTCGGAGGTGTGGGTGAGCTCTGCTCCACCGTATTTTCCCAACGCAAGCATTGCAATTCCATGATTTTCATTATCGAAACCACCATGTTTTATCGCGAAGTCTTGTTCTACAATGGGAATTAATTCCTGCAAAATGACATCGGTGACCATTGACAAACTGGTGCCAATTTCAGCAGCTGTAGCAACTCCTTCAAGCACCAAAACCCCGGTGCGGAATTTTTGCTCTGCATAAAACCGTCTGATAAAGCCGAGCTTATCCTGATAGTCCCGTGCCGTTGACAGCTGTGTTTTGAGTTGTGTGCGCAGGCTGTCCGCGCTTTCCGGCGGGGCGAAAAACTCGGTACTTAAAACCGTGTCCCAAAGCCCGGGTGCCTTGGCTAGGATAGTTGATAGCGCGGGCGCCAGTCCTATGATCCTCGCCAGCAAACCCAGAAGACTGGGGTTCGATTGCAACAAAGAAAACAACTGTACGCCCGCAGGAAGTTGCGACAGGAATGTGTCGAACCTCGTTAATGCAGCGTCGGGCGAATGAGTGGTGGAGAAAGCCGTAAGCAATTCGGGCAGGCACAGTGCCAGCAAATCTCTGGCCCGAGTGGCCTTTAAGCTGCGATAGCGTCCGAATTTCCATGCGGTTATTGTTATAAGCGCGGCGTCAGGATCACTGAATCCTGCGCTTTTAAGGCTGACCCTTGTTTGTTCCTCGGTCAGGGTAGTGTTTTGGTCGGCGACACCTGGCAATAACTGGTCATAATGATTTCGAACGTTGTCCGTGTGGCGTCCCAGAGTTTGCTCAAAAACAGCCTCTGAACTGTAGCCAAGAAAATATGTAAGCCGCATGGTACCGTCGTCATCAGGAATCGTATGCGTTTGCTCGTCATTGGTCATTTGAATGCGGTGTTCGACGTGCCGCAAGTATTGGTAAGCTTGGGTTAGTTCGCTGCAAGTTGCTTTTGGAAGCAGGTTCAATGTGACTAACTCGCCTAATGTTGCGACTGTATCTTTTAACCGCAGCGAAGGGTTTCGGCCCCCGTGTAAAAGTTGGTTTACCTGCGCGAAAAATTCGACTTCACGAATGCCGCCGATGCCCAATTTCACGTCATAACCACGAAAGTGTGCGTCTTCGACGCTGTAATGGCGGTTAATCTGATTTTTTATGCTGGCAATATCTCGGAGCGCCTCAAAATCCATGTTGCGCCGCCATACCCAGCTGGACATTTCCTCCAGATACTGGTCTGCAGCACCATTGTCGCCAGACGCAAACGACGCCTTGATCATGGCAGACCGCTCCCAATTCGCAGCCACACTATGGTAGTAGCCCAATGCCGCATCCACGGACAAAGCCACAGGCGTTGCTCCGGGGTCTGGGCGTAACCGCAGGTCTACCCGGAAAACATAGCCATCCATGGTGCGTTGATCGATATATCGAACTACATCCTGGGTTAGTTTAACAAAGCAATCGGACACGGATTTACGGCCCTGATAGCGGGCTCTTACCGGATCATATAGTGCGATCAAATCGATGTCTGACGAGTAATTCAGTTCGCATCCGCCCAGTTTGCCCATGCCGAGCAGAAAATAACCGCAATTGGCGTTAGCAAACCTACTCACATCTGAGAGTTCGTCGATGCCGTCCGGCCACGGCAGATCGCCAGCTTGCATGCGTGTCCTGAGAGCACGCGCAACAGCAAGGTCCAGACAAGATTTAGCCAGCAGGCTAAGATTTGTAGTGACCATATCAAGCGACCAAATCCTGGCAATATCCGCCAACGCGATCAAAAGTGCCGCCAGGTTTTTTTGGCGGCGCAAAAAAGACATAAACTCTTCTTCGCTTTCGCTTGGGTCTCTTGGTTCGGCCAATGCAGCGACAATTGACGCAAAATGATCATTGGGGTTCCCGTCTAGCATCGTCTTGGTTTGCTGCGGGTACCGTTTCGCCAAAGCGGCCAAATGGGGACTATTGCCAAAGGCAGAACGCGCCGCTAGCTTCATCGCTTTACCGGTCTCACCCATCGGCGCTGTTAAGCCCAAAAGGCTCAGTGTTTCGTCGGCTTTGCCCTCATCGAAAATCAGTGAATTGTTTTGTAGCTGTCTATTCAAAAGACTGGAGTCCTCATGGTCGAATAACTTGTCATTTTTCTCAAGTTTTTGGACTAAATCAAGGTAGTGCCTCATTTTTGGCGGATTTAGGTGGCTTTAACACCCTTGTGTATAGACGCCGGGTAGGGGAAATGCTCTAACGAATATAGTTTTTTGGCATCTGCCAGATGTTTAGGACGTATCAAAAGAGCATGGTGTTTGCGTTAGCCACCTGAAGGTGTTTGGTTTGAAGAAGTTTGGTAGCGCGATTGTCTCAATCAGCTTGTGGCTCGTTACAGCCTCGGCGCTGCTTATGTGTGTCTTGCTAGGGCGGCTTTTCTTCGCCCCCATAGATGTTGGTTTTGCCCGCGATCAGATTATTAGCCAGTCGGACGCGCTGTTGCCGGGGTGGAACGTGAAGTTCCGTTCCGCCAAGGTGGGTTGGGATTGGAGCGAGGTACGCCCTTGGGTAATGATTGAGGATGTACGGCTGATTGACCGGCGTAACAGGTTAACTGCCAGCTTACCGCGTGCGGAAATAGGTCTCGGCTTCGATGGTATATTGTCAGGTTTAGGGGTTTCAACTGTAGAAATTGGCCGCGCAGATATCAGAATATCTGACCTCGGCGGTTTTAGTGATACGACTGACGATAGTTTGTTCAAAGACCTGTTCGGCGAAAGCGGGATACCGAGACCGGAAATTTTTATACCGTTAACTGAGGCATTTAACCGTTTTGCGTTGCGACTACTGGCAACTGCACCGTCGTTGGAACGCGTTGCTTTTGATAAAATGTCGGTACGCCTATACAGAGGCGATAACTTATCGGAAGGCCGCTTGTCTGTTTCTACATTTGTGTTGCAACAGGATGGTGCCGAGATTGATTTGTCAGCCCAGCTTGAGGCCTCGGTGGGTGGTAACCCAATCAAAACCCAGCTTTTGGGACGTGCGAACCCTACAAGGGGTGATTTGTCACTTCTGGCCTCCCTGAAGGACTTTTATCCATCATCTTTTCCGGCGGAAGCGGGTCTACCCAAGCAGCTTAAGTATTTTCAATTGCCGATTGATCTCAGCCTTAATCTGGATATTGATGCTGGCGTTGGATTGCGGTCAGCTAACATTGAAGCGACGTTAGGCGAGGGCGAGATTTATGATCCCGCGGTATTTCCAATGCCGGCGCCTGTTACGTTTGGTGCGATTATTGGAACATATAATGCACGTGAAAAAATATTGGTTTTTGACCAGATTGACCTAACACTTGAGGATAACCAAGTGACAGGCAACGGGTTGTTATATTGGCATCAAACCAGCAACATTCCTGGCGTCCAACTTGAATTGAAAACGACAGATCTGTCGGTTATGGATGCTTTGGATTGTTGGCCAATCGAGCGCCATCCAGATGGGCGGGAGCGCGGCGCGCGGGCCTGGATTGATCAGCATATGGTTACAGGTACCACTACAAATTTGAGCTTTCGGGTAGATGCAGCGCCGTCTGGCATGGGGGCGTACCTGAACGAAAGCATTTATGAGCTAACTTTCGATTTTGGCGGACTGGATTCCAAATTTATCAAGACTATGCCGCCGATTGTCGGGGCGGCTGGCGCTGCCGTGTTAACGCGAACAGGCCTGACAATTTCAATCGCTGAGGGCCAGCTTTTGGGCATGCCGGTTGGCGGCAGCGAAGTAAGGCTTAGCGATATTCATGTTCGCGACAAGGGGGTCGGCGAGTTTAGTATATTCGCTCGAGGCGATGTAAAAAACCTGATGCGATTGATTGATTATCCACCACTTTTGGTAGCCCAAAAAGCGAATCTCGATATTGACAGGTTGGATGGTACTGCCACGGTTAAGGCAATTGTGCGCAGCCCATTAATTGCCAAACCGCCGCCTGGCAGCACGACCTACGACGTAACTGCCGAATTGGCAAACACATCGGTCAAAGATTTGTTGGGGGGCGAAGGCCTGTCCGGGGCTCAATTGTCGTTGAGGGTTAGCCGGGACCGTTTGAGTGCGGCGGGCAACGGTCTCTTGAACGGCGTGCCAGTGGCCTTGCGCTGGGAAGAAGATTTTGCTGCTGGCCGCGATGATCCATCTGCGGATACAACTTTGGTTGTGCTGCGCGGTGATATGGATGCAGAAGACACCAAAGCACTGGGCGTGGATGTTGACGATTTTCTCGAGGGTAAAGCACACGCCGAAGCGTCGTTTCAAGGGCGAAATTTCAAATTTTCCCATGGAACTTTTACCGCTGATGCCTCGACCGCTCAGTTACACCTGCCGCAACTGGCATGGTCGAAACCGATTGGTGCACCTGCAACGATAAACGGCGGCGTGGTTTTCTCCGACGGTGGAACTACAGTAGCGCCTCTACTTGTAAAGGGTGAAGATATTGATTTGGTTGCAAGTATCAACTTTGGCCCGAAAGATAGCGGTATATTTGACGCAGAAATTCAGGCCCGGCAGGTTGGTGCAAATCAGTTGATCGCCACGTTAGATCAGCAGGCTGGGAGGCCAATGGAAATTGATGTACAGGCCGAGGAGTTTGACCTTTCTCCATTTTTACGACCAGACGAGAATGCCGTTCGCGCACAAGATCACGGTGCCAATATTCCGGTCAACAAACCTGCAACTGAATTTGATCTTTCGTTGTCCGCTGACCGGATATTGTTAGAAAATACGGAGCAATGGGATGATGCTTCACTTGAACTGGAATTTCGGGAAGGCCAACCTAACATGTTGACCCTTGACGCTGTTACGGGAGAAGCCAAGACACCCATTAATATTTCAGTTCGTAATGATCCAGACTCTGTTGATGGAACTCGTCCATTCAGTGTGCGAACTGATGACGGAGGCCGTGTGTTGCGTGGCATGGGCTTTTTCGCCCATGTCGAGGGGGGGACACTTACATTGGATGCTCGCACCCGCGGTTGGGGTGAGGAATGGCATCTTGATGGCAAGATGAATGTCAGTGAGGCGACATTAGTACCCAAGGCTACTTTGGGCGAGGGAATAACCAGAGGCGAGATTTCGGGACTCGATGACTATTTAGACGGAAAACCGCTACAATTGGACGTACTTGAAGTTCCGTTTGAATATGATGGTCGCATCATAGAGTTCAGTGGAATTAAGGCTAATGGTCCCACGGTCGGTCTGACCATGGAGGGTGAAATTGCCACTATTGATGGGCTGATAAATGTAAACGGTGTTGTGGTGCCAGCCTACGGCATCAATTCGCTGCTGGGAAATATACCTCTGGTTGGCGGTTTGTTTTCAGGCGGTGATGGCAAAGGCCTGTTTGGCGTAGCTTACAGGGTTAAAGGCACGACGGAAGAACCAGATGTGAGTGTGAATGCGCTGTCTGGGCTTGCACCAGGTTTTTTACGATTGTTGTTCGAAGGTCGCAAGGGTCGTGTCGCGGACGTGGAAGCACCTGCTGCAGATCAAACACCTGAAGAAACTGGTGACCCCTTGGACCCCAGCGGGGGCGATGAGGGTTAATTTGGCTTTTGAACGAAAGCGATGACCCGTGCCGGGGCGCCAGACCCACCACCAATTTTCATTGGCGCGGCCAAAATGTATGCGCCTGAGACCGGCAGATTATCAAGGTTAGTCAGGTTCTCAAGCGCAGGAATATTTGCTCCCGCAATAACAACATGAACGGCAAAGTCTTTTGATTTCCCGAAGTCGATGGAAGCCGTGTCGATACCAATCATCGCAGCTTTGCGGTCTACCAACATTTTGGCTGCGGCCGCGCCGAAGCCCGGGAAACTCAAGTTGCTGGCGTCACCTTTTGTGTCGTCGCCCAGATAAGCCTTAGCATTCGGCCAGTGCTGCGACCAGCCGGTACGCACCAATACTGCTGTACCCGGTTTAATCGGTCCGTGAACCGCCTCGTAAGCTTCTACATCGCTCGGCGCAAGCCGATAGTCTCGATTTGCGGCGGCTTGCGGCGTCACATCGAGGATCACCAGCGGAGCATACAGGTCTCCGATGGGTAATTGTTCAACGGTTTTTGCACCCTCGGAGAAATGGATAGGTGAATCCAGATGGGTGCCGCCGTGTTCTGGTGTCGCGAAAGTGTAGGCAGAGTAAAAGTACCCATTGCCCGATGGACCGTAGGCCAGCTTGTTATGTTCAAAGGCTATCGGTGAGGTGGGCCAGAATAGGGTGGTTTGATCGTAGGTGTGGCTGAGGTCGACCAATATCACTTCGTCTAGCCGCGGCGCTTCTTGCGCCGACAAGCTCGTTGATATTGATAGGATTCCTGCAATTAAAAGCGTTCTCATATGCCACTCCCTCAACCAATTGAGGGCTTAGCTTATCGATATTCTGGGCGACCTCAACCCTGCTTGACAAGGGCGTGGCGTTTTTTTCCGGCGGAAAGCTTGATCTGACCCTCAGCGAATGCGTCGGTGCCAACGGTGTCATCGGCGCTGCCAACCTTCACGTCGTTGATTTTGGCACCGCCGCCTTTGATCAGGCGCCTTACTTCGCCTTTGGAGGCACCTAATCCAGCTTCGATGAATAATTCAATCACTGACATACCGTCAGCGAAATTGCCTGCTGCAACTGTAACGGTTGGCAAGTCTGTGCCTGCGCCGCCTTGTACAAAAGTTTCGCGTGCGGTCTTATTCGCTGCATCAGCCGCTTCTGCGCCGCGGCACATTTTGGTCGCCTCGTTTGCCAAAATGATTTTGGCGTCGTTGATTTCTGCGCCTTCAAGAGCTTCGAGTCGCTTGATCTCATCCATAGGTAGGTCAGTGAACAGCCGCAAGAAGCGCCCCACATCGCCATCTTGGGTGTTGCGCCAAAACTGCCAGTAATCGTAAGCGGATAGGGCGCTTTCGTTCAGCCAAACCGCGCCTTCGGCGGTTTTGCCCATTTTCTTGCCGTCTGCGGTGGTGATTAATGGCGTGGTTAGGCCGTATAGTGACAAGCCCGCAGAGCGACGGCCAAGCTCCATACCGTTTACGATATTACCCCATTGGTCCGAGCCCCCCATTTGCAAAGAACAACCATAGCGTTTGCCCAGTTCCATAAAGTCGTAGGCCTGCATGATCATATAGTTGAACTCTAGAAAGGTAAGCGGTTGCTCGCGCTCAAGGCGAAGCTTTACACTATCAAAGGTCATCATTCGATTAATGGTGAAATGGGTGCCGATCTCGCGGAGGAATGGAATATATTCAAGACTGTCCAGCCATTCCTGATTGTTGATCATTAAAGCAGGGTCGTCGCCACTGAAGTCTAAAAATTGATCAAAAATCGTACGTATACCATCCATGTTCCCAGCGATGTCATCGTCGGTCAACATCTTGCGGCTTTCATCCTTACCAGACGGATCACCGATTTTCGTGGTGCCGCCACCAAGCAACGCAATTGGCTTGTGGCCGCATTTCTGAAGCCAGCGCAGCATCATGATTTGCACAAGGCTGCCCACATGCAGAGACGGTGCCGTGCAATCGAAGCCGATATAGGCTGAAATTGGGCCTTCTTTTTCTTTGGCCGCCATTTTGGCATCCAGCCCTTCAAGGTCGGTAACTTGATGGATAAAGCCCCGTTCGGTCAGGATATGAAGAAAGTCAGATTTCAAGCTTGTCATGGGTTTGTCTGCACGGTTTATAGTTGCAATTAAGGATTTGGTTAGCGGCGTGATGTAGCATAGGGTTAGCCAAAGACAAAGCCTGTTTGGCCGATTGGACAGTATGGGTCCACATTTGCTGATTTGGTAGTTCAAAACCAGTGTGAAAGATGTTTTATGGTTAAAATCGGCGACCCGGGCGAGATTAAATGCGCGATTGGCCTGATGAGTGGTACGTCGATGGACGGCGTAGATGCTGCACTGGTCTACACCGACGGAGTGCGGGTTGATCGGTTGGGCCCTTCGCTCACGCTTCCGTACTCAGCTGAAATGCGGGACTCGTTGAAGGAAGCTATTCATTTAGCGTCTGCCAGTGCGGTGCCTGTGGATACGCCAGCCGAGATTAAGCTGATTGAGCAAGAGTTAACTGACTGGCATGCCGAGGCCGTCGGTGAATTACTGTCTGTGACCGGCCAGAATACTGACACAGTTGACCTGATTGGTTTCCACGGTCAGACCATCAGCCACCGGCCTGAGCGCGGGTGGACATGGCAGATCGGTGACGGCGGACGGCTAGCGGGGCAGACCGGTATCAAAGTTATCAATGATTTTCGCACCGCAGATATGACTGCAGGCGGCGAGGGTGCGCCGATGGTGCCCATATATCACGCAGCGCAAATGGCAAAGGCTAGCCGCCACAAGACCGTTGCGGTGCTGAACCTAGGTGGAGTCGCCAATGTAACATGGCTGTCGCTTGAGGACGACCCAGCGGACCCTCAGATTGTGGCATTTGACACCGGTCCAGGCAATGCCGCCTTAGATGATTGGGCGCAGCTTCATACTAATGATAGTTATGACAAAGACGGTAATCTTTCTGCGCGGGGTATTAGTCACGAAGAAGTCGTGATGGGAATGATGGCGTCGTCTTATTTTGACGATGCGCCGCCAAAAACACTGGACCGAGATGATTTTAATACCCAGGCAGTGCGCGGCCTGTCGGCGGAAGATGGAGCGGCGACCCTTGCGGACTTTATTGTCGAATCAGTTGTGGCGGCGCAAAGCCATTTCCCTAGACCTCCGGAGGCTTGGTACGTGTGTGGTGGTGGTCGTCACAATATGACGTTGATGCGTCGCTTGCGGCGACGGCTACCTGTTCTAGTAGACCCCGTAGAAGTTTTGGGCATGCGCGGCGATGCGCTGGAAGCAGAGGCATTTGCCTTTTTAGCAGTGCGTAGCGAGCGGGGCCTGCCGCTCAGCTTTCCGGAGACAACTGGCTGCGAGAAGCCTACGCCCGGCGGCACTGCGCACATGCCCAAACGGCGCCCACGTACTTTTCGATAAGTTTATGTATGTCTAGCGGGCCGTGTTTGGTTCGCGCCGATTTCCAATAGCATAGTGGGGGCCTGCTCCCAGTGCGCTGGCTTTGTCATCCGGGTTGTATAGGGTGCATTTTTTTAGCGACAGACATCCGCAGCCAATGCAGCCATCCAAATTCTTGCGTGAGCGGATTAATGCGTCGATACGTTTGTCTAACTCGTCGCGAACCTCTCTACTAATTCTTGTCCAGTCTTTTTGGGTTGGCGCGCCCCCCTGTGGCAAGGTTGCGAGGGCAGAGACAATGTCGCGGATTGGCAAGCCCAATTGCTGGGCAATCATGACAAACGAAAGCCTGCGAATATCTGACCGGTGAAAACGGCGCTGGCCGCCTTGGTTTCTCGTTGGCGCGACAAGGCCTTTGGTTTCGTAAAAACGTATGGCTGAGACCGAAAGACCTGTTCGGTCTGCCAACTGGCCGATTGAAAGCAAATCTGTTGGTCGTTTCATATAAAATCTCAAATTTAAAAAAATAGCTTGACCTCAAGTAAGGTTGAGCAATTACGTTAAGAAAATCAAGAAAAAACTTCGGTTGAAAGAGGATAAGAAAATGACGAACGCAATGTTGGAACATGTAAACTTAACTGTAAGCGAGCCCAAACAGACTGCTGCGATGATGGAGCGGCTGTTCGGTTGGAAGGTACGTTGGCAAGGACCTTCTTTGAACGGAGGCTACACGGTTCATGTTGGTACACAAGACAGTTATCTCGCGGTTTATTCGGTGGGGACGCCGGGCGACCCAACGGCCTCAAGTTATAAAGTCAAGGGCGGTTTGAACCATGTGGGTATCGTTGTAGATGATCTGGATGAAACCGAGGCGCAGGTTGTTGCAGCCGGATATACGCCGGAAAACCATGGCAATTATGAGCCCGGCCGGCGCTTTTACTTCTACGACAATGACGGCATAGAGTTTGAGGTTATCAGCTACGCTGATCCGAAATGACATACCGGATATTATTATACACCGGCGCGCTCGCTGCTATTGCGGGGGGCATGCCGCGTGTAATCTCTAGTTTTATTCCCTACAGCGAAGGTGTGCTGGGGCTGGAGATATTCTACGGATTTATAGACATAAGCCTGCTGCTAGGACTGTTTGCCATTTACCTCAGGCAGGCCGAGAAGTTGGGGTGGCTGGGCTTGGTCGGTTTTCTAGTGACGGTTGTCGGTCTTGCTAGCATCGTAGGTCCAGATCGAACTTTGTGGGGTGTAGACCTTTACCAACTAGGTGCAGCAGTTTTGTTGGTGGGCCTGGCTGGCCTTTCAGCTGCCATGTTGTGGGTTGGAGTGATGAAATCTGCGGCGCTATATTGGTTGGCCGCGCTGGTGGCCGGAATTATGGCAAGCCTATCCCACTCTCCGTTTGCTTTCGCGGTGAGCGGGATGTTGTTTGGTATTGGTTTTGTTTCGGCGGGAGTTGCCGTGATTCTGGAGTTGGACGAACAGCAGCCATAGTGGCTGCTGTTTCGGTCGTGCATTCGCGGTGGATTATTCGTCGCCGGAAAGCCGTTTGTTCAAATAGCCATTGATCGACATCATTAGGGCGTTCAATTCTGATTCGAAGAAATGTGTCGCGCCCTTGATCACATCATGATCAATGGTGATGGCCTTTTGAGTCTTCAGCTTTTCAACCAGTTTTACTACCGAAATCGGCGTAACCAGTTCGTCCTGATCAGCTTGAACAATCAAGCCAGACGATGGACAGGGCGCAAGGAATGAGAAGTCATACAGGTTGGCGGGCGGTGCAACCGAGATGAAACCCTTGATTTCCGGGCGACGCATTAGGAGTTGCATGCCGATCCAGGCACCGAACGAGAAACCTGCGATCCAGGTACCGGTTGAATTTGGATTCATTGCCTGCATCCAGTCCAGCGCAGACGCTGCATCTGAGAGCTCTCCGACGCCGCTGTCGAATTCGCCTTGGCTTCGTCCAACGCCTCGGAAGTTGAAGCGCAGCGTGGCAAAGCCGCGGTGCACAAATGCGTGGTACAGGTAGTAAGCGACCTTATTATCCATCGTACCGCCATGTTGCGGATGTGGATGCAGGATCAAAGCAAGAGGAGACGTGGGTGACTTGCCGGGCTGATACCGGCCTTCAAGCCGACCCGCGGGTCCACTGAAAATAATTTCGGGCATATATTCTTTTCTTTTGCACTAATGTTGTTGGCGAAGCCGTAATATGGCTTATCACTGTTACTCACGATATATCGATTTTTTTACTCGATTCGCAAGTTATCTTGTTGTTTTTGGACAAATTAGAATTGAACGTTGGCCACATTCCGCCTATTTGACGACATATGACCGCACCGATCTACATGGATTACAATGCTACTGCCCCGATTCGCACCAGCGTTATCGACGCAGTAACCGATGCCATGCGCGTGGTTGGAAACCCATCGTCGGTTCACGCAGCGGGACGCAGCGCTCGGAAATTGGTGGAAGAGGCACGCACAAAGGTAGCGGCGCTTGCCGGATGCAGAATTCGCGACGTGACATTTTGCTCAGGCGGAACCGAAGCTAATAATGCAGCTATTCGAGGGGCAGGGGCCGCCAGCGTCATCGTTTCGGCCATTGAGCATGATAGCGCTCTGGCGGCAGCTAAACTTGCTGGCGTACCTATGTTTGTTTGCGGTGTGGACAGCGATGGCGTGATTAACCAGGACCAATTACGTGCTCTGCTTGCCGAGTCTCCCTCACCAGCATTGGTGTCGGTTATGCTAGCCAACAACGAAACTGGCGTTATTCAACCGGTCCAGGAAATCGCGCAAATCGTTCACGAATTTGGAGCGTGTCTGCATACCGACGCGGTACAGGCAGCTGGGAAAATCAATATTGATTTCAACGCGCTGGGTGCGGATTATCTGACGCTGTCCAGCCATAAACTCGGTGGTCCACAAGGCGTTGGGGCCATCATCACCGCTCCGACCGCGCCGTTGGCGCCACTGATTGCTGGCGGTGGGCAGGAACTTGCTCGCCGTTCAGGTACAGAAAATGTTGCAGGCATTGTTGGGTTCGGTGTTGCCGCGCTTGAGGCGATGGATGACCTGGGTGAAGTACCGCGAATCGCCGCTATGCGCGACCGGTTCGAGGCCGCCGTTTCAGATCACACCAACACAGCCTGCATAATCGGCCGCGCTGTGCCACGCACACCGAACACCAGCTGTGTTGCCATGCCGGGTGTCAAAGGTGAGACTCAAGTAATGCATTTTGATTTGAACGGCATATGTCTGTCGTCGGGCTCGGCATGTTCTTCAGGCAAGGTAAAGGTGTCGCATGTGCTGTCGGCGATGGGATACGACGAGGAAACCGCATACGCATCGATTCGGGTGTCGTTGGGACGTATGACTCAGGACAGTGATGTAAACGCGCTGATCACTGCCTGGAAAAGCCTTTATGGTCGTACAACGGATCGGCCGATTGCATGACTGTTAAGTTCGCATATATGGATTATCAATCAACCACGCCGTTGGATGAGCGGGCACTTGCGGCGATGATGCCCTATCTAACCGAAAAATTCGGCAATCCGCATTCTGCAGAACACAGATTTGGCTGGGAGGCTGATGCGGCGATTGACGTTGCGCGGGAAAAGGTTGCAGGCGTGATCGCTGCCAAGCCAGAGGCGATCACCTTTCTATCCGGTGCGACTGAGGCCAACAATTTGGTGATTAAGGGCGTGATGGAACATTGGGGTGCAGTAAAGCCGCACCTGATTACTGTCGTAACGGAACATAAATGCGTACTGGAAGCAGCAGCAGCTTGTGAGCGTGCGGGGTACCGGCTGACTACACTGACAGTAGGTAGTGACGGGTTGATAGACCTTGACCAACTGGAAGATGCCATCTGTGAAGATACGGCGCTCGTGTCAGTTATGGCGGCAAACAATGAAATCGGTGTTATTCAGCCGTTGGCTAATATTGGTGCGATTTGCCGTGAGCGAGGAGCGTTGTTTCATACTGATGCAGCGCAGGCCTATGGCAAAATACCGATTGATGTCGAGGCTATGAACATCGATTTCATGAGCATTTCTGCGCACAAGATATACGGCCCTATAGGTGTCGGCGCTCTGTACCGGCGGCAAAGCAAAGACACAGCCATTGCGGCGCAAATGCACGGTGGCGGGCAAGAGGGCGGTATGCGCGCGGGTACGCAGGCACCTGCACTAGTGGCGGGCTTCGGCAAAGCTGCTGATTTATGTGCTGCTGAAATGGCGCAGGAGCAGGGGCGATTGGTAACCATGATGAAACGCATTGTAGGCGACCTTGGTAGCGCCGCACCGGGAATGAAAATCAATGGTCATACTGACATGCGGTGGACCGGAAATTTGAATGTATGCTTTCCTGGTTTAGACGGTGATCGGCTGTTTGCGGACATCCGTGGGCTTGCTGTGTCGAGCGGAGCGGCGTGCGCGTCTGCGGTGGCTGGTCCGTCCTATGTTTTGGATGCTATTGGCTTATCTGTAAGAGATGCCAAGGCTTCACTTAGACTAGGTATTGGCCGTTTCACGACGGACGAAGAAATAGATTTCGCGATTGGAAAAATCAGCGAAGCCGTATTTAAGCAAGGCGGATGCACATGAGCGATGTGACGGTTATCTTCGTGAACCACGATGGCGATGAGACGTCGGTGTCCGGCGCGGCGGGGACAACGCTTCTGGAATTGGCGCAGTCTGTAGGTATTGATATTGAGGGTGCATGTGAGGGCAATATGGCCTGCTCGACTTGTCATTTGATTGTCGAGGAAAAATTCTTCGATCTGTTGCCCAAGGCCAGTGAAGACGAGGAAGAAATGCTCGATTTGGCGAGCGGGCTAAAGAGAACCTCAAGGCTCGGCTGCCAAGTGGAGGCAACCGCTAAAGTTGACGGTATGCGGTTATTTATTCCCAAAGATAGCCGTAATATGATGGGTTTGTAATGGCTGGGTTGGCGCCGATGTTGGAGCGCTAGCCAACGTTTGGGCTTTAAATCAGGTTTAAACTGCCTATATCCAAGAGGCAGAATTTTGGTTGAAACCAGCGAAGCCGAGCATATGGAACCAAAAATAGAAGCGCTGTTAAATACAGTGGAAAACTATATCACTGCATTAAACCAGCATGACCTTGATTATGCTGGCACGTTTCTCGCTGCCAATGTGGTGATGAACTTCGTCGGCACCGATTACGAGTTGAACAAAGCACAAATTCTGAGTTCTTTGGGATGGGATATGGGAACCAAGGCCCGGTTTTCATATACTGTTGCGGAGACTGTCGCGGAGGCGGTAGTCGTTGACCTGACCGAAACGAACAACTTTCTCGAATTGTTGAGTGTACCACCACTTCAGGCTCGTATGGAATTTCAGTTTAACAACGAAAACCTAATCCGATCTGTTTCATATGAAGCAAGCGGCGGGTCGGTAAAGGACCCCGGCGCGGTGGCGCGTGCGTTGGAGCCTGTGATCAAATGGGCCAGCCAGAATGACGCTGACATTCTAGCAGAAGTTTATGATGGTGAGCATATTCAATATTCGCGGCAATCTGCTGAAGGTTGGGTTAAATTGTTGAGTAGTTGGCGGGAAAGCCAAGCAACTTGACAGTTAGGAAGCTGTAAAGTTTGAGTATTTGGCTCAGTACAGAGGTTATGAATAGTATCTGCTGACGGTTCATTTTTGCGCAGTAAGCCAAACCCAATGACTGTAATTGTCTATCAGCCCTTTAAATGAACGGGATGTTGTCCATATAATATTGAAGTAAAAGTTTGGTTTTAACCAGCGGGGAGGATGTAAAATGACCAGAAATCAAATATTTGGCGGCGCGGTTGGCGGCATTGTCGTTTTTATGGCGATTGGTAGCCTGTTTTCAGATGAAGACAGGAATTATCGGCACGATGATAACGACTATCGTTATGACGTGTCCATTGATGTGGATGTTGATGGCGATGAGATCGTAATCAAAACAATGGGTGATAAAACCGTTGTTTTCACCAAAGATGGTAAAATTGAATGCGAAGACGGACAGGACAGTATTTCTGTCACCCGTGAAGACGGTTCCGTTACTGTTATTGCTTGTGACTAGGCCACAGGCATAGGCCTCATTTGCGCTTCTGTCTAATGTATCTCGGACGTGTGATCATCTTCGATGAGATCAGTGAAGCGCGTTACCTCTGCCTTGAAGGCTAAATGCACAGTCCCGACAGGCCCATGCCTTTGCTTTCCAACAATTAGTTCCGCTTTTCCTCGGAGCTGGTCCATTTGGGTCTGCCATTCCTTGTGTTTTACTTGCTCAGACTCAGCAGTCGAAGGCTGGTCTTTTTCTTTGTAATATTCCTCGCGGAAAACAAACATTACCATGTCTGCGTCTTGCTCAATGGAGCCGGATTCGCGCAAATCGGATAGCATAGGCCGTTTGTTTTCTCGTTGCTCGACCTGACGGCTGAGCTGCGATAGTGCGAGAACCGGCACTTGAAGTTCTTTTGCTAAACCTTTGAGACCGCGTGTAATTTCAGAAATTTCCTGAACGCGGTTTTCGTGACCTCCTGATTTTGCCGAGCCGCGTAATAGCTGCAAATAATCAACCACGACCATGCCCAACTTGTGTTGGCGTTTCAGTCGCCGTGCCCGGGTTCTTAATCCTGCAATTGTAAGAGCCGGTGTATCATCGATAAAGAGTGGCATGTCCTCCATCTCCATCGCTGCCCGTGAGATTGCCATGAATTGTTCATCAGTTAATTTGCCCTGGCGCATAGCGTGCGACTGGATTGGGTCTGCACCTTGGTAATGGAGGTTAGCACGGTCAGATAGTATCCGGGCCGCCAACTGGTCCGCCGACATTTCCAGGCTGAAAAAACACACGACGGCACCTTTTGAACGGTCCATATCATGCCCGGCAATCAAATCATCGGTCCATCGTTTGGCTGCGTTAAAAGCGATGTTTGTTGCCAGTGCAGTTTTTCCCATAGCAGGCCGCCCGGCAAGAATGACAAGGTCAGACGGATGCATGCCGCCAATTTGCTCGTTTAGCCTGGTTAATCCGGTGGTGATGCCGGAAAGGCTGTCAGAGTCTTTGTAGGCACTTTCAATGTTTTCCACCGCAGTTTTCAACGCACGGGAAAATGATTGAGGCCCAGAGTCTGCTTGGCCCATTTCCGCCAGATCAAACAGCTGCTTTTCCGCCTCGGAAATTTGTTCGGTCGCTTCAGCGTCGACTGGTGCATCATAGGCATCGATAACCATGCCTTCACCGATCTGGATAAGCGCTCGACGCATGGCAAGATCATAGATCGTACGGCCATAGTCTTCAGTATTGATGATTGTGGCTGCAGAGGCTGCCAAGCGCACAAGATACTGGGCGCCGCCAACATCGGCGAGCGCTTCGTCATGTTCGAAATAAGGCTTTAGTTTCACCGGATCGGCGATCTGGTTCTTGTCCATCAGTTTGACGACTGATTCGAATATGCGTCCGTGCACGGGTTCGAAGAAATGTTCAGGCATCAGAAAACCCTGAACCTTTTGTGCAGCCTCGTTGTTAACCAGGATAGCGCCCAGAAGTGCTTGTTCTGCCTCCAGATTATGCGGTGCCTGACGATAGCCCAGCCCGCCGTCTTCGTCGTTTGCAGCGTCGTCTGTTCGTGCAGCTTCCATGATGTCCCCAGCCCTGAATATATATTTCAGCCATCATGACGTGTTCGGTTGGCTGAACAAACGAATAAGTTTGATTGTTCACGATGTTTTTTCCACAGGGGGATAACTATGGGGATAACTTGTTGCAGGGCATGTATTTGGAGATAAAAAAAGGCGGCACGAATGCCACCTTTTCTAATTCGGTATGATGAAGAAAGGCTATTCTTCTTTTGCTTCTTCTTCAGAAACTTCAGCTTCCGCTTCATCAGACGTTCCAGCGTCGCCGGCCGCAGCCTCGACTGCTTCATCAGAAACAGCTTCCGCATCTTCTTCAGCAACTTCTTCAACGAACTCGTTGTCCGCTTGAAATTCTTCATGCTCGGACGCAACAACAGCGGACCCTGTGGAAAACTGTGTTTCGGCTTCATCGGCGCTGCGCGCGATGTTGACAACAACAGTTTCTGAAACTTCAGGGTGCAGGCGGATAACAACATCGTGCAGGCCAAGTGTTTTGATCGCACGATCAAGAACAACCTGGTTGCGGCTGATACCAACACCAGCTTCAGTGACAGCTTCTGCGATATCGCGGCTGGATACAGAACCATACAGCTGGCCGCTTTCGCCGGCTGCGCGGATCATTACCACTTTCACGTCGGCCATTGCTTTTGCAACAGCTTCTGCTTCGGCTTTGCGCTCGAGGTTATCTGCTTCAAGCTGCGCGCGATCAGCTTCAAAGGTTGCTTTGTTACCGGCGGTTGCGCGAAGCGCTTTTTTCATTGGCAACAAGAAATTACGGGCAAAACCGTCTTTAACGGTTACAACATCGCCCATCTGACCAAGTCTTTCGACCCGTTCCAAGAGAATGACTTCCATGATTGTCTCCTTCCCTCAGGTTCTATTGAATGATGAACGGCAGCAAAGCGATGTTCCGGGCCCGTTTGATTGCTTTCGCAAGCTCACGCTGTTTCTTTGCAGAAACCGCAGTGATACGGCTGGGAACGATCTTGCCACGTTCGGATACATATTTTTGCAACAGACGAACATCTTTATAATTGATGGTCTGTGCGTTCTCGCCGGAAAACGAGCATGTTTTGCGACGACGGAAAAATGGACGACCTGCAGCCATGATTAAGATGCCTTCCTGTCATTGCGATCACCGCGGTCAGGGCGAGGGCCCCGGTTGTCTGGGCGAGGGCCCCGACGGTGGTCTTTTTCTGCTTTAGAGCGAAGAACAACCGATTGGCCTTCTTCCAACTCTTCGACGCGCACAGTCATGTAACGAAGAATATCTTCGTTCAGGCGTACCTGACGTTCCATTTCAGCAACAGCTGCATGGGGGGCATCAAGGTGCAGCATCACATAGTGACCCTTGCGGTTTTTCTTAATGCGGTATGCGAGACCTTTCAGGCCCCAATATTCGCTCTTGGCGACTTTGCCGTCATTGTCCTCGATAATTTTCGAGAATTCGGCAGTAATGTTTTCAACTTGCGTCGCGCTAACGTCTTGGCGCGCAATGAAAACATGCTCGTATAAAGCCATGTTCTACTCCTATGTGCTGATCGCACCCCAGTCACCATGAGCAGGGGCCTCCAGCTCGCTTCATGTCCCTGTTTCGCATCATCATTCGAATCAGCCATCTCAAAGGACGCGCCTTCATAGACGTAGGTTTAAGAAATTGCAAGGGAAAGTGCGGGGCAGTGGCTGACATAGTTAATAGACATCAATGTTTATTTGGGGAACCTTCTGGTCAGCGTTTTTACTATTTCTCAGTAAACTTGGCGCAACATAAACTTTCTGCAAAATAATTTTAGCTTCTTCAGGGCTAATGCCGATTGTTTTGTGGATAACAATATCATGTGCGCGGCAATCTTCCGCCTTAACGTATCCAGCAAGTATTTGCCCTGTCTTTGGTGTGTCGCCGCGAGTAGTGCGTCCAGACGGGTCGTAAATAGGCCACCACATGCTTCTATTCCGTCCGTTTTCCCATTTTTCTGCGGCAATACAGTGAAAAATTGCTTGATCTGTTTTGCTAAGCTGATGGCTCACTTCGACCATATGGAGATGGATAGATAGAACCTGTCGTGCTCGCGGTTCATTTTTTAAAAATACGGAAAGAGCTTTGAGATACGAATTGCTGGCTAAATCATATAAGCCCAACTTGCGTGTCACTTGGCCGTGCCAGAAGTAAAGGTTTGCTTCTTTGGTAAACGTGCTGGCCGGATTGGAGTTAGTGGCAAGCTCGATAGATTGCGATGCGTGGTTCTCCGCCCGGCTTAGCTGATCTGAATTGAGAAATAACCGTGCAAGGCTCATGTGCAGACGGGCCCGGAGAAAACCGTCCTCAAAATCTTCGCCGTTCAATAGTTCGCGAGCCTTAGCGAGCCAAGAATAAGCCGCTTCCGGTTCTTTACGGTGTATTGCCTCCTCGGCTGCCTCGATTAACGGCGGGGCCAAGTTTGTGTGTTTCGCGCCGTAGGCTTTTGCATAAATGCCCAGTGTTTTTTTGAATATTTCCAGAGCGATTGGTTCTTTATATGCGGCAGCAGCATTTGCATAGGAAAACACGATTGGAGCAAGATTCTTTGGAGATTTAGCATACAGTTTTCGCCCTATGTTATAGGCTCGGCGCGCGTGCAGGAAAGTGTCGGCCTTATGCCCGAGTTCTTTGGCTTCGATGTATGCGTGAATTGCTTCTTTTAGCTCGGCTATTCTTTCGTTGCTAGCAGATGAGGGTAGGGCAAATGACACTAGAAGCAGGACATATACAATTTTGATTTGCCAAAATACGGTCATGGTTTCTTTTGAATTAAGTGAAGATATCATTCTAATGACTTGCTGCTAGCCACGCCATTCCGTCGCCTTCCATCACGCCGCTGGTTCTGGCAATTTCCTTTCGAGAGGAGCGATCAAAAGCGCGCACCTCATTTAATCTGGGAAAGGTAGCGTATATGAGCTGACCATTAGGTTACATATGGATGCCGAGAGGGGGCGAGTTAAAGGCTATTTTTTCTTTGAGTTCTCCGGTATTGAAATCAAGGATAGCAATTTCTCTTGAGAAGGTGTTCACCACCCAAACTTCTCTACTATTTTTCGCGATTACCATTTTTACAGGAAATCGACCGTGGCTTGAAAATTCTCGCACAACCACACCATCAATGATGCGCACAATAGAAATTGTATTCGCTTGAGTATTGCCTACCCAAACACTCTGATGATCTGGAGCAAGCGCTAAACCTTCCGCACCCTTACCTGTTTTTACGGTTTGGATAGTCTTTGATTTGCGGTTGAGTATTGAGATTGAGCCAGAGTCTACATTGCTGGTTACTATGTAGCGGTTGTCACTTGTTGCAACCAGGATATGGCTACCCTTTTCCCCCACTAACCAATCTTGTTGAAGAGCACCGGTTACGCCGTCCAGCTCCATGACCCGGGCTTCGTTTTGGCATGTAACCCATACATGTCCATCTGAGCTGACTGTTACGCCGTGACTGCGAGCGCAGATGGGAAATTGAGCGTTTTCAGCGACATCAGCTGTCGTGCTTATGCGTGTTAACGTATCAGATGGTTGAGATGTAAATTGCATTTGCGTTGGTAAAATTGGTTCGTTATGCGGCTTTGGGTAAACACCATAATTGGGTGCAAATACCGTTTTACCATCTGGTGAGACGGCAATTTCGTGCGGGCCGGGGCCGGTAGGATAACGGGTTATCACTTCAAGTGTATCTGGATTGAGAACTACCACTTCATGATTTGACCGGCTAGCCACCAAAAGAACTGGCTTTGGGCTTGGGTTGTTCTCACCAAGGAAGGCGGGCCTGCTTGTCAGAAGTATTTCGGTATCAACTGAATTTGCCGAACCTGAACTCGTGTAAAAGAAGCTTTTATCATCTGGCGTAAGCCGAGGCATTAAGTCACTGCCGGTGGTGTTGATATGCGTAAGAGGAATGGCTGAACTCCAACCGTCATCCTTTTTCTCGTATAGATAGAGGTCACCGCTCGATGATTTTGCACCTGCGCGGCCCGACGCCTCAACCACAAGATATTGTTCATCTTTTTGGGCAAAAATATTCCATTCGCCGTGAACAGTATTGACTGGCGCTCCTAGATTTTCCGGCGTTTGGAAAATGCCATTCTCAGAGCGCGAAACCCAGATGTCACCAGCCCCCAGACCCCCGGGGCGAGTGCTGGAAAAATACAGGTCTCCATTTGTGGTTACTACGGGACTAGACTCCATTCCTGGGGAGATCAAATTAGTCAAAGGCCGCAGGTTCTGGAATACCCCCGCGTTATGGTCGGCTATCCAAATATCATCATCCGCCTTCTGGGGACCATCTGATGTTTGATTAGTGGTAAAAAACAGATTCGTACCATCCAGGGAAAAGAACGGGTCACCAGCGCTGAAAGATGCGCCGAATAGCTGTTTCGGCTGGGTCCAGCCAGTCTTGTGCTTATGAGTGACATAAAGTTTGGATATATTCTCACGTGTTCCCCATGCGCCAGACATTCTGGCAAAGACAGCAGTATTGCTGTCAGGCGACACGACAAGACCGTATTCTGGCAATGGTGAGGAAACGACAGAAAGCAATTGCTTGTTGTCTGCATATGCGGGCAGGGTAAATGAAACCAGAATAGAAGTGACTGTAATTTTAGTTAGTGAAAACATCGCCTTAATCCCCTCTGCATGTTAGCGGAGAAACCCCATAAGGTTAAGTGTGTAGGTCAGTTTTTGTAAATGGCTAGTGTTGAATAGGTCAAATACTCGCCTTTGGTGATGATACCGCGCATCATAATCGGTGCATAATAAGCCTGCGCCAACAATGTCTTTGCCTCTTTTTGGCTGATGCCGTCGGCATGGTGAATTTCAATGTCATGGAGCCTACAGTCGGCGCCTTTTCTGAATGTCGCTCGAATTTTGCCCTGTTTCTGTCTGTCCGGGCCGCTCAAACGACCAGTTGGGTCGTAAATCGCGCCAAATATGGCTGTCTTGTTACGAGCGTAGTGGAATTTTTGTGCAGCGATACAGTGTGCAGTTACGTCGCTTTCCCGTTCGAATGTGTGATTAAGCTCCATAAGTCGTTTGTGCAGCCCGAATATGTCTGGCGCGCTTGCGTCATGCTCCATGTAAAGTTTCAACGACTGATTATAGGCTTCGAAAGCTTTGGCATAGTGTCCGCTAGCCTGTTCAATTTCACCGTGCCTGTATATCATTGAGGCAACTATTGTGGGTGCGCCTCCGGAATAATGCCGATATAACAAATCAATGGCCGTCTGTGCTTTTTGCTTGGCTATTTTCAATTGATCGGCGCCCATGTGCAGTCGGGCCAAGCCCATCAAAATGCGGGCGGTATCGAAACTAGTGTCTGGATGGTTTTGCGCCAGTAACCTGCGAGCCATACTGTACCAGGCATAGGCCATTTTTCTCTCATTTTGTTGCAGGGCTTCGTCTGCAGCGTCAATCAATGGGGCCGTGAGTCTGACGTCTGTGTGGCCGTAAGCGGCTATGTGGAAATCCAACGTTTGTTCATAGAGAAATAGCGCAAGAGGGTCCCCATAGGTGGCGGCCGCTTTGGCATAGCGCCAGGAAAAAGGCGCTAATTTATTTGGCTCTTTCAAGTATATTTTGCGCGCCAACCTGTATGCGGCCCGGCATGAAGGAATGTGCTGGCTTTTTGGCCTAGCATTTTCGCGTTTGTATAAGCCTGAACGGCATCCTTTAGGTTGGCTCTGTGCTGGGCGCCTTCTGCTAAGACTGGCATTGAGGTCAGCACGAAACTAACAACCGCCACAACAAATTTCATCGAACGTCCCCCGCACTTTTAAATGAAAGTGAGGATATAGCATAACACAATAGACGCCAAATTGTGCTGTTTTTTGGCTTAAGTAATCATATCAGGTGTTGCAGGGCAGGTTAACCTTGTGCCAAACCCTTCGTGCATAGCGGCCTAGACGTTCAAGCGCTTGCCGTATTCAACTGTCTCGCCGAATTCTACATGTCGCTTCATAAGCCTAAGGTACATTGCCCAGCAAAAACTGGAGGAGCGGAAATGGTCGTTGTCTTCTGGCCAACCCGTGTGCTCGAAACTGAGTTTGGTTTATCCGTCGCTTTCGGCGAGTGTGAAGCTAACCTGGGTGCCCAGCCAATCGGGTGTGGCATCTGTTACCTTCAGCACCAACCGGTGCGGTGGCTTGGCTTCTATAACCGCTGCACGCCAATCATAATCTTTAGCGAAATACAATTCGTAAGTGGTACCAACTATAGGTTTTCCGTCGGACCGAAGCGTCCACCATTGACTAAGGCCTTCAG
Organism: Sphingomonadales bacterium; assembly: GCA_011088215.1. GTDB lineage: Bacteria > Pseudomonadota > Alphaproteobacteria > Sphingomonadales > Kordiimonadaceae > Kordiimonas. The sequence goes on along the minus strand of JAALKD010000002.1, from coordinate 8,834 downwards.
GCGCAGCGATAGCGTCAAATACTTTTTCGACTGGTGCGTTCACTGGAAAATTTAACAAAATGTCGGGCATTTGATCCTCCTGTTTCATTATTTAACCATATGGTTAAATATAGGGCGATGCAACAATTGTCAACCATTTGGTTTAATATTGAATGGCCGTGGAGCTTTTGCGTCCTACAACAGCCCTAACGCTTGCAGCTCATTGGCCAAATCTGCTGAACCTTTGCCCGTTTCGCTGTCGCCGGTTATCAAGTCTGCGGGCGCATCTTCAGGCTTTAGGTAACGCCAGCCCTGAAAGCCACGTTTTAAAAATGGTACTGTGTGAATAACCTTTGGCGTTATACAGATTTGGCAACCTTTTCGGCCATCTGGGCGCTCATCGTCTCTGATAGCAACAATATGGGCGCGGGCGACGATCTTGCCTTTTATGATCCAGTAAACTGAACCACCCTCAAGAACCTCAGGCCGTTGGGGTCGATTGCGCGATGACATGGGCATGATCGGGCCGAGGTCGGGGTCATCATAGGAATATTGTGCGACAATTTCCTCGAGACGGTTCAGCGTAGCAATGCCCGCAGCGACTTTTACAATGTGGAGGGTCATGTTTTACCGTCAATTCTCTTGAAAGTTTGTAAGGTGAAGCGATTGTTCTAGTGTAACTGCAGCAACGATGAAAGAAAGGATATACGATGAATTTGGGTGCGTTTTCATTAAGTCTAACAGTAAAAGATATAGCGACTTCGAAGGCATTTTACGAAGGACTGGGCTTTTCGGTTTTTGGGGGTGCTGAAAACCAAGGTTGGTTGATCCTTAAAAGTCCTAGCTGTGTACTTGGGCTTTTCCAAGGGATGTTTGACAAAAATATGATGACTTTCAATCCTGGTTGGGATTCAGACGGACAGCCCGTGTCAGACTTCAAAGATATTAGGGATATTCAGAAATCATTAAAAGAGCAGGGCGTTACGGTAATTGATGAAGCGGATGAGGCAACAAGTGGCCCAGCAAGCTTCATTGTTGTTGACCCTGACGGAAACCCTATTTTGGTTGATCAACATGTATGACCGGGCTCGCAGCGTGCTTGTGTGAATGTGCCCCGCGCGTTCTCCAAGGTCAGGTGAGAAGTTGATATTTAAAGAGTTTTTGTCAAACTTCTTGCCTTCTCGGTTGGCTATGTGCCATCTGCGGACATAAGATGGTTCCTGAACAATAAAATAACGGAGGATTGAATGACCCGCGCACTCGTGTTTCCTGGTCAGGGCAGCCAATTCGTTGGCATGGGCAAGTCGCTCGATGAAGCCGAACCGGCGGCAAGGCTCGTTTTTGAAGAAGTGAATGATGCGCTGTCGCAGGATCTGTCCAAAATTATGTGGGAAGGCCCTGAAGAAGACCTTCGCCTGACTGAAAATACGCAGCCAGCGTTGATGGCAGTGTCGCTAGCGGTTATTCGCACGCTGGAAGCAGGCGGCTTGAAAATCGATGAGATTGCCAGCCATGTAGCCGGGCACTCGTTGGGCGAATATTCTGCCCTGGCAGCTACTGGTGCATTCGGTATTGCTGATGCCGCCAAGCTGCTGAAGTTACGCGGCCAAGCCATGCAGCGTGCTGTGCCTGTGGGCGATGGCGCGATGGCGGCAATTCTTGGCTTGAGCATGGATGATGTGAATACTGTGTGCGAAGAAGCTGCAAGCGGTGAAATTGTCGTTGCGGCCAACGACAACGCAGACGGTCAGGTTGTTGTTTCCGGGCACAAGGGCGCGGTTGAACGAGCCATTGAGATTGCCAAGACTAAAGGAGCCAAACGCGGCTTGTTGTTGCCAGTTTCAGCGCCGTTTCATTGTCCATTGATGAAACCCGCAGCTGACGAAATGAAAGCCGCGCTGGCCGACGTCGAAATCAAACGGCCAGTCTTGCCAGTGATTGCAAATGTTTTAGCGGTGCCAATCAGCGAGCCTGAAGGCATTAAAACATTGCTTGTTGAACAAGTGACGGGCGCTGTCAGGTGGCGTGAAAGCGTTGGGTCGATGACATCGTTGGGCATTGATCGAATGGTAGAAGTGGGCGCAGGAAAAGTGCTTTCCGGATTGGCGCGGCGCATTGACCGCGACCTTGCGACTACAAACTTGCAGGACCCTGCCGATATCGAAGCTTTCGCAGCGACATTGTAATTAGGCAACATAATAATTGGGGATTTTAGATGTTTGATTTAACAGGAAAAAATGCGTTGGTAACCGGGGCGACCGGCGGCATTGGCGCGGCGATTGCTCGTGCGTTGCACGGTGCGGGTGCGACCGTTGCAATATCCGGAACCCGAGCAGAAAAGCTGGCTGAATTGGCCGTTGAGTTGGATGGGCGGGCCCACGTTATTTCCGCCAATTTATCGGATCGCGACAGTGTAGATACATTGGCCAAGGAGGCGGTTGCGGCCATGGGCAGTGTCGATATCCTGGTTAATAACGCAGGTGTTACCAAAGACAATCTTGCTATGCGCATGAAAGACGACGAGTGGGACACGGTTTTGCAGGTCAATCTGGAGAGCGCTTTTCGCCTGATGAAAGGTGTGATGCGCGGTATGATGAAGGCACGCTGGGGCCGGATGGTGAACATTACGTCTGTGGTAGGTGTTACCGGAAACCCGGGGCAGGCCAACTACGCGGCGTCAAAAGCGGGCATGATAGGTATGTCAAAATCTATGGCGCAGGAAGTGGCTAGCCGCGGCATCACAATCAACTGTGTTGCGCCGGGGTTTATCGCTACACCAATGACCGATGCGTTGACCGATGATCAAAAGGCGGCGATTACTAGCGGAATCCCGTCTGGCGCGCTCGGGTCACCGGAAGATATTGCGTCTGCGGTTCTGTATTTGGCCAGCGAAGAAGCGCAGTATGTTACTGGTCAGACGTTGCACGTAAATGGCGGTATGGCGATGATTTGACCGCGATAGCGTCGTCGGCGCGTCATTGACTTTGGTGGTTACAAGCCAAGGGTTGCGCGCAGTTGATTAAAATCGTAAGTAATGGTTTGAAAAGTTCAAATAGGGAATTCTAGTTCCTGGGCTTCTCAAACCGAATAAACTGTGTTAGGAGCAGCCGCGACGCGGTCATTCCAGCCGAAATAGCAGGGAAACCGTACAGCCGGGGACATATATAAGACTTAAGTGATCTCCGATTTAATGGTGTTATAAACGAGGACATAGCTATGAGCGAAATCGCCGAAAAGGTGAAGAAAATCGTAGTCGAGCACCTAGGTGTCGACGAAGACAAAGTAACCGACACTGCAAGCTTTATTGATGATCTTGGCGCTGACAGCCTTGATACAGTTGAGCTGGTAATGGCGTTTGAGGAAGAATTCGGAATCGAGATCCCAGACGACGCCGCTGAAAAAATTCAGACCGTTAAAAACGCGATTGATTTTATCAGCGCGAATTCCTAAGCGGGATTCAGTATTATTGAGGGCAATAACCGGGCCGGGTGGTTTGGTTGTTGCCCTTTTTTATTCATAAATAATCACCATTTGTTTTTTTGGCGTTTTTAGGTTTCTAAGACGCGTCTTTTCGCAGTAAAGTGCACACCAGAATTGTAGCGACCACAGCGCTGGTAAATGAATGAGGGATAGTCGATGAGAAGAGTTGTTGTTACCGGTTTGGGGATGGTTTCGCCGTTAGGGGACACCGTCGATACGACATGGGGCCATCTGATCGCAGGTAAGTCGGGCGCTGGCCCAATCACCTTGTTTGATACCGAGACATTCCCGTGCAAAATTGCTTGCGAAGTGCCGCTGGGTGATGGCTCAAATGGTACATTTAACGCAGACAATTACATGCCGCCTAAAGATCAGCGCCGAGTTGATAATTTCATTGTTTTCGGTGTTTCTGCCGCGCAACAAGCGGTTGAAGATGCTGGTTGGACGGATCCGGGCGAAGAAGAAAGTTTCCGCACCGGTGTGATGATTGGCTCTGGCGTTGGCGGCCTGCTTTTGACCGCAGACACGGCTGTAACCCTTCATACGCGCGGCATCCGTAAGGTTAGCCCGCACTTTATCGCCGGTTTGATTATCAATCTTGTTTCCGGCAATGTGTCGATTAAATATGGCTTTAAAGGACCAAACCATGCGGTTGTAACTGCCTGTTCAACGGGTGCTCACGCAATTGGTGATGCAGCACGTTTGATCGCGCTTGATGATGCTGATGTTATGGTTGCTGGCGGTGCGGAAGCATCCGTTTGCGGCGTTGCTTTTGCTGGTTTTTCGCAGGCGCGTGCACTTTCGACAAAATACAATGATACACCGGAAGAGGCCTCGCGGCCCTGGGACGTTGGCCATGATGGCTTCGTTATGGGCGAAGGTGCTGGTATTGTGGTTTTGGAAGAACTGGAGCACGCCAAAGCACGCGGTGCGAAAATATACTGTGAGGTAACCGGGTACGGCATGTCGGGTGACGCACATCACGTTACAGCGCCTGCACCGGACGGTAACGGCGGATATCGCTCAATGGCCGCTGCGATCAAACGGGCAGGGCTGAATGCGGACGATATCGGTTATATCAATGCCCACGGCACGTCGACACCCATCGGCGACCCTATTGAATTTGGTGCAGTAAAACGCTTGATGGGCAGCCATGCTGATAATGTGGCTATGTCGTCGACCAAATCTTCAATCGGGCATTTGTTAGGTGCTGCTGGCGCGGTTGAGGCGATTTTCTGTATCAAATCTATTCAGGACAGTGTTGTACCGCCGACTTTGAATCTACACGAACCCGCAGAAGGCTGCGAAGGCATGAACCTTGTGCCGCTGGAAGCGCAAGAACGCGAAGTGAAAGCTGCGCTGTCAAATTCATTTGGGTTTGGCGGGACCAATGCCTCCCTCGTGGTTCAGAAATTCGAGGGTTAACTCTCCAGTTTTGAGTTAGATGATTCCAAAACGCAGGTTTTGCATGCGGAAAAACCCTGATAGGGTAAAGCTGTGATGCGAAGCCGGGTTTTATATATTTTTGCGGTGCTTTTTGCTGCGGTTTGCTTGGCTTTTGGTGCAGGCCATGGCCTTGTGCGCCACATAGCCTATTCGCCGGGGGCGCACGCTGAATCCCAGTTATTATACATAAAAGCTGGCGACAGTGTTGGTAGTGTTGCACAGCAGGCTGTGGCTCTGGGTTTTGTTCGTCGAGCCTGGCATTTCAAATTGATAACCCGTTGGCGTGGATTAGACCGTGCCCTTTATGCGGGGGAGTATGAAATACCGCCGAAGACAACCCTCTATGACATTCTGGGAAAAGTCGAGTTACAGGACACATACAAGCGGCGGCTTGTTATACCTGAGGGCGCATCGGTTAGTGATGTGGAAACGTTGATGCGTGCTAGTTTCGGTCTGGATATGGCCAGCTACACGCTGCCAACCGAAGGAAGCTTATTGCCGGAAACTTACTACTATGAACGGGGCGACGCGGCAGCAGGCCTGATAGTACGCATGCAAGCAGCCATGGATGATGCATTTGAACAATTGTGGCGGTCTCGCGCGGTGAATTTACCATTTACCGATTCGCGCGAGGCAATCATCTTGGCCTCGATCGTTGAAAAAGAAACAGGGCTGGCGGCTGAACGGGAATTGGTGGCAGCGGTATTCATCAATCGATTGCGGCAAGGTATGCGTCTACAGTCTGATCCAACGGTAATATACGGCCTCAGTGGAGGTGCGCCCTTGGACCGTGGGCTAACCAGGCGCGATTTGCGTAGCGATACGCCCTACAACAGTTATCGGCGCGGCGGATTACCTCCAACACCGATTGCAAACCCTGGCAAGGCATCGATTGCGGCGGTTTTAAATCCGGCTAATGTTGCATATCTTTATTTTGTGGCTGACGGAACAGGCGGTCACGCTTTTGCAAAAACGTTGGCTGAGCACAATCGGACTGTGGCTCGTTGGTGTCGCATTGAGAAAAACGTTCAATAGCACAAGTTTGGACACTATTTTTGTGCCAATCTTCGTTTAGTTTACTATAATGAACACTCATTCAACCAGCTTTTGGGATGCTTTATGACGCTTGCTAGTATGACAGGTTTTACCCGACGTGGCGGTGAGGTGGGGCCCTTTCGCTGGAACTGGGAGATAAAAAGCGTCAACAACAAGGGCCTTGAAGTTCGCACCAAAATACCTGGGTTCCTTGACGGTTTTGACATTGATGTAAAAAAGAAAATATCAACAGCTTTGAACAGGGGTTCGGTTTTTCTGAATCTTCAGGTGGACAGGTCCGCTGACAATGAACGGTTTGTGGTCAACGAATCGCGACTCGCTGATCTAGTTGAAATTGCTGCGCGCTACAGTGACCAGCCCGGCGTCGTGCCTGCCAGCGTTGATGGCTTGATGGCGATTAAAGGTGTGGTCGATTTGGTCAGCGAGGAACCGGCGGAGGACGAGCTTGCCTCTCTGAAAGCGGCATTGTTGACTGACTTGAAGCTACTGATTGCAGACCTTGCCGCTGCTCGGCGGGATGAGGGTAGGCGCATGGAAGTGTTTTTGGCCAAACAGCTGGAAAACATGCATGATTTATTGGCTGCGGCTAAAATAGCAGTGGGCGATCGCGGCGTCGCCATGCGCGAACGCTTTACCGCCCAGATTAGGAAGCTTGAGCAGTCGGACAAACCGGTCAGTGACGAACGGTTGGCGCAAGAAATTGCAGTTATGGCAGTAAAAGCCGATATTCAGGAAGAATTTGATCGGCTGGAAAGCCATTTCGATGAGGCGGCATCATTGCTTGCGGAGAAAAAACCAGTGGGAAGACGGTTGGATTTCCTGTGTCAGGAGTTTAACAGGGAAACTAATACGCTTTGTTCCAAATCAGGGGATGCCCAGCTGACAAAAATCGGTGTAGATCTCAAAGTTCTTATCGATCAATTTCGGGAACAAGTTCAAAATATCGAATAAAAATATTTTATTTCAATAGCTTAATAGATGTAGGTTTACGAATGTCTTCAGATCCAATCGAAACACGGCGCGGCTTGATGTTGGTAATGTCTTCCCCGTCGGGTGCGGGAAAAACAACGCTGACACGGCGCCTCCTAGACGAAGATGATGATGTGGTTATGTCAGTTTCTGCGACCACGCGTGAGCCGAGGCCCGGAGAAGAAGACGGCAAAGATTATTATTTTGTCAGCCATGAACGCTTTCGCGAAATGATTGATGGTGGGGAATTATTGGAGCATGCAATCGTCTTCGAAAACCGATACGGCACACCAACGGGCCCGGTAAAAGAGGCGCTGCAGGACGGTAAAGATGTGATTTTTGATATCGATTGGCAGGGCACGCAGCAGATGATGTCTAGCGCCAGCGCGATTGATCTGGTCAGGATTTTCATATTGCCTCCTAGCGTGAAGGCGCTGGAAGAGCGCTTGAAAAATCGTGCGCAAGACAGCGAGGAAACGGTTCAACACCGCATGGAGCAAGCCGAAAGCGAGATTAGTCACTGGGCGGAATATGATTATGTGCTGGTGAACGATGATTTAGAACGAACTTATGAAGACCTGAAAGCTATTGTCAGAGCAGAGCGTTTCCGCCGCGAAAGGCGGCCGGGCATGTCTGACTTTGTTCGCCAATTAATGGAAGAGCGCCAAAGCTAGGTTTTCAATATTAGGCGCGCATCAATCCGTAATGACGCGCTAGTTCGACAAACCCTGCAACACTAATGTTTTCAGCGCGCAACGTAGGTTCGATGCCAGCGTTTTCAAGAAGTTGGAGCGCATTTACATCCAATCCTTTCAGGCTGGCGCGCAGCATTTTTCGGCGCTGGCCAAACGCCCGTGCAACTATCAATTCCAGATCCGCAAGGGCAACACGGTCATCGATTGGGGCCGTTGGCTCAAAATGGATGATGGCACTAGACACTTTTGGCGGCGGTGTGAACGCTGCAGCCGGAACCCGCATGGCAATGCGAACACGGCCGCGCCACTGCGCGAGCACAGAAAGGCGACCATATGCTTTGCTGCCCGGGACTGCGACAATGCGTTCTGCTACTTCTTGCTGGAACATCAAGGTTAGAGATTTGTACCATGGCAACCATTCGCCAATCGTTAGCCACTTAACGAATAGCGCGGTCCCTACGTTATAGGGTAAATTTGAGGCAATGCGCGCGTCCTCACCGTTTTGAATTTCCAGAATCTTTTGTTCGTTAATATCAAGAGCATCGGCCTTGTGAATGGTCAGTACACCGCCATATGCAGCGGATACTTCTTCCAGTGCAGGCAAACAGCGGTGGTCCATTTCCACAGCAACAACGCGTTTAGCACGATTTTCTAGCAGGCCTCGGGTTAGGCCGCCGGGGCCGGGGCCAACCTCATAAATCACGCTGTTGGTCAAATCACCGGCAACACGCGCAATTTTCCCGGTCAAATTTAAATCGAGCAGAAAGTTTTGGCCGAAAGATTTTTTCGCCTGCAGATCATGAGTTTTTATGACGTCTCTTAGTGGCGGTAGAGGATCAGTCATTACCTGCCTCGCTACCTTCCGCCGAGCGTGCCCTGTCAACCATTTCGCCGGCAATTCTGATTGCAGCGATCATACTGTCTAACCTACAGGCTCCCTTGCCGGCCAAGGAAAGAGCGGTGCCATGGTCGGGTGATGTGCGAATGATAGGCAGGCCTAGGGTAATGTTTACTCCGCCCCAAAAGTCCAATGCTTTTAGCGGGATGAGAGCTTGGTCGTGATACATGCACAAAACTGCATCATATTGTTCGCCAGCCTCTGCATGGAATAGTGTGTCAGCTGGCAGTGGACCGGGAACGTCGAGTCTGGGGGGCGGGGGGGGGGGGGGGGGGGGGTGGGGGGTGGGTGGGTGTTTTGGGTTTGGTTGG